>DAOTWZ010000001.1:0-5960 GCA_034435615.1 Dehalococcoidia bacterium
CACCTCCTGGAGGACGTGGTCGAAGAGCTCCTTCTGGGCCTGGCGGTCGAAGGGCCGGTCCGACTCGATCTCGTACAGCAGGTCCATCTTCATGGGTGCCTCCAGTGCGGCCTCTCCCCAGCGACGTTCACGTTAAGAGCGAGGCGAGTATACCACATCCGCCGGCGGCCTGGCTAGGTGGGGTCTCATCCTGGGCACTGGGGGTGACCGGTACGTCGCCGTCCGCCCCGCCGGCCCAGCGAAAAGAATTCGTTAGAAAATCCCTGGCGAGGTATTGACAAAGACGTAACTTGCTGGTAACAGTATGGCCAAGCCATTACGGGGCGGCCGTAAGACATAAAACCGCGCGCTGGGTGACGGCTATGGCGAGAGATCGCGCTCTGCTCGAGGTAGAGGATGTCCACATCGCCTTCGGCGGTGTCATCGCCCTGCGGGGGGTCAGCTTCGAGGCGCGGCCGGGAGAGATCCTGGCCATCATCGGCCCCAACGGGGCGGGGAAGACCACCCTCATCAACGCTATCTGCGGCGTGTACAAGCCGCAGAGGGGTCATATTCGCTTCAAGGGCCGGGACATAACCCGCCTGCGGCCCCATCGCATCGCCTCTCTGGGCATCGCCCGCACCTTCCAGAACGTGGCCCTCTTCCGCGGGCTGACGGTGCTGGACAACATAATGCTGGGGCGGCACGTCAAGATGCGCTCCAATCCGCTGTCCCAGATCCTCTACTGGGGCCCCGCCCAGGCGGAGGAGGTCCGCCACCGCGAGGTGGTAGAGCGCATCATAGACTTCATGGAGATGCAGGAGATACGGAAGGTGCCGGCCGGCGCCCTGGCCTACGGCCTGCAGAAGCGAGTAGAGCTGGCGCGGGCCCTGGCCCAGGAGCCGGAGGTGCTCCTCCTGGACGAGCCCATGGCCGGGATGAACCTGAACGAGAAAGAGGACATGGTGCGGTTCATCCTGGACGTGCGGGAGGACCTGGGCATCTCCATCCTCCTCATCGAGCACGACATGGGCGTGGTGATGGACATCTCCGACCGTGTCGTGGTGCTGGACCTGGGTGAGAAGATCGCCGAGGGGACGCCTGAGGAGGTGAGCAGGAACCCCAGGGTGATCAAGGCATATCTGGGTGAGGCGCTGGCTGCGCCAGAGAGGTGATGGTCATGGACACGCTGCCGAAGCTTCTCCTGGCCAACGCCCAGAAGTGGGGCCACCGCCGGCCCGCCATCCGTGAGAAAGAGTACGGTATCTGGCAGACCCAGAGCTGGGCCGCCTACGCCGAAAACGTACGTGACCTGGCCCTGGGCCTGGCCGCCCTGGGGTTCCAGCGGGGCGACAAGCTGGCCATCATGGGGGTGAACCGCCCCGAGATGTACTGGGCCATGCTGGCCGCCCAGTCCCTGGGGGGCGTCCCCGTCCCCCTCTTCCATGACGCCCTGCCGGCCGAGGTCCAGCATCTCCTGGACCACTGCGAGGCCAAGATCGTGCTGGCGGAGACGCAGGAGCAGGTGGACAAGGTCCTGGCGGTGCGGGAGGGCCTCCCCAAGCTGGAGCGCCTCATCTACGACGACCCCCGCGGCATGCGCAAGTACACCGACCCTATCCTCATCGCCCTGGCCAAGGTCCAGGAGATGGGGCGGCAGTTCCGGGAGCAGCAGCCCCATTACTTCGAGCAGCAGGTGGAGGCCACCCGGCCGGACGACGTGGCCATCATCTCCTACAAATACGATATGGCCGGCGTGGCCCGAGGCGTGATGCTCACCCACCGCAACCTGCTGGCCAACGTGGAGAACGTCCTCCAGGTGGACGCCCTGCGTCCCAATGACGAGCTGATGGCCTTCTTGCCCATCGCCTGGCTGGACGACACCTTCTGGTCGCTGGCGGTGGCGCTCAAGGTAGGCTGCACCATCAACATACCCGAGGAGCCGGACACCCTGCCGCGCGACCTGCGGGAGATAGGACCCACGTCGCTGGTGGCGCCGCCGCGCGTCTGGGAGAACCTGCTGGCCATTATACGGGTGCGCGTGGAGGACGCCGATATCGTCAAGAAGTCCCTCTACAACTACTTCCTGGGCCTGGCCCAGCGGATGGAGGAGCGACGCTCGGCCGGGCGCTCGCCCTCCCTTTTGCAGAGTCTCCTTTATAAGGTAGGCGACTTCCTGGTCTATGCTCCCATAAAGGACCACCTGGGCATACGGCGGCTACGCTTCGCCTACAGCGGCTACGCCGGCGGCCTCCTGGCCCCCGAGATCTTCAGCTACTTCCGTGCCCTGGGGGTGAACCTGAAGCAGAGCTATGGGTTGCCGGAGGCTGCCACCATCGTCACCGTGCACCGGGACGGCGATGTGCGAAGCGACACAGTAGGCAAGCCCCTCCCTGGCGTGGAGGTCACCATCTCCCCGGAGGGGGAGGTGCTGGTGCGCAGCGAGGGCGTCTTCCAGGGCTACTATCGCGACCCGGAGGCCACCGCTGCCGCCCGCAGCGACGGCTGGCTCCGCACGGGCGACGCCGGCGAGTTCACCGAGGCCGGTCACCTGTTCATCCTGGACCGCCTGGCCCACGTGGCCAAGCTGGCCGATGGCAGCACCTTCGCTCCCCTGTGGATCGAGAGCCGGCTCAAGTACAGCCCTTACATCCGGGAGGCGGTGGCTGTGGGGGCGGGCAGGCCCCACGTGGCAGCCCTCATCGTCATCGACAGCGAGAACGTGGCTCGCTGGGCGGAGCGGCAGGGGCTGGGGCACCTGGCGCCGGAGGAGCTGGTGCGGCACGAGGCGGTGCAGCGGTTGGTCCACGAGGAGGTGCGGCGGGTCAACCAGGGCCTGGCCGCCAGCACCCGCGTCCAGCGCTTCGTCATCCTCCCCAGGGACTGGCGCCCGGGCGACGAGGAGGTGACCCGCAGCGGCCAGGTGCGCCGGGACGTGGTCCTCAAGAAGTACGCCTCCCTGATCGAGGCCCTCTACACCGATGCGGCATCCGCCGAACTGGTCACCTCCGTAACATATGAGGACGGCCGCAAGGCGGAGTTGAGGACGCAGGTCTCCCTGATCACAGTACAGGCGCCCGAGGAGATCGGGGTCGCCGGATAGGAGGGGGCGCAGCTATGGACTGGGACTTCCTGGTTTCCCTCATCGTTCGGGGCCTTCTTCTGGGCTCCGTCTACGGCCTGGTAGCCCTGGGCTTCGTCCTGGTGTACAAGGCGACCAGCGCCCTCAACTTCGCCCAGGGCGAATGGGTGATGCTGGCGGGCTTCCTGGCCGTCGCCTTCTACACCATATACGGCTTCCCTCTGTGGGCGGCCATCGTGATAACGCTGGCCATCATGATAGCCCTGGGCTTCGCCGTGGAGCGGGCGATACTGCGGCCCATGATCGGCCGGCCAGTGCTGGGCATGATCATGGCCACCCTGGGCATGGGTATCTTCCTGCGGGGCTACGTGCCCGTGCAGTGGGGCGTGCAGACCCGCAGCCTCGACCTGGGCGTGCCCGACGAGCCCTACGACATAGCGGGGGTCAGCATACCGCCCATCCAGGTGGTGGGGGCCATTGTGGCGCTGGCCATGTTCATCCTCTTCGGTTACCTGTTCCAGAGGACGCGCATGGGGCTGGCCCTGCGGGCGGTGGCCGATGACCAGCAGGCGGCCATGGCCATGGGCGTGCGAGTGACCACCGTCTTCGCCATCGCCTGGGCCATGTCCGGCATCGCAGCGGTAGCGGGCGGCCTCGTCTGGGGCGACATGCTGGGGGTGGACCAGTATCTCTCCCTGCTGGGCCTGAAGGTCTTCCCCGTCATCATCCTGGGCGGGATTGAGTCCATCCTGGGGGCCCTGGTGGGAGGGCTCATCGTGGGGATGACGGAGAACCTGGCCGCGGGCTATTTCGACCCCTACGTGGGCGGCGGACTGAAGGACTTCGTGCCCTTCGTGCTGATGCTGTTCGTGCTCATGGTGAGGCCGTCCGGCCTGTTCGGCCGCGAGCACATCGAGAGGGTGTGAGGCCATGATCAACCGCGAGTGTGGCGTCTTCAAGACCACCTACCAGGCGGATATGGCGCTGTATGGCGTGCCCCTGGCGCGCTATACGGTCATCGCCCTCTTGCTGTTCTTCGCCATCGCCTTCCCGTTCCTGGTGGGCGTGCGCTACCTGATCTGGACCAACTTGGTCTTCATCGCCATCGTCAGCGCCCTGGGTCTGCACATACTGCTGGGGCTGGCGGGGCAGATATCCATCGGTCAGGCGGCCTTCATGGCCACCGGCGCCTACACAGCGGCCATTCTGAGCGACCGTTACGGGCAGCACTTCCTGGTGGGGATCCTGGCGGGCGGTATCCTGGCCGCCGTCTACGGCCTGATAGTAGGCCTGCCCTCCCTGCGGGTGAAGGGCTTCTACCTGGCCATCGCCACGCTGGCGGCCCAGTTCATCACGGAATGGACGATAAACCATGTGACCTGGATCAGCGGCGGCTTCCAGGCCTCCATCCCCGTGCCCTACCCGGAGCTGGGGCCGCTGGTGCTGAACTCGGAGCAGGAAAAATACTTCTTCCTGCTCGTCTTCGCCCTAATAGCCATCGTGGCGGCGCTGAACATCGGGCGTAGCCGCATGGGACGCGCCCTGGTGGCGATACGGGACAGAGAGGTGGCGGCGGAGATCATCGGCGTCAACGTCTTCCGCTACAAGCTACTGGCCTTCGTCATCAGCTCCTTCTACGCTGGCGTGGCGGGGGCGCTGTGGGGCTACTACCTGGGCAACGTCAGCATCGAGACCTTCACCATCCGAGAGTCCATTCTCTACCTGACGATGATCATCGTGGGCGGCCTGGGCAGCGTCCTGGGCACCATCTTCGGCGCCGTCTTCATCACGGTGCTCCCCTTCCTCCTGGACGACCTGCTGGAGGCGATGCACGGCATCCTCCCCGTCTCAGACGTGACGACCTTCGCCTCCCAGCTACGGCTGATGGTCTTCGGCGGCCTCATCGTCCTCTTCCTGATGGTGGAGCCGGAGGGGCTGGCCAGCCTGTGGCGGCGCATCAAGGACTACTTCCGCCTCTGGCCCTTCGCCTATTAGGGGAGGGCGAGGCGGACAGGGACTGACGACCAGGAGAGCGGCAGGGCCAATGATGTAGGCGGGGCCACCAGGCTATGAGGCTGGGCTGTCCGACCCCTTCTCCTCGGCCCAGTGCTGCGACAGAGGTCCTGCCGCCTCTCCTCCCCCGGCCGGAACGACCCTCAGGCCCGCATCCTCACTCACTCTGATCCCATGGGACACTTGACGTCTGGGAGGGGCCCTTGTATCGTATGACTGTTGGAGACTTGGGTATATTTTAATGAGTTTTTCTTATCAGCACAAGCCGACAGCTCCGGCGCTGGAGGGCGCCGTTGCGGCAGGGGCAGACGGAGGCGGCCCGGCCAGTCCCGGCCCGCCGTCCACAAGAGGGGGCGAGAGATGAGGAGCAGCCAGGCCAGTCAGGCTAGAAGACCAGGAGAAGACAAAGAAAGTGGGTGGAGCAAGACCAGGAGAAGACAAAGAAAGTGGGTGGAGCTATGGAGACTCGCTTTCGAGCCTGGTTACCGCTGGCGCTGGCCGGGGCGCTGGCCTTGCTGCTGGCTGCCTGCGCCGGAGGCGCGCCTGAGGGCACACCTACCAAGCCTCCCATCACCATCGGCGCCACCTATGACGCCACGGGGGCGACGGCCAACGTCGGCGTCCCCCTGAAGACGGGCTGGGAGGACTACATCAATCTGGTCAACAGCAAGGGTGGCGTGGACGGCCACCCCATCAACCTGATCAACATCGAGCACGGCTACGAGGTGCCCAAGGGCGTGGACGCCTACGAGCAGGTGAAGCGACAGGGCGCCGTCATGTTCCTGGCCTACGGTACGCCCATAGTGGCTGCCCTCTCCGACCGCTGCAACGCCGACAAGATCCCCTGCCTGACCCCGGGCTTCGGCATCGCCGCGGCGGCCAACGG
>DAOTWZ010000002.1:0-25821 GCA_034435615.1 Dehalococcoidia bacterium
GTAGCCCACCCGGTAGCCCCGGCGCCGTAGCTCTCGGGTCAGCGCCTCCAGGAAGGCGGTCTTCCCCACCCCCGATGGCCCGACGACGCTCACCGCGGGCGGCTTGGCCATGCGTCCCCGTCCCGCTCAACTATACCAGACCTGGCCGGGGGCACCGGGGCCGCCATGGTATATCATGAGGCGAGACTCCACAGGAGGAGACCGAATGACCGAATGGAAGACGCTACTGTGGCAGAAGGACGGGCGCGTGGGCCGGCTTACCCTCAACCGGCCCGAGCGCCTCAACGCCCTCAACGAGCAGATGCTCACAGAGCTGCTGCGACTGATGGACGAGGTGCGGAGGGACAATGACCTGAACGTCCTAGTGCTGACGGGGGCGGGGCGGGCCTTCTCCAGCGGGGTGGACATTCGTTCCTCCTTCTTCATGGAGGGCGCCGTAGACGACTCCGTCTTCGTGGGGATGCGCTCCCTCAACTGGCAACACGAGCTGATAGAGTCCCTCTACGGGCTGCCCCAGGTGACGATAGCCATGGTGAACGGCAACGCCGTGGGAGGCGGCGGCTTTGGCCTAGCCATGGCCTGCGATATGCGCTTCGCCCTGCGCAGCGCCCGCTTCTGGGCCATCCCCATCCGTATCAACGTCGTCCAGGACTTCGGCCTGAGCTGGTTCCTGCAGCGGGCCTGTGGCCAGTATCGGGCTATGGAGGTGGTCTTCGGTGGTCAGCAGGTGAGCGGCGAGGAGGCGGAGGCCTGGGGCATCGTCAACCGCTCCTTCGAGACGCTGGAGGAGATGCGGGAGCATGTGGAGCGTCTGGCCGCCACCATAGCCCAGACCGGACCGGACGCCGTGCGCATGCTGAAGCAGGTGTTCCGCAACGGCGCCACCAGCCCCCTGCGGGACCAGCTCCGCCTGGAGGCCATCGCCAACGGCCTCTGCTTTCAGTCGGCCGAGTTCCGGGAGGCGAAGCGACGCTATATGGAGGGGCTGCGTAAATAGCCGCCGCGCCGGTGGTGGGCAGGGGAGCACGGGCACCGGCCCTGGCCCCCCTGCCTAGCTTCCCCCTGGACCTACCCTCAGCGGGCCAGCAGCAGCTCTATCACCTGGGGCAGGGCCTGCCGGGCGCGGGCCAGGATCTCCTCCTGGTCCAGAGGACTCACCGGATGGGTGATGACGGCGAAGGGATAATCCGGCATCCCCTCTATGTTGGCCTGCGCCCGGGCGGTGATGACGAACTGGTCGGTGCAGACGAGGGCCGCCGGCTTGCCCGCCTTCTCGAAGGTAACGGCGTCGTGCAGACTGCACGCGCTGCAACCCCCTCAGTCGCCTGGCCCGGTGACTATGGCGTCGCACTGGGCCAACAACTCCTCCACCATCTCCTTGGGGGCGGGCCGGCTGGGGTCCTTCTTGGTGCGGAAGATGGCGTCCGCTATCTGGAACCGCTCCGCCAGCAGCGAATATATGGCCTCCATGAGGGGGCCGCTGTTGCGCTTCCCGTTGGCCAGGAAGCCCAGGCGCAGCCCGTTCAGGTCGGCCGGGCGGAGTGCCATCTCGCCGGTGGCCGGCAGCGGCGCCGATGTGGGGTCCAGTAGCCTCACACGGGTGCCCAGTGTGGTCATATTGCCTTCGCCTCCTTCCTGCCTCTCACAGGATCCTGCTGGTGTCTATTCTCCGCGTCACGGAGCGGGAGACGGCGCCTCCCACCCACATGGGTATCACCACCGAGAAGACGCCACCGTGTCCGCCCGCCGCCAGGACTACCAGGTCTTCGGGGCGGCGAAAGGCGGGCACCAGCTCCTCGGGGTCTTCGTTCCCCTGGCCGCCAGCGATGGGCGCCTCCCCCTTGACCGCCTCCACCCACTCACGGCGGCTGCGGCGGGAGCGCTCCCATATATACTCCTTCACCTGCCGCTTGCTCCAGCCAGCCTCGCGGAGGGGTAAGCGGTGCTCCCAGCCGATGATGGTCACCAGCTCCCCCTGGTTGGGGAGCGTCCCCTTGATGGTGTCGATGATGGGGGCCAGCGTGAGCTCCGGCGTGGCCGCCCGGGCGTTGGTCACTTGCCACGGCCCCATGGCGGTGAAGACGGTGACGGTGCTTTCCTCCGCCCGGAAGCCTCGCTCCACGTGGAGCGGCTCCCACGGGCTGTTCTCCTCATCTTCGGCGATGCAGTAGGTGTAGCGGCCGGGGTGGGCGAAGGCGGCCCGGTCCACCACTCCCGGCTGGTAGCCCAGGGCGTTCAGGAGGACGAGACGAATAGCGCGCCCCACCGTGGCGTTGGCGCGGAAGTTGGGCCCGGGGCCGAAAAGGGCGGTCTGGCTGTTGAAGCCCAGAGCCTGGCGGACGGGGCCATTGACCACCACCAACACCCCGGAGCCGCCGGTGCTGACGGAGGAGCCGTCCAGGTTGAATCGCTCGTCCATCATCGCCTCCAGGGCGGCCAGGACGACCGGCATGTATTCCGGCCGGCAGCCAGCCATGACGGCGTTGATGGCCACCTTCTCCACCGTCAGGACGCGTCCTCGCACCGGGACCACGCCCACCACCTCGCTGGGGTCGCGCCCCGCCACCTCCAGGAAGCGCAGCACTCTCTCCTCCGTGGGCGGCACCACCGGCAGGCCGTCCGTCCAGCCCTTCTGGTAGCAGAACTCTATAGCGTCCTCGCCGATATCCAGTTCATAGCGGGTCGATGTCAGGTCCTGGACGTTCATAGCTCTCGCTCCCGCTGCGGCCCTCTTTTGGGCCCGACTATATGACCAGCGAGATGACGCGTCAAGGCCCACGCTTGACAGAGGGCCTCTCCTTGCACTTTATGGAGGTAGTCTTCGGCGACGGATCGGTCAGAAGGAGGAGCTATGGCCAGTCCAGAGACCCAGAAGGCGTTCGAGCTGGTGCGAGAGATATCCCGTAGTCTGGGGCGACAGAAGACCGTGTGGGGGATGCGTCGGGCCTACGAGGAGGCCATGGCCCAGTTCGCGGTGCCGGAAGGCGTGGACTACCAGCCTGTGGGCGTGGGGACGCGGCGGGGTGAGTGGGTCGTCCCCGCCGGCGCCGACGACCGGGCCATACTCTACTTCCACGGCGGCGGCTACGTCATCTGCTCCATCGACACCCACCGGGAGATGGTCTCCCGTATCGCTCTGGCGGCGGGGGCGCGGGCGCTGCTGGTGGACTATCGCCTGGCGCCGGAGCATCCCTTCCCGGCCGCCGTGGAGGACGCCGTGGCCGCCTATCGCTGGCTCCTGAGGCAGGGGCTCTCGCCCTCCCGGCTGGCTCTGGCGGGGGATTCGGCCGGGGGCGGCCTGGTGGCGGCCGCCCTGGTGGCCATCCGCTATCTGGGGCTGCCCCTGCCGGCCGCTGGCGTCTGCATCTCCCCCTGGGCGGACATGACGCTGAGCGGCGCCTCCTGGGAGGCCAACGCCAAGCGCGACCCCATAGTGGTCAGGCCGGCCCTGGAGCAGCTAGCCCGCTGGTACCTGGCCGGCGCCGACCCTCGCACGCCTCTGGCCTCCCCCATCTTCGCCGACCTGCGAGGTCTCCCGCCCCTGCTGGTGCAGGTGGGGACCGCCGAGACGCTCCTGGACGATGCCCGCGCCCTGGCCGAGAAGGCGCGCCGGGACGGCGTGACGGTGGCCCTGGAGGAGTGGGAGGACATGCCCCACGTCTGGCACTTCTTCGGCTCGTTCCTCCCGGAGGCCCGGCAGGCCATCCAGCGGATAGGGGAGTTCCTGCGGGAGCGCATGGCCTAGGCCGGCCGGGGCGTGGCCGCTAGTGCCGGGGCCAGGACTGCCACCCCCGTCATGGCGCTGGCTGGCGCTAGTCTGCCGGGAAGGGGGCCGCGATCAGCCTCCACCCCGGCGCCCGTGACCTCACGAGCCCTCGCCTCCCGTGTCTGGCTCCAGCTCTATGAGGAGGGCGCCCTCGGCCACGCGGTCGCCCTCCTTGCAATGGACCTTCTTGACGATGCCGTCGCTGGGGGCGTCCACGGTGTGCTCCATCTTCATGGCCTCCAGGACGAGGAGCGTCTGGCGCGCCCGCACCCGCTGCCCCTCCTTGACCAGCACCCGAAGCACCAGGCCGTGGAGGGGAGCGGTCAGCCGCTGCTCCGCCTGGGCCGCTCCCGCCGCCCGCGCCGCCGCGCCGGAGGGGCCTCGCCAGGCGAAGCGGTAGACCTGACCGCCCTGGGACACCGAGAGGCCATGGTCAGTCCAGGAGACGGAGGCTGGCCAGGCGTGGCCGTCTATCTCCACCAGAAGATGGCCGGCCCCGGCGGGGAGAAAGCGGGCCTTGAAGAGCTGGTCGCCGAGGCGGACCAGCCAGCGGCCGCTCTCCGCCGGGTCGCGTCGGCCCTCCAGCGTCCACTCCGTCCCCTCGTGCTCCAGACGCAGGGAGCGGGCGCCACCCAGTCGCCAGGGGCCGAAGGAGCGCCAGGGATCGCCCCCGCCCAGGGCCCCGCTGGCCAGGGCGCCGAAGGCGGCCAGCAGCGCCTCCCTGGGGGGGCTGACCGCCAGGGCCTCCGGGCTGAGGCCGGTCTCCAGGAAATCGGTGGTCATCTGGCCAGCCAGCATCACTGGATGCGACACGACGGCCCGCAGGAGGGGCAGGTTCGTCCTCACCCCCTCGATGCGGTAGCGCTGGAGGGCATCGGCCATGCGGGCCAGCGCCTCCCGGCGGTCCCGTCCCCAGGTCAGGAGCTTGGCGATGAGGGGATCGTAGTAGGCGGTGATCTCGTCGCCCGGGTAGGTGCCCACGTCGTTGCGGATGCCCTCCCCCGTGGGAGGCTCGAAGACGGTTATGCGCCCGGAGCTAGGCAGATAGCCGCGGAAGGGGTCCTCGGCGTAGATGCGGCACTCGATGGCATGCCCGTTGAGCCTCACGTCCTCCTGTCGCAGAGGCAGGGGCTGCCCAGCGGCGATGGCGATCTGCAGGGCCACCAGGTCGAGCCCCGTCACCAGCTCGGTGACGCCGTGCTCCACCTGGAGGCGGGTGTTCATCTCTAGGAAGTAGAAGTTGCCATCGGCGTCCAGGAGGAACTCGACGGTGCCGGCATTGCGATAGCCGACGGCCCGGGCCACCTCCACCGCCGCCTCGCCCATGCGGCGCCGCAGCTCCGGCCCCACCGCCGGCGAGGGCGCCTCCTCGATGACCTTCTGATGGCGGCGCTGGGTGGAGCAGTCCCTCTCGCCCAGGTAGATGACGTTGCCGTGGGCGTCGGCCAGCACCTGCACCTCCACGTGGCGCCCCCCGACGATGGCCCTCTCCAGCAGGAGGCGACCATCGCCGAAGGCCCGCAACGCCTCCCTGCGGGCGCTCTCCACCGCTTCGGCGAACTCCGAGGAGGCCGAGACCAGGCGCATGCCGCGGCCGCCACCCCCGGCTGCCGCCTTGATCATCACCGGGAAGCCGATGCGCTCCGCCTCCCGCAGCAGCAGCGCGGGCTCCTGGCCATCGCCATCGTAGCCGGGGACGACGGGGACGCCCCGGGCAGCCACCATCTTGCGGGCGGCCGATTTGTCCCCCATGGCCCTGATGGCCTCCGCCGGCGGGCCGATGAAGACCAGCCCCGCCCGGGCGCACGCCTCGGCGAAGGCCGGGTTCTCGGAGAGGAAGCCGTAGCCCGGGTGGACGGCCTCCGCTCCCGTCTCCAGGGCCGCCCGCACTATGGCCTCTATGTTCAGGTAGCTCTCGGTAGGCGGCGCCGGGCCGATGTGCACCGCCTCGTCCGCCTCCAGGACGTGGAGGGCGCGGCGGTCGGCATCGGAGTAGACGGCTACCGTCGGTATGCCCAGCGACCGGCAGGTGCGCTGGACTCGGAGGGCTATCTCCCCACGGTTGGCTATCAGTATCTTCCTGAACATCTCTCCTCAGTGAACCGACCACTCCGGGCGGCGGCGCTCCAGGAAGGCCCTGATCCCCTCCTGCCCCTCGGTGCCCGTGCGCAGCCCGGCGATGAGGGAGGAGGTGAACTCGTCCACCTGAGGGCCGCGGCTGGCCGCCACGGTGCGGACCAGTCGTTTGATCTCCGCCTGGGCGCGGGGGCCGCCGCTCAACAGCGCCCGCAGCGTCTCCTCCACCGCGGCGTCCAGCTCCTCGTCCGGGACGACGCGGTAGACGAGGCCGATCTCCTGGGCCCGCTGGGCGTTCACCCTCTCGCCAGTCAGGAAGAAGCGCAGCGCCCAGCCAGGGCCTATCTTCTCCACCACGTAAGGGGAGATGGTGGCCGGGGCGAGCCCCAGCCGCACCTCGGTGAAGGCGAACTGGGCCGAACGGGCGGCCACGGCCAGGTCGGCGGCGGCTACCAGCCCCACCCCTCCGCCGAAGGCGTTCCCCTGGACGCGGGCCACCACAGGCCGGGGACACTCGGCGATGCTGCGCAGCATGGCCGCCAGCGCCTGGGCGTCCCTGCGGTTCTCCTCCTCGCTCCAGGAGGCGGCGCGGCGCATCCACTCCAGATCCGCGCCGGCGCTGAAGGAGGGGCCCTCGCCGGCCAGCACCACCGCGCGCACCCCCTCATCCTGGCCCAGTCGCTGGAAGGCGGCGGCCAGGGCGGCGATGACCTCCTCGTTGAAGGCGTTGTGGACGGCAGGCCGGTTCAGGGTCACCCGGGCCACCGGCCCGTCCTGGCTGACTATGACCGCCGGTCCCCCTGCCATGGTCACATCCTGAAGACGCCGAAGCTGGACTCCGGTATGGGGGCATTGAGGGCAGCGCTGATCCCCAGGGCCAAGGCCATACGCGTCTCCAGGGGGTCGAGGATGCCGTCGTCCCAGAGGCGGGCGGTGCTGTAGTAGGCGCTGCCTTCCCGCTCGTATTTCTCCAGGGTGGGGCGCATGAACTCCTCCTGCTCCTCTGGCGTCATGTCCTTGCCCTGGGCCCGCAGGTTGTCCAGGCGCACCGTCAGGAGGACGCTGGCCGCCTGCTGTCCCCCCATGACGGAGATCTGGGCGTTGGGCCACATCCAGAGGAGGCGGGGCGAGTAGGCGCGCCCGCACATGGCGTAGTTGCCCGCCCCGAAGGAGCCGCCGATGATGACGGTGAACTTGGGCACCTCGGCACAGGCCACCGCCGTCACCATCTTGGCGCCGTGTTTGGCTATCCCCTCGTGCTCGTAACGCTTCCCTACCATGAAGCCGGTGATGTTCTGGAGGAAGACCAGGGGTATCTTGCGCTTGGCGCACAGCTCGATGAAGTGGGCGCCCTTGAGGGCGCTCTCCGAGAAGAGGATGCCGTTGTTGGCCACGATCCCCACTGGGAAGCCCATGATGCGGGCGAAGCCACAGACCAGCGTGGGGCCGTAAGCGGCCTTGAACTCGTGAAAGCGGCTACCGTCTACCAGCCTGGCGATGACCTCCCGCACATCGAAGGACTTGCGGTAGTCCGTGGGGAGTATGCCATAGATCTCCTCCGGGTCGTAGAGCGGCTCCTCCGCTGGGGCGACTGGCCAGGGGAACTGCTTGGTGGTGCGGCCGAGGTTGGCCACCACGCTGCGGCAGATGGAGAGGGCCTCCTCGTCGCTGGTGGCGAAGTGGTCGGCCACACCGGAGATGTGGGTGTGAACGTAGGCACCGCCCAGCTCCTCCGCCGATACCTCCTCCCCCGTGGCCGCCTTCACCAGGGGCGGCCCGCCCAGGAAGATGTTCCCCGTCCCCTGGACGATGATGGTCTCGTCGCTCATGGCGGGGACGTAGGCGCCGCCGGCGGTGCAGGGTCCCATCACCACGGCGATCTGCGGTATCCCCTTGGCCGACATGCGCGCCTGGTTGTAGAAGATGCGACCGAAGTGATCACGGTCCGGGAAGACCTCCGCCTGGAGGGGGAGAAAGGCACCGCCCGAGTCCACCAGATAGATGCAGGGGAGCCAGTTCTGCTCCGCTATCTCCTGCGCCCGCAGGTGCTTCTTGACGGTGATGGGGTAGTAGGTGCCGCCCTTCACCGTGGCGTCGTTGGCGACGATGACCACCTCCCGCCCGCAGACGCGGCCGATGCCGGTGACTATGCCAGCGCCGGGGGCCTCGTTGTCGTACATCTCCCAGGCGGCCAGGGGGCTCAGCTCCAGGAAGGCCGTGCCCGGGTCTATCAGGCGCTCTATGCGCTCCCGCGCTGTCAGCTTCCCCCGGGAGCGGTGGCGTCGCACCTGCTCCTCCCCCCCGCCCTGACGCACCAGCTCCAGCCGCTCCTGGAGTTCGGCTACCAGGTGCCGCATGCGCTCGCGGTTCCTCGTGAATTCGGGATCGGAGGTGTCCACGGCGGTAGGCAGCACCGGCACGGCCGAGCCTTCCAGGAAGTCCAGCGCTGCCGCCTCGTCTGGCCGCTGGACGGTGGTCCTCGTCATTCGTCCTCGCCTCCCGCTGCTGTGGTGAGCGCTCGGGAAGAAGCAGCCCAGCGTTAGCTTAGCATAGCTGATGATGGGGCTCCAGCGGGCGTAACGGGGGAGGAGGGAACCGGAGCTTCCAGCACAACGTCAAAGATATTGACAGCGATGGGGCGATATCTTACGCTACGTCCGACGATCTGGCCCGAGGACGCCAGCACCTGGTGACCTCCCTGCTAGAGGCCGGACGTTCCCGACCGAAAAGGAGGCTTCCCATGCCAAGAGCCTTCACTCTCACGCTGGCCATCGCCCTGCTGGCCGCCCTGGCCCTTCTCGTCCCCTGGGGACGGGGGGAGCCTGCCGAGGCCCAGCCGCCCGTCATAGAAGCCAGGGAGATCAGGGGACAGCCCGTCCGGGTCAACGGACGCGAGCTCAGGCTCTACGTCCACGTCTTCCCGGCGGAGGGGCAGAGGGGGAGGAAGCCAGGCAGCAGCTACGATAAGTGCACCGACGGCGATCAGAGCACGACCGTCCCCCGCTTCGCCTCCGCTAACCCGAACGGCCTCGTCTTCAACGTCAACCGCGACAGCATCCCCATAGACAAGGACGCTGCTACCACCGCCATCCAGCAGTCCTTCCAGGCCTGGGACGCCGCCGGCGACACGGGCCAGTATTTCACCGTCAACGCCACGGGCGGCGCCGCCAGGCCGGCGGCGGACGGCAACAACACGGTGGGCTGGGCCTATATAGTGCCCCGCAACGTCCTGGCCGCCACCTGGACCTGGACGGACGCTAGCGGCGCCATCGTGGAGGCGGACATCTTCTACAACCTCCACCAGCCCTGGGGAGTCTTCACCACCTGCAACGCCCAGGACCGCTACGAGGTGGGGAACGTGGGCACCCATGAAGTGGGGCACGCAGTGGGGCTGGACCACCTGAGCGATACCGCCGGCCACGCCACCATGTACCCCAGCGCCCCCAGGGGTGAGGTCAAGAAGCGCACCCTCACGGCCGGCGATAAGAGCGGTTACACAGCGGCTGGCGGTTATTAGGCACCGGACGCGGCGCAGTTCAGGGGGGCGCCTGCGGGCGCCCCCCGTCGTCTCGCCGGGCCTTGATGCTGTCCGGCCTCTCCCGGTAGACTTGGGCCACTCCTACCCCACACAGGAGGCGATGCATGGAGCTTCAAGAAGTCATCGAGACGGCGGGCACCTGTCGCTACTTCCGGCCGGACCCCATACCCGACGATGTCCTGGCGCGGGTGCTCAACGCTGCCCGCTTCGCTCCCTCCGGCGGGAACCGACAGCCCTGGCGGTTCATCGTCGTCAAAGACCCCGCCAAGCGTCGCCAGCTCAAGGAGTGGTACCTGATCCCCTGGAAGGCCTACCTGCAGGCCGTCCACCGGGGGGAGATACGGGTGGGGAGCCCTCAGCAGCAGCGGGCCATCGAGGCGGCCGACTACTTCGCCGAGCACATGGACGTGGCGCCGGTCATCGTGGTCGTGTGCGCCCGCCTGGCCGATGTCCACATCACCGACGCGGAGCTGGGGCGGCCCAGCATCGTCGGCGGGTGCTCCGTCTACACCTCGGTGCAGAACATGTTCCTGAAGGCGCGAGAGGAAGGGCTGGGCGCGGCCATAACCACCCTCCTGTGCCACTTCGAGCCGCAGGTGAAGGAGCTGCTGGAGATCCCCGAGGAGCTCTCCACCGCCTGCCACGTGGTGCTGGGCTGGCCCGCCCGTCCCCTGCCCAGGAAGCTGACGCGGGCCCCCCTGCACGAGATCGCCTTCGTGGACCGGTACGGCAACCCCTTCTACCCTCCCCAGCAGGGGGGCTAGCGCAGGGGAATATCGAGCTGGCGGGCCAGCAGCTCCTTCCCCACCACGAAGGCGATGGGTCCGCCATGAGGGCAGAGGACGGGCGCGCCGGGGGCGCGGTAGGCGGCCAGTATCTGGCCCATCTCCTCCTCCGTTAGGGCCCGCCCCCGGCGCACCGCCAGTCGACAGGCCAGAGAGCCCAGGAGCCGTTCCAGCCATCCCTCGTCATGGAGGGCGTCCCGCAGGGCCTCCTCCAGCGCCGACGCCTCCAGACCGCCCAGCAGGGCGGGCACCTCCCGGACCAGGAAGTGGTAGGGGCCGAAGACTTCCAGCGAGAAGCCCAGCTCCTCCAGCAGCCCCGGCGAACGCTGCAGCAGGACGGCCTGGTGGGGACGTAGCTCCAGGAGGAGCGGCTCCGTCAGGGGCACCCGGTCGCCGCCGCGCCGGGCCAGTAGCAGGTCGTAGAGGGCCCGCTCGTGCGCCCGGTGCTGGTCTATGACGTAGAGCCCCTCGGGCCCCTCGGCCAGCAGGAAGGTGCCCATGAGCTGGCCCAGGAGGGAGAGGGGCTGCACCGGCTGGGACGGCGGCCCGGCCGGGGTCGCCTGGGGCCAGGAGGCGACGAGGGCGAGACCCCTGGCCCGCTCCCGGGATAGGGACGGCAGCCCCGCGCGCAGGGCGTCCCGCACTGCCTCCTGCAGCAGCGCCAGCGCCTCCTGCTCGAAGAGGAGGCGAACCCTGTCCTTGGTGGGGCTCAGGTTCACGTCCACCGCCCAGGGAGGCGAAAGGACGTGGACCACGGCCACCGGGAAGCGGCCCTTGGGGAAGACGGGCCGCAACGCTGCCTCCAGCGCCTCCAGAAGGGGTGAGCTCCCCACTGGCCGTCCGTTCACTGACACGTGCAGGTGGTGCCGGCCTGGCCGGGAGGCCGGCGGGCGGGAGACCAGGCCCCGCACCTGCACCCGGTCGTCCCCCAGGGGGCCAAAGGCGGTCATGTTGCTGGCCAGGTGAGAGCCGTATATCTCGGCCAGCGCCCCGGCGAGGCTCCCGGAGCCCGAGGTGCTCAGGACGGGCCTCCCGTCCAGGTGCAGTTCGAAACGGACGTGCGGATGGGCCAGGGCGTAACCCCGCACTACCTGGACGGTCTTCGCCTCCTCGCGCCGTCGGTCCAGGCGGCGGCGCTCCGGCTCGTCCTGGAAGAGGCGACGCACCGTCACCGTCGTCCCTCGGGAGCGGGCGGCCTGTCGCCTCTCCGCCACCTCGCCGCGGCGCAGGGCGAGCTGGGCCGCCGCCAGCGCCCCTTCCGTGCGGCTGACCACTTCCACATCGGCCAGGGCGGCGATACAGGCCAGAGCCTCGCCCCGGAAGCCCAGCGTTGTCACCCGCCCCAGATCGTCCAGGGAGGCGAGCTTGCTGGTGGTGAAGTGATGGAAGGCCCGCTCCAGCTCCGCGGCGGGGATGCCGCAGCCATCGTCGGACACCTGGACGGCCTCCAGTCCGCCGCCCCAGACCCAGACGCAGACGGACGAGGCACCGGCGTCCAGGGCGTTCTCCACCAGCTCCTTCACCACGGAGGCCGGGCCTTGGATGACCTCCCCGGCGGCGATGCGCTCCACCAGGGACGAGGGCAGCGTCCAGAGGGGCATCAGCGGCTCCTGGCCTTCTGCTGCAGCTCGAAGAGCTTGTTGATGGCCTGAAGGGGTGTCATATTGACCAGGTCGAGGGACAGGAGCTCCCCCACCAGGCCATCGTGGCCGTCGGCGGCGGGAGCCGGCGCCCGGGCGCTGGCCGGCGGCGGCAGGCGCTCCATGGCGGCCAGCAGCTCACGGGCCCGCTCCACTACCTCCTGGGGAAGGCCAGCGAGCTGGGCCACCTGCACGCCGTAGCTCCTGTCGGCCGATCCGGGGACGACGCGATAGAGGAAGACGAGGCGTCCATCCTCCTCGGCCACGGCGGTGTTCCAGTTGCGGGCGCGGGGCAGCTCCTTCGCCAGGGACGCCAGCTCCAGGTAGTGGGTGGCGAAGAGGGTGCGGGCGCCCAGACGGTGGTGTATGTGCTCCAGAACGGCGCGAGCGATGGCCATGCCATCGTAGGTGCTGGTGCCGCGGCCCACCTCGTCCAGGAGAACGAGGCTACGGGGCGTGGCCCCCCGCAGGATGCGGGCGGTCTCCGCCATCTCAAGCATGAAGGTGCTGGCCCCGGAGGCGATGTCGTCCTCGGCGCCGACCCTGGTGAAGAGGCGATCCACGATGCCGATACGGGCCGCCCGGGCGGGAACGAAGCTCCCCACCTGGGCCATGAGGACGATGAGGGCCACCTGGCGCAGGTAGGTGGACTTGCCGGCCATGTTGGGCCCCGTCAGGATGAGCACCTGCTGCTCCCCCCTGTCCAGACGGCAGTCGTTGGGGACGAAGCTCTTCCCCTCCATAGCCAGGGCCCGCTCTACCACCGGGTGGCGGCCCTCGCTGATCTCTATGGCATCGCCCTCGTGCAGCTCCGGTCGGGCGTAGCCGTGGGCGGCTGCCACCTCGGCCAGGGAGAGGAAGACATCCAGCTCCGCTATAGCCTCGGCGGTGGCCAGGAGAGGGCCGGCCTGGGCGGCCACCTGGGCCAGCACATCCTGGTAGAGGGCCTGCTCCATCTCCTCCTCCTGCGCCTCAGCGTGGAGGAGGAGCGCCTCCTGCTCCTTCAGCTCCGGGGTGACGAAGCGCTCGGCGTGGGCCATGCTCTGCTTGCGGATGTAGTCCGGGGGCACCAGCCCCAGATTGGGCCGCGTCACCTCGATGTAGTAACCGAAGACACGGTTGTAGCGCACTTTGAGGGAGCGTATGCCGGTGCGGGCACGCTCCCGGCCCTCCAGCTCCGCCATCCAGCGGCGGGCGCGCCCGGCCTGGCGGCGCAGGGCGTCGAGCTCGGGGTGGTAGCCGTCCCTGATGAGCTGGCCCTCCTGGTCACTCACGGCCCGCCGGACGAGGCTGGCCACCTCCCAGCAGGGGTCGAGGGCCTCCCGCAGGCGGCGCAGGGGAGCGCTGCGGGCCTCGGCCAGGGCGGAGCGCAGGGCGGACACCGTCCGCAGGGCCTCGGCCAGGGAGAGGAGCTCTCTCGGCGTGGCGGAGCGGCCGCGCACCCGCGCCACCGTCCGCTCCAGATCGCCTGTTCCGCCCAGGAGGGAGCGTAGCTCCCGCCGTGCCCCCGGGGACTCCTTCAGCTCCTGCACTGCGTCCAGGCGCTCGTCGATGGCGCGGACGTCCAGCAAGGGCTGGAGGAGGCGCCGGCGCAGTAGGCGGCCGCCCATGGGAGTGCGGGTGCGGTCCAGCGCCCAGAGGAGGCTGCCCTTGAGCTCGCCGGTGCGGGCGTTCTGGAGGAGCTCCAGGTGGCGGCAGGCGTCGGGGTCTATCGCCATGTAGGCCGACGGCAGGAGGGGGCGCAGCTCCCGCAGGCCGGCCAGCGCCTGAGGGCAGGTCTCTCGCAGGTAGTCCAGGAGGGCGCCAGCGGCGCCGATGGCCACCTCCATATGGGCGCAGCCGAACCCCTCCAGCGTGGCTACCTGGAAGTGCTGGCAGACGGCCTCCCGCGCCTTCGTCAGGTTGAAGGCGAAAGCGCTCCTGCGGGTCACGTAGAAGCGCCCGGTCAGCGCCCCCTCCCCTCCTTCCGGGATCAGCACCTCCGCCGGCCGGAGGCGCTCCAGCTCCTGGAGCAGCTCCTCCTGCGCCGCCGGCCCCTCGAACTGGGCCACGGCGAACTCCCCGGTGCTGACATCGGCCAGGGCCAGGCCCGCCCGGTTACCGGCCAGCAGGACGGCTGCCAGGTAGTTGTTCTCGTCCGGGGAGAGGAGGCCGGGCTCCATCAGTGTCCCGGGCGTCACCACGCGCACCACGTCCCGCTCCACCAGGCCGCGGCCGGGCTCGCTCAGCTGCTCGCAGATGGCCACGCGGTAGCCCTGCCGCACCAGCCGGCCCAGGTAGTGGGGCAGAGCGTGGTGGGGAAAGCCGGCCATGGGAGACCTCTCCCCCTGACCGAAGTCTCTGGATGTCAGGGCCAGTTGCAGGACGCGGGCCGCCTCACGGGCGTCCTCGTCGAACATCTCGTAGAAGTCGCCGTAGCGGAAGAGGACGATGGCATCGGGGAAGCGTCGCTTGATGCTCAGGTACTGTCTGCGGACAGGCGTGGACATGGCTCCCGCCGCTCCCCCCTCCGCTTCCTCTCGCGGGGACGGCCCCTATGGCTCGACATAAGACTAAGGCGGCCAGCCCCTCCTGTCCAGTAGGGGAGCACTGTCGCTGTCGCCTCTGCTATACTTGGCTTGCCCCACCCCCGCGCAACGGGAGGCGACGATGATGTTCCAGCCGGAATGCGAGGCGATGCCCCGCTCCCAACTGGCCGCCCTCCAGCTCCGCCGTCTCCAGGAGCTGCTACGGCGACTGGAGAACTCCCCCTCGCCCTTCTGGCGAGAGCGCCTCGCCTCGGCCAGGGTCAGAGCGGAGGAGTTCCGGCACCTGGAG
Organism: Dehalococcoidia bacterium; assembly: GCA_034435615.1. GTDB lineage: Bacteria > Chloroflexota > Dehalococcoidia > SM23-28-2 > HRBIN24 > H17-190. Next base: position 14,623 of record DAOTWZ010000002.1, read on the forward strand.
CAACTGGCCTCCCTCCCCTTTACCGTCAAGGCTGACCTGCGGGACAACTACCCCCTGGGCATGCTGAACGTCCCCATGCGCCAGGTGGTGCGCCTCCATGCCTCCTCCGGCACCAGGGGGAAGCCCACCATCGTCGCCTACACCGCCCAGGATATAGACATCTTCGCCGAGGTCAACGCCCGCTCCCTGGCCGCCGCCGGCGCCACCCCGGACGATGTCATTCATAACGCCTACGGCTACGGCCTCTTCACCGGCGGACTGGGGCTGCACTACGGCATAGAGCGTCTGGGGGCCACGGCCGTGCCCGTCTCCGGGGGGAACACGCCCCTCCAGCTCCAGCTCCTGGTGGACCTGGAGGCTAATGGCCTCTGCTGCACCCCCTCCTACGCCATGCTCCTGGCGGAACGGGCGGCGGAGGCCGGCATCCTGGACCGCCTGCGGCTGCGCTACGCCATCCTGGGGGCCGAGCCCTGGTCCGAGGAGATGCGCCGCAAGATCGAGGAGGCCTTCGGCGGCATCGACGCCTGCGATATCTACGGCCTGAGCGAGGTCATGGGCCCTGGCGTGGCCATCGAGTGCCGGGAGGAGAAGCGAGGACTCCACGTCTGGGAGGACCACTTCTACCCCGAGATCGTCGACCCTCAGACCGGGGAGCCCCTGCCCGAGGGCCAGCAGGGAGAGCTGGTGCTGACCACCCTCACCAAAGAGGCCTTCCCCGTCCTCCGCTACCGCACCGGCGATATCACCTACCTGACCAGCGAGCCCTGCTCCTGTGGCCGCACCATGCGACGCATCGGCCGCATCGCCGGCCGCGTGGACGATATGCTCATCATCCGTGGCGTCAATGTCTTCCCTTCGGAGATAGAGGCCGTCATCATGGCCGACCCTGCTCTGGCCGGCCACTACGCCATCGTCGTCGACCGCAGGGGGGCCCTACCCCGCCTGGAGGTGCGGGCGGAGCTGGCCCACCCCCTGGAGGCGGAGCAGGCGCAGGCGGTGGCCCGGCGCCTGCGGGAGGCCCTGGACACCCGCCTCCGCCTCTCCACCGATGTGGTGATGGAGGCGCCGGGAGCCATCCCCCGCACGGAGGTGGGGAAGGCCCGTCGCGTCTACGAGCGCACCCCCTCGTCCGACCCCTTCCCCGGGCCGGGGCTGGCCGCCGAGCGCTCCTGAGGGACCTCTCCGCCGCCCACCTACCGTAACGCTCCCGGATAGGCTACCCTGGGGCCAGACACTACCTGTCTGCGAGGCCCCGGCGGCGGAGATGAGCGGCAACGGCGACACCAAAGAGCTGCCCGAGGACTGGGTGCTGGCTGAGCTGCCCCTTGAGGCCTTCCTGGAAGGACTCAAGGAGGCCGACGGTGTGGAGGAGAGGGCGGAGGAGCTGGCCTCCCGCCCCGAGGAAGAGATAGAGGAGAGGCTGCGCCGGAGGAAGGGCATCCAGAGCCTCCGCTCCGCCGGGCTGGACTTCGCCGTGCGGCGGGCGCCCGGCGCCCTGCGGGGCACCGCCGTGGTGGTCATCGTAGCCACAGCGGTGGCGGTGGCCCTCTACCGGCTGGGACGTCGGCGCCGCCAGCACCGCGAGGACGAGGGCTCCCCCTGAGGCGGCGCCTACAGCAGGTCCCGCCCGTACTGCCACCAGTAGGCGATGAGGTAGACGCCGGCCAGCACCAGAAAGAGGGCGGCCAGCCGCTGCACGTGGGGCAACACCCGGCGCAGGGGACGCACCGCTGCCTCCCGGAACAGGGCCATGGTCACGGCCACCAAGGAGACCACCAGGCCCATCCCTAACGCATAATAGAGGAACTGCAGCAGACCGCCCAGGAAGCCGCCGGCCAGAGCGCTCCCCACCACCACCAGGAAGATGGGTAGCGTGCAGCCCAGCGACGCCACGGCATAGGCCACGCCGAAGGACAGCGCCAGCCAGGGTGCCCGCCCCTCCGGCGCCACCACCTGGGTGGCCGGCGGCAGCACCAGGTAGTGGCCTGGCCACAGGAGCCAGAGCCCCAGTCCCACCAGCAGCGCCCCCACCACCAGGGAGGCCCAGGGGAAGAGCTCCAGGAGCTCCCTCGCCCCGGCGGAGACCGGGAGACCCACCAACCCGAAGACAAGCACGAACCCCAAGGTCACCAGGGCACCCATCAGGAGGGAGCGCAGCAGGCGGACGGCCAGCGGTGGTGGACCCTCGACGCCCTCGCCCGGGCGATAGCCCAACTGCAGGGCAGCGAAGGAGGGCAGCATGATGAAGCCACAGGGATTGAAGGAGGCCGCCATCCCGGCGGCGAAGGAGTAGGCCAGGGGCAACCCCTGCACCAGTCGCTGCAGCGGCTCCAAGTAGGTCTGAGGGTCGGGCAGGCCCATCGTCACCCCCCTGAGGAGGCCGCGGCGCCGCAGGCGCCTCTCCCAGGGCCACTTTCAACCTACACCCTTTCGCACCCGGGCGTCCACGGGGCCACCTGCTCACAACCTGCTATCGAGCGGGAGCCCGCGAGAGACGGGACTTGAGGCGCTGGGCGCGGGCGTAGGGCTCCCGGATGCGGGCCTCCGGCACCCTGCCCTCCCGGACCAGCCTCTCGATCAGCTCTATCGTCCTGAGGGCGATGTCCGGCTCGTAGACGGAGTTGTTGGCGATGGCCAGGATGTCCACGCCCGCGTTGATGGCTAGCTCCACCGCCCCCTCGTAGGGATAGTGCTGGCGGATGGCCCCCATCTGCATATTGTCCGCGATGACGGCGCCATCGAAGCGCAGCTCCTGGCGCAGGAGGCCGGCGATGACCTCACGGGGGAGGGTGGCCGGGTACCGGGGGTCGAGGCGGGCGTTGAAGACGTGGGCGGTCATGACCACGTCGGCATCGCCGCTGGCGCTGAGTTCCTTGTGGAGGCGGGGTCGTTCCGCTCCCCCAGCTCCTGGTGAGAGACAGTGGGCGAAAAGGCGTGCTTCTCGTTCAGGCGGGCGTTGAGGCCGCCCTCTTGGTCGGCGCGGACGATGAGGGTCGTGCGGGAGAGGGCGTGCAGGCCTTCGATCAGCTCGCGCACCTGCTGGGGAGACTGGACGTTGCGCAGGGGCGAACGCGTCGGCACATCGAAATCGAAAAGGAAGACGCCGCCCAGCCCCTACTGACGGATGACGGGGGCGATGTCCGCCTCGGCCGCCGTCAACCCGCGGAAGCCCACCACCAGCATCTGGGCTATCATGGCCCGCAGCGATGGCCCGGCGGGCGTCGCCCCGCTCGTCTCCGGCGTCTCCAGCGAGACCGCCGGCGATGGCTGCGATCTCTCCCGCCCGGCGCCGCAGGCGTAGAGGGCGAGGTAGCCACAGGCCTCGCCGCCAGCTTCAAGAAGGAGCGTCTGGAGACCAGACCGCGGTGAGCCTGACCCCTGTTCATGGGCCTACCTCCGGTGGCACAGCCCTATGGTAACGTCCTCTCTCCGCTCAGGGCAGCGGCCTGGCGAGCGGGAGCGCGAGTTCGGGACGCTGGCGGAGTGATACCTGTCTTGGCGGGGAAGGAGGCCCACTACGACCAGGGGCGGACGGGATGGCCCGGGCGGGGCCAGCCCAAGGTAGGAGAGGCCGGCCGCCTCTCTGAGAGTCGTTTGGCTCCCCGGGCAGGACTCGAACCTGCAACCTGGCGGTTAACAGCCGCCCGCTCTACCGTTGAGCTACCGGGGAACCCTGTCGATGCCTGGCTGCGGAGCCAGGATTCGAACCTGGACCAAGGGATCCAAAGTCCCCTGTGCTACCGTTACACCACTCCGCAGCCTGTCCCTGGAGATATGGTCCCGGGCTGGTGCCGAAGGCCGGACTCGAACCGGCACGAGGGCTTCCCCTCAGCGGATTTTGAGTCCGCCGCGTCTACCAGTTCCGCCACTTCGGCGCGCGTCTCAGCAGGGACAGACGTGCTCTCGTATCCTGCTCCGCTGCCAGAGTCGATTGTGACCGATGTCGTTTTAACATGTCAAGCTCGGCCCAGGCGACGCCTGACCCACACCAGAACCTTGACGCCCTCTCTCCGACGCGCGCGGGCCCTCTCGCCCCCGCGCTGGCTCAGCTCCCGCTCCCGCCCCTCTGGGACGCCCGGGGGAAGGGGAGGAGCGGTTCCGTTCCCGCCGGGGAGGAGCGTCGCCAGGAGCGGGCCACCACGTCCACGGAGGCGCCCCGGCGCAGGAGCCGGCCGAACTCCTCCGCCGGCATCGGCCGGCCGAAGAGGAAGCCCTGGACCTCGTAACAGTGGAGGCGCTGCAGGAAGTCGAGCTGTTCGCTGTTCTCCACGCCCTCGGCGATGACGCGGAGCGCACAACTGCGGGCCAGGGTGACGATGGCCGTCACCATAGCGTTCCCTGTGGAGTCCTTGCCGATGTCTCGCACGAAGGAGCGGTCTATCTTGAGGATGTCCAGAGGCAGCGCCTTCAGGTAGTTCAGGGAGGAATGTCCGGTGCCGAAGTCGTCCAGGGAGACGAGGAAGCCCATCGCCCGCAGCTCCTTCAGGAGGGCGATGGCAGCATCCATGTCCCGCATGATGGCGCCCTCCGTGACCTCCAGCACTAACCGGCCGGGCTCGACTCCTGTCTCCTCCAACAACTGGCCCAGCAGGGGGACGAGGCCCGGGCGCTGCAGCTGTCGGGCCGATATGTTCACTGTCAGGGCGATGGAGGGCAGGCCGGCCTCCTGCCAGGCCCGCAGTTGCCGGCAGGCCTCCTTCAGCACCCACGTCCCCAGGGGAACTATAAGGCCGCTATCCTCCGCCAGGGGAATGAAGGAGTCCGGCAGCATCAGGCCCTTCTCCGGGTGCTGCCAGCGCACCAGCGCCTCGGCGCCGAAGACGCGGCCGTTCCGCACGTCCACCTGCGGCTGGTAGTAGAGCAAGAGCTCGCCCCGCTCCAGGGCTCGCCAGAGCTCGCTCTGGAGGGTCAGCCACTGGGACATGCTGGCGTCCATACTGGGGCTATAGAGGCGGTAGGAGTCGCCACCCTCCTCCTTGGCCTTGTACATGGCGATGTCGGCGTTGCGAAGCAGGGCCTCGGCATCCTGGCCGTCCTCCGGGAAGAAGACGGTGATCCCCAGGCTGGCGGTGACGCGAAACTGGCGGCCCAGGATCTCCTGGGGCTCTCGCACCCGCTGCAAGACCCTCTCCGCTACTTCCACCGCCTCCTCGGCGGAGGCATCGGGCAGGAGGAGGGTGAACTCGTCGCCCCCCACGCGGGCCGCCATATCGCCCTTGCGGATGATGGTCTCCAGCCGGTGGGCTATCTGCTGGAGAACGTGGTCGCCCAGGGTATGGCCGAAGGTGTCGTTTATGAACTTGAAGCGATCCAGGTCTAGGAAGATGACCGACATGCGCCGGTTGCGCTGCCGCGCCTCCCGCAGCGCCTGGGCCAACCGCTCTTCAAAGTAGTGGCGGTTGGGCAGGCCGGTGAGGGCGTCGTGGTAGGCCATATGCTTGATGGTGTCCTGGGCCTGTTGCAGCTCCGTGAGGTTCTGCTCCAGCTCCTGGGTTCGCCTCAGGAGGGAGTCGGCCATGCGGTTGAAGTCCCGGGCCAGGGACGCCACCTCCACCGGCCCCCGCTCCGGCACCCTGACGTAGAGGTTTCCGGCGGCGATGGAGCGGGCGCTGGCCTGCAGCGTCAGGAGGGGCCGCGTGACGGAGAGGACGACGATAGCCGCCTCCAGGGCGCCTATGAAAAGGGCGAAGCCGCCCAGCCCCACCTGCACCCACAGCATACGGGTCAGGACACCTTCCAGCCGGACCTTCTCCTCGAGAGAGAGGGTCAGCCAGCGGTCCGTGACGGCGTCCAGGGGAGCGATGACGCGGTCAGCCTCCACGGTCAACCTCCTCCCCAGCTCGTTGGCGTCCACGGGCTCCCCTCTCAGATAAGCCTGAACGGCGTTGTCGACCTGACTGCGGAAGCTGTCCACGCGGTCGATGAGCCCCTGGATGAGGCGCGCATCCTCCTCCAGCCCCAGCGCCCGCGCCTGGGCCATCGCCGTCTCCAGATCCTGCCGGCTGGAGGCGATGGCCTGCTGATAGGCCAGGAAGTAGCCGTGCTCCTTGAGGGAGGCGAGAGCGGCCAGAGAGGCAGCGGCCCGCAGGAACTCGCCGCGCGCTCGCTGCATGATGGTGGCAGTGGTGGAAGTGCGCTCAATGGTGTTCATACGCTCCCGATGCCCCTGGATGCCGAGGATAGCTGCCACGGTGAGGGCCAGCAGCAGGAAAAGCATCAGAGAGACCGCGAAGGCCATGCGGCCACGGGCCGAACCAAAGAGACCCCGGGGCATCCTCACTCTCCCTGTCTGAAAGACCCTCCGCTACTCGCTCAAGTGATGGGACGCGGGAGCACGCCAGACTGTTACGGCCGCCGATCAGGGTTTTCCCCTAGAGGTTGGTAGCGACGACTATGGCCAGCAGGGGCTGCAGTCAGGCATTTTTCGCGCTTGGTTTAGTTACTCCAGGGCGCATCATCGGTCTGCGCGCCTTCACTTTACCGGTGAAAAAGAGTAACAATGCCGCTGTCGCGCTGTCTCTTACTCTGGAGGCCTGTAGGAAAGTAAGAGATATGGAGCACTTCTCGGGACCGGGGCTGGCCACGCTGGTGATCGGCGGCGGGGAGAGGCTTCTCCTGGCCAGCGCCGGAGCGGAGTCCCTCTTCGGCTATCCCTGGGAGGAGCTGAGGCAGCGTCCAGCCAGCGACCTGCTGGAGCCCTGGCCGCCCCCCCGGGAGGCCGCGGACTGGAGCGATGCCGGGATAGATGTCGTCCCCTGCCTCTCCGTGGTGCGACGGGACGGCATGCGCACCCCCGTGCGGGCCATCCTCTCCCGCGTGGAGTGCGAATACGGCCCCGCCATTATGCTCACCCTGCAGCGGGACGGGAGCCCGGGGCACGATTGTCCCACGGCCGCCCTGGAGGCGGCCATCTTCCAGGCGCAGCGCCTGGCCAGCTTCGGCCAACTGGCCAGGGCGGTGGCCCATGACCTGAACAATTACCTCTCCGTCATCCTGAATTACACCAGCTTCGTAGCCGATGGACTTCCCCGCCAAGATCCCCTGCGTGAAGACGTGGAGGAGATACGGCGGGCCGCCGAGCGGGCGGCCGGGCTCACCCAGCAGCTCCTGACCTTCGGCCGCCCGCACAGAGCTTCTTCGGCCAGGGCGGACCTCAACCAGGTGATCTCGGAGACGGCCAGGCTCCTCCAGCGGGCCATCAGCGAGCGCTATCGCCTGTTCCTCTCTCTGGATCCGACGGTGGGAGAGGTCCGCATGGACGAGGGGCACCTGGAGCAGGTGCTGGTGAACCTGGTCCTCAACGCCCGGGACGCCATGCCGGACGGCGGGACCATCGCCATAGAGACGGACGCCGTGGAGCTGTGGTCGGGCCCCAGCTATCCCTCCCTGATACCCGGTCGCTACGCCTATCTGCGAGTGAGGGACACGGGCTGCGGCATGACGCCGGAGGTGCGGGCGCGGGCCTTCGAGCCCTTCTTCACCACCAAGGCCCACGGCGTCGGCTCCGGGCTGGGGCTCTCCATAGTCCACTCCCTGGTCCGTCAGGCAGGGGGCCGCGTCTGGCTGGACTCCCGGCCTGGCGAAGGGACCACCGTGACCGTATGCCTGCCAGCATGCCGGTGACCAGCGGACGGCCGTCGCAGCGCGGGATGGAGGGACCGCTGTGAGGGAGGAAGTGAAGGAAACGCCCAGAGTCCTGGTCGTGGACGATAACGAGCAGCTACGCCAGATGATGCAGAGGCTGCTGCGCCGTTCCGGCTATCAGTGCGCCATCGCCGCCGACGGCCTGGAGGCCCGCCGCCACCTGGAGGGTGAGCGCTTCGACGTGGTCCTGTGCGACCTCAACATGCCCGGGGAGTCCGGCCTGGGCCTCCTGAAGCACATAGTGCGCCACCACCCGGGGACGGCCGTGGTCCTGGTCACCGCCGTGGACGACCTCAGCGTGGCCATGGCCGCCCTGGAGCTGGGCTCCGCCGGCTATATCATCAAGCCCTTCCGTCCCACCGAGGTGCCGGTGGCGGTGGCCGTGGCCCTGCGCAGTCAGCGCCTCACCCTGGAGAACCGCTCTTACCTGCGGGTGCTGGAGCGGGTGACGTCCCTACGCAGCGGCGCCGCCGAGCGGAGCGCCCTGACGAAGCCCAGCGCCACAGAGGGGCTCCCCGAACTCGTCGAGACGGGGGACCCCCAGCGTCTGGCGGAGGCGGCCGGCCTCCTGGGTAGCCAGGAGGGGAGCGGGGCTGACGAGCCCCAGCGGGTGCGCCAGTACGTGGGGCTGCTGGCCGACAAGCTGGGCATGCCCCCCGAGCGCAGCGAGATGCTCCGCACCGCCGCCGCTATCCACGACATCGGCAAGCTCATCATTCCGGAGACCATACTCCTGAAGCCCGGCCAGCTCACCCCCCAGGAGTTCGAGGTAGTCAAGGCCCATTCCTCCCTGGGCGGCAGCCTGCTGGCCGAGTCCGGCTCGGAGGTGCTGTCGCTGGCCGCCACTATAGCCTGGACGCACCACGAGCGCTGGGACGGCAACGGCTACCCCCGCGGCCTGGCGGGAGAGGAGATCCCCCTGGAGGGGCGTATCGTCGCCATCGCTGACGTCTTCGATGCCCTCATCAGCCCACGGTCCTACCGGCCAGCTCTCACCATCGATGACGCCGTCAGGGTGCTGGAGGAAGGGCGGGGCAGCCAGTTCGACCCGCAGATCCTGGACCTGTTCCTCAAGTCCCTCGACGAGGTGGTGGAGATTGCGCAGGACCGCTCTACGAAGTGAGATCCGACCGCTCTGGGGGGGCGACCATAGCCCTCAACGCCGCCCCAAGGGGCAGACCAGGGTCATCATAGCCGATGACCACCCCGTGGTGCGGGAGGGGCTGCGACGCCTCCTCACGGCCCATGGCATCGCCGTCGTCGCCCTGGCTGAGTCAGGCGACCAGGCCATCGCCCGGGCGAGAGAGACGCAGCCGGACGTGGCCCTGATAGACGTCCGCCTGCCCGATATGGACGGCATCGAGGCAGCGGAGGCCATAAGGGAGGAGTCGCCGGGCACCGCCATCCTCATCATCAGCGGCTACGAAAGCAGCGAGGACCTGGCCCGCGCCATACGCATCGGCGCCGTAGGCTACCTCTGCAAGACGACGCCACCGGAGGCGCTGGTGGAGGCGGTGCGCCTGGCCAAAGGGGGCGGCTCCCTCATCGACCCCCGGCTGCTGGCCAGCCTCCTCAAGCAGGCCAACGGCCACCGGAGCGAGGCCGACGCCGCGGGAACGGGGCCACTGGGCCTGCTCAGCCCGCGGGAGCGGGACGTGCTGAGGCTCATCGTCCGCGGCCTGAGCAACAAGGAGATCGCCCGGGAGATGAACTACAGCCTGGGCACCGTCAAGAACATGGTCCACCGCATCCTGGAGAAGCTGGGTGCCGCCGACCGCACCCAGGCGGCGGTCTACGCCGTGCGGGCAGGCCTAGAGCCCCACCGGCCGGCCGCCGACCGACCGCTGAACGGGCCTCGTCTCCTGGACTGGCGGGCCTAGCTCCCCGGCGACAGTTTGGGGGCAACCGGCGGGAAGCTTTTCCCCGTCGCCGCGCCTAGCCTCTTCGACAGGGGCACGACCCCTGACCGAAACGAGGAGGCGAGGCATGGAGGTCTCCAGAGAGGAGGGGGGCACGCTCCCCCAGGCTGCCCCTGAGAGGGCAGCGACGCGCCAGGAGCTCCTGCGGCGGGCCCTCCGCCTGCGGTGGCTGGGCCTGGGGCTGCTCTTCCTCGCCGCTTTCCTGAGCTTCTTCGTCCGTCTGGCGCCGGCGGTGGCCATTCCCAATCTGAGAGAGGCCTTCGCCCTCAACTCGGCGCAACTGGGGCTCCTGACGTCCATCTACCTGTGGCCCTTCGCCCTGATGCAGCCGGTGGTGGGGCTGCTGACGGACTCCCTGGGGCCACGGCGGACAGTGGCGGGATTCCTGCTGACCGCGGCGGTGGGGCAACTGGTCTTCGCCGTGGCGCCCTTCTTCCCCCTGGCCCTGGCGGGGCGGGCCCTCTCCGGCGTGGGCTTCTCCACCCTGTACGTCAGCGCCGCCCGCATCATGGCGGAATGGTTCCGCCCGCGCGAGTTCGGCACCCTGACCGGGCTGTGGACATCGGTGGCCAACGTGGGGGCCCTCACGGCCACGGCGCCCCTGGCGGCGCTGATCGCCCTCATGGGATGGCGAGGCAGCTTCGGCCTCATCGGCGCCCTGGTGCTGGCCACGGTAGCCCTCATCTACCTCCTCGTCCGGGACCGCCCGGCCGACTTGGGGCTGCCCTCTCCAGCGGAGCTGGACGGACAGCCCAGGCCGACGACCCCGCCCCCGGCCATCCCCCTGCGGCAGGGGGTGGCCCTGGTGCTGAGGGAGCGCAACACCTGGCTGCTGGGCGGCTTCGCCATCACCTCCTTCGGCACCATGACCATGATGCAGGGCTTTCTGGCTGTCCCCTACCTGATGGACGTCTACGGGAAGGGGCGCCAGGAGGCGGCCAACTATCTCACCCTGTGGGCGGTGGGTCTCATCATCGGCTGCACCCTGTGGGGCTACGTAGCGGACCGCGTCCTGGGCAGTCGCAAGGGGGTGGTGGTTACGGGAGTGGCGGCCTACTGTCTTCTCTGGCTGCTGCTCGCCCTCGTCCCCTCTGGCCTGCCGGACGCCCTCCTGTGGCTGGCCATGCTGTGGGGCGGCCTGACCGTCTCCACCTGGATACCGTCCTATCCCCTCCTGAGGGAGTCACTGCCACCGCAGGTGGTGGGGACGGCGATGGGTGTGCTGAACCTGTTCTACTGGCTGGGGGGAGCCCTCTACCAGCTTCTGGGGGGTCTGGTTTTGAAGGCGGCGGGCGGGGAGGGGGAGGTCGCCCCCGCAGGCGCCTACCGGGCAGTCTTCTGGCTGGCCCTGGGCTCGGTAGCCCTGGCCATACTCCTGGCCTCCCTCACCCGGGAGCGGCGGAGCGCCCCCCGCTGACCAGAAAAGGAGGCGGCCCCAGCCGGGGGCGGCCTTTCCCGACTCTCCCTCCCTGCCAGCCGGTCCCTCGGACGCAGGTAGAGACGCCGCGCCCTCAGCCTGACTTCTCACAACCGGCCAAGCCGCGGGAGCATAAAAAATAATGGAGCGGAAGACGGGATTCGAACCCGCGACCTCCTCCTTGGCAAGGAGGCGCGCTACCGCTGCGCCACTTCCGCT
>DAOTWZ010000003.1:0-27036 GCA_034435615.1 Dehalococcoidia bacterium
GCCTCACCCCCGAGAATCGTATATTCTATACTCTACCTGTCGCCCCATTATCGCCCCACTCCCCCCTCCAGTCAACCCAGCCCCCCACACCCTACTGTTGGGAGTGCATAGAATATATAATACCCAGTGAGGACGGCGAGCCCCCACCCGAGCGCAGGCCTCGAAAGGTCCTGCGCCGTTCCAAGACGGAGGCGACGATGCGAGGACCTCTGACAGGCATCAAGGTCATCGAATGGAGCACCTGGGCCATCGGCCCTCTGGCCGGCCTCGTCCTGGCCGACCTGGGCGCCGACGTCATCAAAGTGGAAGACCCTCAGACGGGGGGCGATCCCGCCCGCCACATCAAGTGGGCCGGCGGCTTCATCGACTGTGAGCTCCCCAAGGGCCGTAACGCCCTCTTCGAGGCCATGAACCGCAACAAGCGTAGCATCACCCTCCATCTCAAGCATCCCGCCGCCCGCGAGCTCCTCTACTCCCTGGTCAGGGAGGCCGACGTCTTTCTGCACAACTTCCGACCCGGCGTCCCCGAGCGGCTCGGCCTGGACTACGACTCCCTCTCCCGCCTCAACCCTCGTCTCGTCTATGCCGCCGGCAGCGGCTACGGCCCCCGCGGCCCCGATGCCACCCGCCCCGCCCTGGACTACGCCGGTCAGGCTCGCTCCGGCCTCATGTGGGCCATGGGCCACCCCGGGGACCCTCCCTACTGGGGCTCCATCGGCTTCGCCGATGCCATGGGCGGCATTATGCTGGCCATGGGAACGCTGGCCGCCATCGCCGCCCGCGAGCTGCAGGGCGTCGGCCAGCGGGTGGACACCTCCCACCTCGGAGCCAGCATGTTCCTCCAGACCATCGCCCTCGGCATACTCCTCCTCTCCGGCGACAAGGAGTGGCCTCGCTTCGACCGGCGGGCCGCCGGCAACCCCCTCTGGAACCACTACCGCTGTCAGGACGGTCGCTGGCTGGCGCTGGCCATGATCCAGCCGGACCGTTACTGGCATGACTTCTGTGACGCCATCGGCCAGCCGGAGCTGGCTGATGACCCCCGCTTCCAGACCACGGAGCAGCGCCGACTCAACTGCCGGGAGCTGGTGGCCCACCTGGATGGCATCTTCGCCACCCGGACGCGGGACGAGTGGGAGGAGATATTCGCGCGTTACCCGGACTTCATCTACGAGAGAGTCCAGATCCTGGGCGATTTGACCGATGACCCTCAGGTGCAGGCCAACGGCTACATCTCTGACTTCGACCACCCCGACCTGGGCCCAGTCAGGCTCCTAAACCTGCCCCTGCTGCTGAGCGCCACCCCGGCCAGCGTGCGCTCCGCTGCCCCCACCCTGGGCCAGCACACCTATCAGGTGCTGCGGGAGGAGCTGCGCCTCTCCGACGAGGAGATAGCCAGGCTGGCCGAGGCGGGGGCCATATAAAGTGGGCGAGGAGGGGGCAGCACAGCCTTCGGCCAGTCCCGGCGGGGTGGCTAGAGGTCACCCCGGTTCGTGTATAATATATACAATGTGTAATTCTGCCGGGCGGGGCCTGCAGCGGCGCCAGGCTGCCCCCTTTGCCCTTCCGACACCAGCGCCACCGGCCCTGGTCGCAGCCCCTGTCGGCCCGCCCATCACGCACGGAGGTAAGAGATGGGGCCTCTCAGCGGGATCCGCGTCGTAGACCTCAGCATCGGCATGGCCGGACCCTACTGCACCATGTTTCTGGCCGACCTGGGCGCTGAGGTCATCAAGGTAGAGCCCCCGGAAGGGGACCTCATCCGCCGGACGGGGCCCTTCGCCCCTGACGACCGCCTCCGCGCCTTCGGCGGCTACTTCCAGAGCATCAATCGCAACAAGAAGGGGCTGGCCCTGGACCTGAAGCAGGACGAAGGAAGAGAGGTGCTGCGCCGGCTGGTGGCCGTCTCCGATGTCCTGGTAGAGAACTTCCGCGCTGGCGTCATGGAGCGCCTGGGCCTCGCCTACGAGTCCCTGCGCCAGCTCAACCCTCGCCTCATCTACGCTGCCATACGCGGCTTCGGCGACCCTCGCACCGGCCGCAGCCCCTATCTCCATCGTCCCGCCTTTGACCTGGTAGCTCAGGCCATGGGCGGCCTCATGGGCACCACCGGCCCCGGCCCCGAGCAGCCCCTCAAGGCCAGCGGCGGCATCGGAGATACCGTCCCCGGCCTCATGGCCCTGGCTGGCATCCTGGCTGCCCTCCACCACGTCCAGCGCACAGGCGAGGGCCAATTCCTGGACGTCGCCATGTACGACGGCGTCCTTTCCATATGCGAGAGGGTCATCTACATGTACTCCTACGCCGAAATCGTCTCCCGCCCCCAGGGGAACCAGCACAACCTTCTCTGCCCCTTCGAGGTCTTCCCCACACGGGACGGCTGGGTGGCCATCTGTGCCCCGGCCGACCATCAGTGGCGCGCCCTCTGCGCCGCTATGGGCCGCCCCCAACTGGGGGACGATCCTCGCTTCGCCACCAATGCCCAGCGCGTGCAGCACATCCAGGAGGTGCGTCGCCTGGTCAGCGACTGGACCAGCGGCCTCACCAAGGCCCAGGTGGTGGACGCCATCGCCGACCTCGTCCCTTGCGGCCCTGTCCAGGACGCCGGCGAGATCTACAACGACCCCCACGTGCGCGCCCGCCAGATGATAGTGGAGCTGGAGCATCCTGGCTGCCTGCGCCCAAAGGCCATCGCCGGCCTCCCCATCAAGCTCACCGCCACCCCGGGCGAGGTCAGGCAGCGCGCCCCCCTACTGGGCGAGCACACCGAGGAGGTGCTCTCCGCCCTGGGGTATACTCCAGACCAGATAGAGGGACTGCGCGCCCGGCGAGTGATCTACAGCTACCGCGGGCCCGAAGATCCCGCGCCCGGCGACTGAGACAGAGCGACGAGGGACAGGGAGCGATGCCCGCCAGCAGGGGGAAGGAGACAGAGATGCCCAAAGACACCCGCAGCGCTACCCTTAGGTTGGCTGATCATACCCTGGGGCTGCGGTTCGAAGGGCTGCCAGCGCCCGTAGTCCAGAGGACGAAGGAGCTCTTCCTGGACTTCCTGGGTGTGGCCCTGGGCGGGCGGCTGGCCGAGTCCACAGAGCCCCTCGTCCGGGCCGTCTCTCGACTGCGGGCTGGCCAGCCCGGCCAGGCCACGGTAGTGGGGGAGAGAGAGCTCTACCCCCCACACTACGCCGCCCTCCTCAACGGCGCCCTCGCCCACTCCCTGGACTTCGACGACACCTACCGGGAGGGCGTCCTCCACCCCGGGGCGCCCGTCTTCGCCACCCTCCTGGCCCTGGCGGAGGCGGAGGGGGCGTCCGGGCGTCAGTTCCTGACCGCCGCCGTCGCCGGCTACGAGGTCTCGTGTCGCCTCGCCCGCGCCCATGGGTCTGCCGTACACCACCGCGGGTTCCATCCCACGGCCACCACGGGCGTCTTCGGCGCCACCGCCGCCGGCGCCCACCTCCTGAAGTTGGGTCGAGAGGCCCTCCTGGACGCCTGGGGACTCAACCTCTCGCAGGCGGCGGGGAGCCTCCAGTTCCTGGAGAACGGTGCCTGGAGCAAGCGGGTGCAGGTAGGACTGGCCGCCAGCAACGCTATCGTTGCCCTGGTCATGGCCCGGGAAGGGATCACAGGGGCTGCCGAACCCTTCAGCGGCCGCTTCGGCTACTACCCCTGCTATGCCGGGGCGGAGTGCGACCTGGAGGAGGCCCTCAGCGGCCTGGGCCAGGAGTTCCTGGTCATGCAGACGGCGGTGAAGCCCTACCCGTCATGTCGCTACAACCACGCCGTCATCGATGCTTGCCTGGAGTTCGTCGCCCGGGGGCTGGCCCCGCCGGCGGACGTCCAGGAGGTGGAGATACTCCTGCCGCCCAGCGGTGCTCGTATCGTGGCGGAGCCGGAGGAGCGCAAGCGAGCGCCCCAGAACATCGTCGACGCCCAGTTCAGCGTCTATTTCGCCGCCGCCGTCGCTCTCCAGGACGGCCGGTTCGACTGGGACAGCTACCGTCGCATCGGCGATCCGGCCATCGCCCCCCTCATGGCGCGGATGCGGGCCCGGGAGGCATCCCTGCCGGAGATGGGGGCCGTGGTCACCATCGTGTCCCGGGGCGGACGCTGCCACACCCTGGAAGTCCCGGTCCCCAAAGGGGAGCCGGAGCGCTTTCCTCACTGGAAGGAGCTGGCCGACAAGGCGCGCTCTCTGGCCCGAGGGACGCTGCCGCCTGACCAGGTGGAGGGCCTCATGGAGGACGTGGCGCGGCTGGACACCCTGGAGGACATGAGGGCCCTGGCCGCCCGCCTCCGGCCCCTCTGAGCCCGCCGACTGCGGGCGAGGATGCCCTCCCGTCAGGGTTGACGGGCCCATTCCCCGCCTATACCTTTGCGTAAAAGACAGTCTCCTCAGGAGGAACGGAGCCGTGGCAGTGATACCTTATGTCCAGGAACCCGTGCCCCCAGAGCTGCAGGACTTCTACGCCCGTGTCCAGCGAGCCAGCCGGGGCGAGATCCCCAACATCTTCTTTGTCATGGCCCACAGCCCCCGGCTGGTGGAGCACTGGTGGCGCACCATGGCCACCGCCCTCTCCCGCCTGAGCCTCTCCCCCCGACTGCGGGAGTTGGCCATCCTGCGCGTCTTCGTCAACACAGGGCAGGCCTACGGCTTCGCCCATCACGTCGTCATCAGCCGTCAGCTCGGCATGAGCGACGAAGAGATCTTCGGCGTCCGCTCCTACGTCGAGTCCCCCTGCTACGACGAGCTGGACCGACTCGTCCTCCGCTACACGGACGCTGTCACCCATCTGGCGCCAGAGGCGCCGGCCCTGGCCCAGGAGCTGGCCCAGAGGCTCACCCACCAGGAGCTGGTGGAGCTGACCTTCTGCATCGGCGCCTGGAACATGATGTCACGCATCCTCCACGCCCTGCAGGTGGACCTGGAAGAGGGCTACGAGACGGCGGTGCCCGCCTGGTGGGCCCAGGAGCGGCTCCCCTCCCTGCACACGGCCTATCGGCCGCAACAGCCGCCCGCCTAGGGCCTGCGCCGACGGCGCAGGCCGCGGTAGACGGTGCGACGAAGCTGGCGCCGCAGCAAGTAGCCCATCAGGGCCCGCGGCCCCCGCGCCGCCGCTCGCAGCAGCCAATAGAGGGAGAGGGCGCGGTAGACGTTGCGCACGGCTGGCCTCCCTGCCCGGCCCCCCACGGCGGCGGGCCGGGTGCCTTATACTATACTGCGAACGGGAGGGACATCAGAGAGGGTAGGCCATGGAGACGCACGAGGCGCGGCTGCTGCTGCAAGCGACACGGGACGCCTGGGCCCGGGGCGAAGGGGTGGCCCTGGCCACCGTGGTCCAGGTCTTCGGCTCCGCCTACCGTCGGGAGGGAGCCAAGATGATAGCCACCACCGCCGGGGACACCGCCTGCATGATCTCTGGCGGCTGCCTGGAGCCAGAGGTGGTGGAGGTGGCCAAGCGCGTCCTGGCCAGCGGCCAGCCCGCCCGCGTCCGCTACAACCTGGACGAGGACGTGATGTGGGGGCTAGGGCTGGGCTGCGGCGGCTCCGTGGAGGTCTACATAGAGCCCCTGGAGCCGGGCGGCATCCTCGCCCGTTGGCTGGAGCTGCAGGAGCGGGGTGAGAGCGCCGTCCTGGCCACCCCCCTCAGCGGTGGCCAGGGTCGCCTCTTGGTGCGGGACGATGCCGCCCCGGAGGGCCAGCTCCAGCCGCTGGAGCTGGCGGAGGCGGCCCATGAGGCAGCCCGCGCCCTTCTGAAAGAGTCCTCTCCCAGGGCCCACACCCGCCGCCTGCCGGAGGGGGAGCTCTTTCTGGACGTCAGCGTGCCGCCGCCGGAGCTGGTGGTCTTCGGCGCCGGCCACGACGCCATCCCCCTGGTGGCCCTGGCCAACAGCCTGGGCTTCCGCACCGTCCTGGTGGACGCCCGCCCCGCCTACGCCACTCCGGAGCGCTTCCCCGGCGCCGAGATAGTGCTGGCCCACCCCAGCGATTTCCCCGAGAAGGTCCGCCTCACATCCCGCTCCTACGTCGTCGTCATGAACCACCACCTGGAGCGGGACCAGGCGTCTCTGGAGTACGCCCTCCGCTCCCCCGCTCCCTACATCGGCATGCTGGGGCCCTACTCCCGCTTCCAGCGGCTGCTGGACGGGCTGGCCGCCAGAGGTGTCCAGCCATCGACCGAGGAGCTGGCCCGCGTCCACAGCCCGGTGGGGCTGGACATCGGCGCCGAGAGCGCCGAGGAGGTGGCGCTCAGCATCATGAGCGAGGTGCTGGCCGTCCACCGCGGCTTCAGCGGCGGCCCCCTGCGCGGCCGCCAGGGCCGCATCCACGAGCCCCAGCAGCCGGAACACCAGCGGGCCTAGCCCGCGCCCAGCCCACCGGCCGGCCTCTCCTCAGCCCCTGTACTCCAGGACGTAGAGGCCGAAGTTGACATCGCTGAGTAGGACGAGGCCTTCCCCCGCCCACACCCCCCACACGAAGGGGAACGACCGGCCGGGCAGGTGCACACCGTAAGGGTCCGGGTGGGCCGGCGGCACGAAGGATGCCACCTGGCGCGGCCTCCCCGGTTGCGAGAGGTCCAGCACCACCAGGCCATCGCTGTACCAAGACAGGAAGAGGATAGGGCCCAGGAAGAAGGGGTTGTGGACGGAGAAGATTCCGTCCTGCCGCTGAGAGCGGGCGTCATCGGTGGCGAAGGTGGCCACCTGGGACGGCGAGGCGGGATCCGAGACGTCCAGGATGCGGACGTAGCCCCAGCCGTCCTCCACGCCCGGCGGCCCGGACGGTCGCAGGTCCTCGTCCGTCAACACCACGACCTCCCGCCCCGGCATGGGGACGGCAGAGTGGGTGTTCCCCTCCGCCTGCGGGTCGTATTCGAACCGCCCCAGGTAGCGAGGGCTGGCCGGGTCAGAGATATCGAGGACAATGAGGCCACTGTCCCAGTAAGAGAGGAATGCCCGCCTGCCGGAGGGATCGGCCCAGACGCTGTGGAGGAGGCTGACCCGCGTAGGCCGGCCATCGCTGCCGCCGTCGCGGAAGGGGATGCCCAGGGCGGAGTTGGCCCCCCACTGGGAGAGCAGCACCGGACGCCGCGGGTCCGTCACCTCCACCAGCTTGAAGTCCAGCCCTCTGCCCGCCAGCCCGGCCTCCCGGGTGTCGCGCTCGGCCAGGGGGTCCGCCAGCAGGACATAGGCGCGCCCCTCTCGCTGGAAGAGATAGAGCTCGTGCACCCCCTGACCGTAGCGCGCCTCGCCCACGCTGAAGAAGGCCAGGTGCTGGGGGCGCGTAGGGTCCGTCACGTCCCACAGGTCTACCCCTCCCTCCACCCCCTGCCCGAAGGGGACACAGCGCTGGATACCCACTGCCAGCAGGTCGCCCTGGTAGGCCGGGGTGCTCAGGGGGCGCACCATCAGATCCTCAGCCGTGGTGCCGGGACGGCCGGCCGCCGTGGCCACCTGGCGGGGGCTCGTCGGGTCCCTGACATCGATGATCTTTACGCCCGTGGAGGGGCAGGCCGTGCCCGGGCCAGCCCTGCCCGGCGCCTCCTCGCTCCCCCAGGTCCCCACATAGGCGAACCCCCTGTGGCCCCAGACATCGCCGTTGAAGCCCCCCAAGGGGAGCTGGCCAAGGAGGCGCAGAGACGGCTCCCCGTCCACTGTGGTTGGCGAGGAGCCGTCCCGCCCGCTCAGGGAGGAGCGCAGGGCCAGGCAGGCCCCCAGGGAGGCCAGCGCCGCCAGCGTCAGGGTCAGCAGGGCCCACAGGCCGCGTCGAAGGGCCATCACGTCTGAATATACGCTCACCGGGCCGCCGAATCATCTTGACAAGGTTCGGGCACGGGCCTAATATGAGGGCGCCTTTCGCCTGGCGACGGCCGAGCGTTCGCCAGGATGACCATACCAGCCCCGGGCCCCTGGGAGGGTTTGGATGCAGGTCGAAGGGCAGGAGGTCCTTCAGGCCCCTGTGGAGCGAGTATGGGAGGCCCTGAACGACCCTGCCGTCCTCCAGCGCTGCACCCCTGGCCTCAAGTCCCTGGAGGTGGAGGCCGAAGACCGTTACCGTGGCACGGCCGAGATAGGAATTGGCCCCCTGAGAGGCACCTTCCAGGGCCGCGTCGAGGTGCGTGACAAGCAACCCCACGAGAGGCTCACCCTCTACGCCGAGGGCCAGAGCCGTATCGGTGGCGTCCAGGCGCAGGGGCTCATCCGCCTGACGCCCCAGGGCCAGGACACCCTCGTCTCCTACTCCGGAGAGGCCAGGCTGAGGGGGCCCCTGGCCACCCTGGGGAACCGCGTCCTTCAGGTAGCGGCACGCTCCCTGGCCAGGCAGTTCTTCGAGTCCCTGGCCCGAGAGCTGGACCAGACCAAAGGAGGTTGAGGCAATGGCGGAGACGGTTCCCATAACGGTGCGGGTGAACGGCGTGGAATACCGGCACGAGGTGGAGCCCCGGCTGCTCCTGGTCCACTATCTCAGGGACGTCCTGCGCCTCACCGGCACCCACATCGGCTGCGATACCAGCCAGTGCGGCGCCTGCACCGTCATCATGGACGGGCAGGCTGTCAAGTCCTGCACCGTCCTGGCCGTCCAGGCCGACGGCAGCGAGGTGCTGACGGTGGAGGGGCTGGCCCGGGACGGCGAGCTGCACCCCCTGCAGGAGGGCTTCTGGGAGCGGCACGGCCTCCAGTGCGGCTTCTGCACGCCGGGGATGATCATGGCCGCCTACGACCTCCTCTCCCGCAACCCGGAGCCCACGGAGGAGGAGATCGTCCACGCCCTGGAGGGCAACTACTGTCGCTGCACCGGCTACCACAACATCGTCCGCGCCGTGCAGTATGCCGCCGAGCGCATGCGCTCCAGATAGAGCGAGGAGGGTGAGGAGATGGTCACCGCCGAGCAGCGTTACATCGGCCAGGCGATGAAGCGGAAGGAGGACCCCCGCTTCCTCACCGGCCGTGGCACCTACGTGGACGACCTGGCCCTGCCGGGCATGGTCTACGCCGCCATGGTGCGCAGCCCCTACCCCCACGCCCGCATCAAGTCCATAGACACCAGCCGCGCCCGTCAGGCGCCGGGCGTCACCGCCGTCTACACCGGCGAGGAGATGCAGCGGGACGGTGTCGGCCCCCTCCCCTGCGGGCTCCTGCTGCCCGATATGAAGTTGCCGCCCCATTACGCCATGGCCCGCGACCGGGTGCGCCACGTGGGCGAGATAGTGGCCGTAGTCATCGCCGACGACCGCTACCGCGCCGAGGACGCCGCCGAGCTGGTGGAGGTGGAGTACGAGCCTCTCCCCTCGGTGGCCGACGCCCGCAAGGCCATGGAGCCGGGCGCTCCCCTGGTCCACGATGATGCCCCGGGCAACCTCTGCTTCCGCTGGTCCCTGGGGGACAAGGCCGCCACGGACGCCGCCTTCTCCCAGGCCAGCCGCACCGTCCGCCTGGAGCTGGTCAACCAGCGCCTCATCCCCAACGCTATCGAGCCCCGGGCCGCCCTCGCCCACTACGACCCGGTGCGGGACGAGTACACCCTCTGGGTCACCAGCCAGAACCCCCACGTCCACCGTCTGCTGATGGCCGCCTTCGTCCTGGGCATACCCGAACACAAGCTGCGGGTCATCTCCCCCGACGTGGGCGGCGGCTTCGGCAGCAAGATCTACACCTACCCCGAGGAGGTCATCCTCACCTGGGCGACGCGCAAGCTTGGCCGCCCCGTCAAGTGGTCCGCCAAACGGAGCGAGAGCTTCATCTCCGACCGCCAGGGACGCGACCACTACAGCGTGGCGGAGCTGGCCCTGGACGCCGGCGGACGCGTCCAGGCGCTGCGGGTGCACACGGTGGCCAACATCGGCGCCTACGTCTCCCTCTTCGGCGCCGGCATCCCCACCTGGTTCTACGCTCCCCTCCTCTCCGGCCAGTACCAGATCCCCCAGATCTACTGCGAGAGCGTGGGGGTCTTCACCAACACCGTCCCCACCGACGCCTACCGCGGCGCCGGCCGTCCCGAGGCCTGCTACCTGATCGAGCGCATCATGGAGATGGCCGCCCGCGAGCTGGGGGAAGACCCGGCCGAGTTCCGTCGCAAGAACTTCGTCCCCCCTGACCGCTTCCCCTACCAGACGCCGGTGGCCCTGGTCTACGACTCCGGCAACTACGCCGCCGCCCTGGACCGGGCCCTGGAGCTGGCCGACTACCGGCGGCTGCGTCAGGAGCAGGAGGAGCTGCGGCGCCAGGGCCGCTACATCGGCATCGGCCTCGCCTCCTACGTGGAGGCCTGCGGCTACGGCCCCTCCAAAGTGGTGGGGGCCATCGGCGGCCAGGCCGGCCTGTGGGAGAGCGCCATCGTGCGGGTGCACGCCACCGGCAAGGTGAGCGTCTACACGGGGACGCACGCCCACGGCCAGGGCCATGAGACCACCTTCGCCCAGATCGTGGCCGACGCCCTGGGCGTCACCCCAGACGACGTGGAGATCCTCCACGGCGACACCGACCAAGGCTCCATGGGCATGGGCACCTACGGCAGTCGCAGCGCCCCCGTGGGCGGCAGCGCCATCGCTGTGGCCGCCCACCGCGTGCGAGAGAAGGCCACCAAGATCGCCGCCCACCTGCTGGAGGCGGCCGAGGCCGACATCGAGTTCCGGGAGGGGAAGTTCTTCGTTCGGGGCGTCCCCGACCGCTTCAAGACCTTCCAGGAGGTGGCCCTTCAGGCCTACCTGGCCCACAACCTGCCGGAGGGGGTGGAGCCCGGGCTGGAGGCCACCGCCTTCTACGACCCCCAGAACCTCACCTTCCCCTTCGGCACCCACATCGCCGTGGTAGAGGTGGACCCCGACACCGGTCAGGTGCGGCTCTTGCGCTACATCGCCGTGGACGACGCCGGCAACGTCATCAACCCCCTCGTCTTCGAGGGTCAGGTGCACGGCGGCATCGCCCAGGGGGTGGGGCAGGCCCTCCTGGAGCACGCCCTCTACGACGAGGAGGGCCAGCCCATCAGCGGCTCCTTCATGGAATACGCCGTCCCCAGGGCCTCCCACCTGCCCCGCTTCGAGACGGCCAACACGGTAACCCCCTGCCCCCACAACCCCCTGGGAGTGAAGGGGATCGGCGAGGCGGGCACCATCGCCGCCACGCCAGCGGTGGCCAACGCCGTCCTGGACGCTCTGGCCCCCTTCGGCATCCGCCACCTGGACATACCCCTCACCCCGGAGAAGGTGTGGCGGGCCATCCGCCAGGCCCGGGGAGAGGCCAGCTAGGGAGGTGAAGAGATGTACCCGCCCAGCTTCCGCTACTACCGTCCCACCACCCTCCAGGAGGCCGTCTCCCTGCTACAGCGGGAGCCGGAGGCCCGCCTCCTGGCCGGCGGTCACTCCCTCCTCCCGGCTATGAAGCTGCGCCTCTCCTCCCCCAGCGCCCTGGTGGACATAGGCCGCATCCCCGAGCTGAAAGGGATCCGCCGTCAGGGGGATGGCTGGGCCATAGGGGCCATGACCACCCACCGGGAGATCGAGTTCTCCGATCTGCCTCTCCTGCCCGAGGTGGCCGCCCGCGTGGCCGACCCACCGGTGCGCAACCGGGGCACCATCGGTGGCTCCCTGGCCCACGCCGACCCCGGCGCCGACTACCCGGCCGCCGTCCTGGCCCTGGGGGCCGCCCTGCGGGCGGTAGGCCCCGCCGGCGAGCGCACCATACCCGCCGACCAGTTCTTCCAGGGCCTCTTCACCACAGCCCTCCAGCCGGGCGAGGTGCTGACGGAGGTGCGGCTGCCCGACCTGGGGCAGGGGTGGGGCTGGGCCTACGAGAAGTTCCCTCACCCCGCCTCCGGCTACGCCGTGGTGGGGGTGGCCGCCGTGGTGCGGGCCGAGGGAGGCAACGCCCGCGAGGTGCGCATAGGCGTCACCGGCGCTGGCCCCGCCGCCTTCCGGGCCACCGCCGTGGAGCAGGCCCTGAGCGGCCGGCCCATCACCCCGGAGGCCCTGCAATCGGCCACCCAGGGTGCCTTCGACCCGGCCGAGATGAACAGCGACTCCTTCGCCTCGGCCGAGTACCGCGCCGCCCTCTGCCGCGTCCTCTGCCAGCGGGCGGTGCAGAGGGCCTGGCAGCGGGCCACCGGCTGAGCCATCGCTCCGGCAGCCACGGGGCTCCCGCGGTGGCGGGGGCCCCGCCCGCCTTCGGGCCACGCCCTCCCCGCTCCGAAGCCCCCAGCCGCGGGCAGGAACCGGGAGCGGCCCTTCGTCACCGGCGCCCCGGGGAGCGTTGACAGGTATCGCTACATATGGTAGTTATCGGGAAACTCCCGGATGGGGAGGAGGTCCTGTCCTTCATTCCGGTATCGGGGAGGGAGCGCCATGCTGCGCCGTTCCAGATGGCTGCCCGGATGGCCCCTGCTCCTGGCGGTCGCCCTCGCTGCCCTTCTGGCCGCCTGCGCTGGAGGCGGGACAGCTCCCGCCACCAAGGAGCCCATCACTGTAGGCGTCCTCTACGATGGCGGCGGCCCTGTCTCCAACATAACGGTGCCGGCCCGTCAGGCCATGGAGGACTACTTCGAGCTGGTCAACCGACGAGGTGGGGTGGACGGGCACCCCATCAGGGCCTTCTACTGCGACCACAACTACGAGGTGCCCCGCGGCGTGGACTGCTACGAGCGGGCCAAGCGGGAGGGCGCCCTCATCTTCGTCCCCTACGCCACGCCCATAGCCGAGGCGCTGACACCCCGCTCCGCCGCGGACAGGATACCGGGCATCAACATCGGCAGCTTCGGCGCTTCCGCCAACGGCGAGCGCTTCCCTTACGGCTTCTTCTCTCTGGGCGCCAGCTACTACTCCCAGGCGGCCGCCGCCGTGAAGGTGGTGCTGGACATGTGGGAGAAGGAGGGACGGCCTGGTAGCCCCAGGATAGCCTATCTCCACCTGGACAACCCCGGCGGTCGTGACCCCCTGGAGCTGCTGGCGCGTCTCTCCCAGAGGGAGGGGTTCGAGCTACGCACCTTCGCCGTACCCCTGCCGGGCATCGATGTCACGGCCCAGATGGTCGATATCGTGCAGCGCTACCGGGCGGACTACATCATCGTCGGCGCCTTCGCCCGCATGCCGGTGGCCACCATCCGGGCAGCCAAGGACCTGGGCTTCCCCCTGACCAAGATCGTCTTCCTCACCTTCGGCATCGGCGATGCCCACGTGCGGGCCATCGGCAGTTGGGACCAGGTCCAGGGCTTCCAGGGAGTGGCGGCCTGGGGCTTCGGGCAAGACCTGCCCGTCCTCAGGGAGATACGGGAGATGTACCAGGCTGAGGGGAGGAACCCCCCTGAGCTGATGACGAGCGCCAATTTCGAGTATTGCTTCGGCCTGGCCACCGCCGCCATCATGGTGGAGGCGCTGCGCCAGGCCATGAAGCACTCGGGCTGGCCGCTGGACGGCGAGAAGGTGAAGCGGGGGCTGGAGAGCATCAACGGCGAGCTGGCCGGCGTCATCCGCCTGCGCACCAGCCCCCAGGACCATGAAGGCGGCGGCTACGTGCGGCTGCAGCGCGTGGAGGGCGACCGCTTCGTGCCAGCCACCGACTGGTTCAACGCCTACCGGGAGGTGGTAGAAGAGGTGGCCGGCATCCGCCGGTAGGGCCCGCCTCCGGAGAACGGCCAGCCGAGGCGTCGCCCCTGCTATCCCTCGTCGCCATCGCCGGCGCCGGGCAGGCGGGCAGCTTGCCCTCTCCCGGTTGTGCCATAATGGAGACGATGGCTGTGGGACGACTACCTAGGGACGGCTTCGCCTCGCCGGAGGAGGTGGCGGGTGCCCTCCGCGAGCAGGGCTACATCGCCGAGCGGGGGCTGGCGGTAGCCATCTTCCTGGCCCTCAAGCTGCAACGGCCCCTCTTCCTGGAGGGACAGCCAGGCGTCGGCAAGACGGAGGTGGCCCGCGCCCTGGCCGGTAGCCTGGGCAGCCGCCTCATCCGCCTCCAGTGCTACGAGGGGCTGGACCTGGCCTCCGCGGTCTACGAATGGGACTACGCCCGCCAGATGCTGGAGGTGCGCCTCCTGGAGGCCACCGGCGAGCGCGACCGCTCGCGTCTGCGCCGGGAGATCTTCAGCCCCGAGTTCCTCCTCAAGCGCCCCCTCCTCCAGGCCCTGGAGATGAGCGATGGCCGCCCCCCCGTCCTCCTCATCGACGAACTGGACAGGGCGGACGAAGAGTTCGAGGCCTTCCTCCTGGAGGTGCTGGGAGACTGGCAGATCACCATCCCTGAGCTGGGCACCATCCGCGCCGAGGTGCCCCCGGTGGCCGTCCTCACCTCCAACCGCACACGGGAGATCCACGACGCTCTCAAGCGCCGCTGCCTCTACTTCTGGATCGATTACCCCAGCTTCGACAAGGAGTACCGTATCGTCCGGGCGCGGGTGCCCCGGGCGCCGGAGCGGCTGGCCCGCCAGGTGGTGGCCTTCGTCCAGGAGCTGCGCAATGTGGACCTCTACAAGGCGCCTGGCGTGGCCGAGACCCTGGACTGGGCGGCCGCTCTCCTGGCCCTCGATCGCACCGAGCTCACCGCCGCCACCGTGGAGGAGACCCTGGGCGCCCTCCTCAAGTACCAGGACGACCTCCACAGGGCGCGCCAGGAGCTGGAGCAGGGTCTTCTGGAGCGGGCCCTCGCCCGGCCGGAGGCCCGCTAGCCATGACCGGCAACCTCCTGGGGCATCTCGTCCGCTTCGCCCGGGAGCTGCGGCGGGCTGGCGTGCTGGTGACGCCAGACCAGGCCGCCACTTTCGCCCAGGCCCTGGAGCACGTCCCCCTCTCCGACCGAGAGGCCTTCCGACTGGCCGCCCGCTCCACCATGGTCTGCCGTCAGGAAGACCTCGCCACATTCGACCAGGTCTTCGAGCGGTTCTTCGGCCCCAGCGAAGGCTGGCCCCCAGCCGAAGACCGCCCCTTCCCCGGCGAGCCGCCCCAGCTACTCCAGAGGCCGGCCGTGGCCCAGGCCCCCCTGGTCACCCCCTCCGGCGAGGGGAAGGAGTCGGCCAGGCCCCTGGGCGACCGCACCCTTACCTACAGCGCCCTGGAAGTGCTGCGCCAGAAGCGGTTCGAGGAGTGCAGCGAGGAGGAGCTGGAGGCGCTGAAGCGGCTCGTCCTGGAGTTCGCCTGGGCCTCCCCGGAGCGACGGAGCCGCCGGCTGCGCCCCACCCGTCACTGGGAGCGGCCCGACCTGCGCCGCACCCTCCGCCGCACCCTGCGCCAGGGCGGCGAGTGGATCGAGCTGGCCTGGCGAGAGCCCAAGACGAAGCCCCGGCCCCTGGTGGCCCTGGCCGATATCTCCGGCTCCATGGAGCGCTACGTGCGCATGATAGTCCTCTTCCTCTACGCCCTGGCCCAGAGCCGCTATCAGCCGGTGGAGGCCTTCGTCTTCGCCAGCCGGCTCAGCCGCATCACCCCCTTCCTCCGCCGGCGAGAGCCAGAGGCCGCCCTCCTGGAGCTGGGGCATCGCGTCGTGGACTGGGCCGGCGGCACCCGCATCGGCCCCGCCCTCCACGCCTTCAACCAGGGCTGGGCCAAGCGCGTCCTGGGCAGGGGCGCCATCGTTCTCCTCATCAGCGACGGCTGGGACCAGGGCGATCCCGTCCTGCTGGCCCGCGAGATGGAGCGACTCCAGAAGAGTTGCTACCGCCTTATCTGGCTGAACCCCCTGCTGGGGATACCGGGCTACCAGCCCCTGACGCGGGGGCTGCTGGCGGCCCTCCCCTTCGCCGACGACTTCCTCCCCCTCCACAACCTGGCCAGCCTAGAGGCGCTGGCCCGCTACCTGGAGCGGCTCCCGCCACGCCGCTCGGCCCGTCGCCCGGGCGCCCTCGCCTCCCCCTAGGAGCGCTGCCGTCCGCCGAAGCTTGACAACCCCGGGCCAGCCCCCTATTTAATATGTGTCCCTCCGCCAGGGCGCGCCGCTGGCTTGGGGACGCTGGAAGGACGGAAACAGGCCAGGCAGGGCATCCGCCCCCTGCCCGATGGCCCATCTGGCCAAGGAGGCGAGCCATGACCAAGGCCCCCCTGGAAGGGATCAAAGTGGTGGAGTGGACCGTCTACGCCCAAGGGCCCCTCTCGGGCGTCATGCTGGGGGAGCTGGGCGCCGACGTCATCAAGATCGAGGACTTCGCCGGCGGCGGCGACCCCGCCAGAGGGATGCTCAACGTGGTGGGGGTGGTGGACGCCCGCATGCCCGGCGACCGCAGCGCCTTCTTCGAGATCATGAACTTCAACAAGCGCTCCCTCTGCCTCAACCTCCGCCACCCCCAGGGGCGGGAGCTGGCCCGCCAGCTCATAGACCGCGCCGACGTCTTCGTCGTCAACCAGCGCATCCCCACCATCCTCAAAGCGGGGCTGGACTACGAGACCCTGCGGCAGCGCAACCCCCGCCTCATCTACGCCCTGGCCACCGCCTACGGCGAGCGGGGCCCTCAGGCCGAACGGGGCGGCGTGGACTACACCGGCCAGGCCCGCTCGGGCATGATGTTCGGCGCCGGCACCGAGGAGGACCCTCCCTACTACCTGACGGGGGGCTTCGCTGACATGGGGGCGGCCGTCCTCCTCTCCCACGCCGTCATCACCGCCCTCCTGGCCCGGGAGCGCCACGGCGTTGGCCAGAAGCT
This sequence comes from Dehalococcoidia bacterium, assembly GCA_034435615.1. Classification (GTDB taxonomy): domain Bacteria; phylum Chloroflexota; class Dehalococcoidia; order SM23-28-2; family HRBIN24; genus H17-190. Next base: position 16,616 of record DAOTWZ010000003.1, read on the forward strand.
GGAGCTCTCCAACCTGAGCGCCGCCATGTGGATGCAGTACTGGGCGGTGGGCATCACCCTCATGATCCAGCGCCCCTGGCCCCGCATCGACCGTCGCACGGCCGGCCACCCCCTCTACAACCACTACCGCTGCAAGGACGGCCAGTGGCTGGCCCTGGCCAGCATCCGGCCCGAGCACTGGGAGCGCTTCTGCCAGCGGGTAGGGCTGGAGCACCTGCTGGAGGACGAGCGCTTCAGGGACGCCGACCGGCGGCGGGCCAACGCCCGGGAGCTCATCGCCATCCTGGACGAGCACTTCCTCACCCGCACCCGCCAGGAGTGGGAGGAGCTCCTCCTCCAGGAGCCCCCCTTCGTCTTCGAGCGGGTGCAGCGCATCGAAGACCTCCAGGAGGACGAGCAGGTGCTGGCTAACGAGTATGTCAGGGAGATGGAGCACCCCCGCTACGGGAGGGTCAAGGTGCAGGCCTACCCCATCCGCTTCTACGAGACGCCCACCAGGGAGCGGCGCCCCGCCCCGGAGATGGGCGCCCACAGCCTGGAGGTCCTCACCTCAGAGCTGGGCCTCAGCGAGGAGCAGGTAGCCCAGCTCATCACCGACGGCGTCGTGGCCTAGGGACGGCGGAAGACAACGGTAGCCATCGCTGCGGCGGCTGGCAGCGGGCCCGTGTTATACTCGCGGCAGCCCGCACACTAGCGCTGAGGAGGTCTGGCCCATGGGACGTCCTCTGGCTGGCATCACCGTCATCGAGCTGGCCCAGGTGTGGGCCGGGCCCACCGCCGGCATGTACCTGGCCGACCAGGGCGCCCAGGTCATCAAGGTGGAGCCTCTCTGGGGCGATGACGGGCGCCGCGCCCTCTCCCGGCCTCCCCTCGCCAACGGCCAGAGCCGCGCCTTCCTCGCCCTCAACCGCAACAAGCGGGGCATCGCCCTGGACATCTCCCACCCCAAAGGACGGGAGATAGTCTACCAGTTGGTGCGCCGGGCCGACGTCCTGGTGCACAACTTCCGCCCCGGCGTGGCCGAGCGGCTGGGCTACGACTACCCCACCCTCAAGGGCATCAACCCCCGTCTCGTCTACGCCTGGCTCACTGGCTACGGGCCCCAGGGCCCTTACGCCCGCCTGGGCAGCTACGACCTCATCGTCCAGGCCATCGCCGGCATCCTGGGACGCCGGCGCCTCCCCGACGGCACCCCCGTCAACCCCGGCGTCTGGGTGGCCGATATGGGCGCCGGCATCCTCCTGGCCTACGCCATCCTCCTGGGGCTCCTGCACCGGGAGCGCACAGGGGAGGGAAGGATGGTCACCACCTCCCTCCTCCAGGCCGCCCTCGCCATGCAGGTGGTGGACCTGGTGGACGCCGAGCGGGAGGCGCTCCCCGAGCGCCCCATAGACTACTCCACCCAGGCCATGTACGGCTGCTACCGCTGCGCCGATGGCCAGTACCTGCTGCTGGTGGTGGTCCAGGACGGTCAGTGGCAGCGCCTCTGTCAGGCCCTGGGGGTGCCCCACCTGGCCCAGGACCCCCGCTTCGCCACCACGCTGGCCCGCGCCCAGAGTAGCCCCGAACTCCAGGAGCTTCTCACCTCCCTGCTGGCCACCAGGACACGGGAGGAGTGGCTGGCCCTCCTCCAGGCCGCCGACATCCCCTGCGCCGCCGTCTCCGGCGGCTACGACGTCCTGGGCCATCCCCAGATCGAGGCCAACGGCATGGCGCTGACGCTGGAAGACCCGGTGGGAGGGAAGGTGCGCATGGTGGCTCCCCCGGTCAGAGTCCACGACGGCGAGACCGTGGATATGCGGCCGGCGCCCCTGCTGGGCCAGCACACACGCGAGGTGCTCCAGGAGCTGGGCTACTCCCAGGAGCAGATAGCCGCCCTGGCCCAGGAGGGCGTCATCGGCCTGGGGGAGGCCTAGGGGGCGCTCAGTCGTCGCGCCCGGCCCTGCCTGCGCCACTCAGTGGGTGGGGGAGCGGCGGGAGGCCCTTCACCAGACGGCGCCCTCCGCCTTCAGGGCCAGCACCTCCTCCAGCGTGTACCCGCAGACCTCCTGCAGCACCTCGTCCGTGTGCTGGCCGTGGGCAGGGGCGCCGTGGCGCGGCGGCGGGAAGCCCTCCATCTCGAAGGGCAGGGCCGGCATCTTGTAGCCGGTGTCCAGGGTCACTATATACTCGTTGGCCACCACCTGAGGGTCGTCCGGCAGCTCCGAGTAGCGGTTGACGGGGGCGAAGAGCAGCCCCTTTTCCCGGTAGCGGCGCTCCCATTCCTCCCTGGGCTGGCTGGCGAAGACCTCGTCCAGGATGGCCACCAGCTCCTGACGGTTGGCCGCCCGCGCGGCGTCGGAGTTGAAGTGGGGGTCGTGCTCCAGGTGTTGCAGGCCCGTCACCTCGCAGAAGTCGTGCCAGAAGCGCTGGCCCATCCAGAGGCCGGAGGCGAACCACTTGCCATCGGCGCAGCGGTAGATGCTCATGAGGGGGTTGGCTGCCTCGGAGCGCTGGGAGGGCTCGTACTCCAGGCCCAGGTTGGCATAGAGGACGACGTGGTACATGGCCAGCCACATCATGCTGCTCACCTGGGAGGCGTAGACCACTCTGGGAGCGCGGCCCGTGCGCTCCCGCGCCATGAGGGCGGCCAGCGCTCCGAAGCCCAGCATCGTCCCCGTCATGACATCGCTCATGGCACCCGCCGGGTAGCTGGGCTCCCCGCCCGGCCGGGCCAGGGCGAACATGAAGCCGGAGCGGGCCATCCCCACCGTGTCCTGACAGGCGTCGTCAGCGTAGGGCCCCCGCGGGCCGAAGCCGCTCCCCTGGACGTAGATGATCTCCGGGTTCTCCCGGTGGATGGACGCCTCGTCCGCCCCCACGGACCGCAGCGCCTCGGGGCTCAGGTTGGTCACCATGAGGTCGGCCTTCTTGACCAGGCGATAGAAGGCCTCCCGGCCTCTGGGGTGGTAGAGGTCGATGGCGACGCTCTTCTTGTTGCGGTTGGCCGTTTCGTAGACGATGTTGCGGCCGTCGGGCAGGAAGCAGGGACGACCGTAGGCATAGCCCAGGCCGCGGGCGTGGTCGCCCACACCGGGGCGCTCCACCTTGAGCACTTCCGCCCCCAGGTCGGCCAGGATCTGGGCGGCCACCGGCCCCTGTATCCACATGGTCAGGTCGACGACGCGAATGCCCTCCAGGGGGAGCTCTCCTGGCATCTTCTCGTCCTCCTCCGGGCAGACTCAGCGGGATTGTAGCCTCCCCCTTCCCCGGGGGTCAACGCCGACCGCCGCGACAGTCAGCCTGTCATCCACTCGTGGCCTGGCCGCACCTGATAGAGCTCCAAGAGGAGACCGTCCGGCGCCTCACACATGATGTAGCGGAAGGACTCCGCCTCACGTATTCCCCTGGGGAAGACCAGGCCGCGGGCCTCCATGCGGGCCACCAGGGCATCCAGGTCATCGGTGCGGAGGCCCAGGTGGTGGACGACGCCACCTCTGCCCTCCCTGGGCGGATGGTCGTAGACGTGGAGGGCCAGGCCGCCCATCTCCAGGCGGACGTTGCGCCTCCCCACCAGCTCACGGTCGTATACCACGCGGGCGCCGAACATCTCTCTGTAAAAGGCCACCGTCGCCTCGATGTCCGAGGCGAAGATATGGGCGTGGTCTAACTGTACTCGCATCGCTACGACCTCCTCCTCAGGGTGTGGCCCGGCTATATTACCCGCCGCGCCACGTGTGGAGGGAGGTCGCAGCCCTATTCGCCTTCCTGGCGGAGGGCCATATAGGCCAGCTTGGCCAGGCCGCCGGCCACATGGGAACGGCGCTCCTGCTCCAGCTCCCCCTCCAGCCTTTCCTGGACCATCTCCGGGGAGGCCGCCAGGATGTTGCGGGTGGCGGCCGTGCTCAGCCCCAGGAAGGAGGCGATCTCGTCCACCGTCTTGTTCCCCTCCTCGCGCAGGACGACGGCGTAGGCCGCCTCCATGAGGCTGGGCAGCCAGGTGAGGCGCCGGCGCTCCACCAGCCCCCGCGGCCCGCCCAGGAGCTCAATCGCCTTGAGGAAGAGCCTCATGGCCCGTCCGTCCAGGTCGGCCACCTGCGGGGTCACCTCCTGCATAGACTTCACCTCCTCACTCCTCCCCCTGTCGGGCAAGCCTGGGGCCGATCCTTACCAGCCCCGTCGGCGTGATCTCCATGATGTGGGTGCTGGTATCGTGGCCGCAGAGACGGCAGCCGTCGATGCGGAAGAGGCGGACGGTCTCCCCCACGGGCAGGCCGAAGATCCTGGCCTGCTGGGGGGTGAGGAGCGTCTGCTTGGCCAGCACCAGCGTGCCGTCCAGGATATGGCCCACGGCGTAGCCGCCGGCCGCCTCCGCCGTCAGCGCCTCGTGTCCGCTCCGCTTCTGAGAGATGAGGAGGCCCGTCTGGTGCCACTTCTTCAGGAAGTTGAAGACGGGCCGCACCACGTCCCGGGCCAGCATCTCCCGCGCCTCGTAGAGGCCGGTCAGGGAGTCTATGACGACGTGCCGCGTCCGGTAGGTGCGGATGGCGTGGGCCAGCGTATCGAAGAAGGTGGGGAGGTCCTGGACGATGACGCTGTGGCTGGCCCCGTCCACCAAGACGATGCGCTGCTGCACCTCCCTGAAGTCCAGCCCCATGGCCCGCGCCCGCTGCTCCAGGCCCATGGCGGCGAAGGGAGCGGGGCTCTCCAGGGTTACCAGGACGCAGGGCTCGCCACGGGCCGCCTGCGCCAGAACGAACTGTTCCGCCAGCAGGCTCTTGCCGGTGTCGGAAACGCCGGTAACCTGAAGGACACTGTAGCGGGGGATGCCGCCGAGAGGACGCTGGACGGGCCTGCCGTCCACCCACTCGGTCACGTAGAAGAGGTCGTCCAGACCCTCCACCCCGGTGGGCACCGCCTCCAGCCGGGGCGCCGAGCGGGCCACATCGGCCAGCAGTCCGATGGCCCCTTCCGGTATGGAGCGCTCCGGGAGCGTCACCGCCCTCACCTCCCGTCCCTCTTCGTCGAGGATGAGGCCCTGGACGGGCAGGCTCTGCCGGGGCGGAAAGCCCTCGGGCTGGTCTCCACTATCCAGGATACCACAGCGTCGGCGGTCAGCGGGCGTCCCGCCGTCCCCAGGGGTAGTTAGGGCCTCGGCTCAGTGGGGGAGGGCCTCTCTGACTCCGCTTAGGACGTCCAGGCGGCCCCGAAGGGCGGACCAGAGGTAGGCCAGGAGGAAGGCCACCGCCGCTACCAGCACCACGTTGGCCCCGGAGGAGATGTCGAAGTAATAGCTCAGGTAGATGCCCAGCAACCCCGACAGCGCTCCCACCAGCGCCGACAGGACGACCAGATAGTGGAAGCTATGGGTCAGCAGGCGGGCCGTCACGGGCGGGATCACCAGCGCCGCCACCAGCATCGTCACGCCGATCACCTGCATGGAGACGACGATAGTCCCCGCCAGCACCAGAGCGAACAGGCTGTCCAGGAGTCCCGTCCGCACACCGTAGTAGGCGGAGACCTCGGGGTCGAAGGTGAGGAAGAGGAGCTTGCGGTAGGCCACCAGCACGAAGAGGAGGGCCAGCCCCGTCATGGCGGCCACAGCGATGATATCCTGGCCCGTCACCCCCAGCACATCCCCCAGGAGGGCGGCCTCGAAGTTACGGGTGAAGGTGCGGTAGCGGCTTATGAGGGCCACGCCCACGGCGAAGCTGGCGGTGGTGATGACGCCTATGGCGGCGTCGGCGCCGATATACTGGCGCCGGCGGGTGGTGGCGTTGATCAGGAGGGCCGAGAGGAAGCCCCACAGGCCGGCGCCCACGTAGAAGTTGAAGGCCATCACATAGCTGACGACGGCGCCTCCCAGCATGGCATGGGAGAGCCCGTGCCCGATGTAGCTCATCTTGCGCAGCACCACATAGACGCCGATGAGGCCGCACAGGGTGCCCACCAGCCCGGCCACGATGAAGCCCCTCACGAAGAACTCGTACTGGAAGGGCTCAAGCACGTCCGGCCTCCCCGGGATCGCCGCTGCGCTGGACGGCGTGCTCCTCGTAATAGCGGTGGGGACGCTCCGCCACCAGCACCAGGCCCTCGTGGTGGACCACCGTCATCTCCGCCCCGTAGGTACGGCCCAGAACCTCGGGCGTGAAGACCTCGGCGGGCGGGCCGTCGGCTATGACGCTGCGGTTGATGCACACCACTCGGGGCAGGTGGGCGGCCACGGCGTTTATCTCGTGGGTGGTCAGGAGAATAGTCGTCCCCTCGTGGTTCAGCTCGTGCAGCAGGTGGAGGATGTCGTCCCGGGTCTTTATGTCGACGCCGGCGGTGGGCTCGTCCAGGAGGAGCAGACGGGGGTTGCTCACCAGGGCACGGGCGAGGAAGGCCCGCTGCTGCTGGCCGCCGGAGAGGGCACGGATGTGCCGCCCGGCCAGGTGGGCGATGCCCAGGCGCTCCATGATGGCGTAGGCCATCTCCCGCTCGTGACGGCGGGGCCAGGGCCACCAGGAGTCGGCGGCCAGTCCCATGAGGACTACCTGCTCCACCGTCACCGGGAAGCCCCAGTCCACCGTCTCCAGCTGAGGCACGTAGCCGGCGCGGGGACGCCGCCGGTCCACCGGCCGGCCCTCCACCAGCACCTGCCCCTGGTAGAACTGCACGGCCCCCAGGACGGCCCGCAGGATGGTGGTCTTGCCGGCGCCGCTGGGCCCCAGCAGCCCCACGAACTCCCCGGGCCAGACGGTCAGATCCACCTCCACCAGCGCCGGCGGGCCGCCGTAGCCGCAGGTGACGCCCCGGAACTCCACCAGTGGCTGCTGGCCCAGGGGCTCGTGGGGCGCCGGGTGTAGCATCGGCCTCCTCCGGGGCTAGTAGGTAGCGCGGCTGCCGTCGGAGCAGACCAGCCCCGTGTCCACCCGGTCCATAGCGCTGGCGTCGCCTCCCAGGGCGGGGATCATGGCCTTCATATTCTCCACCATCATGCCCACGTAGCTGTGGAGGCGGTCGCCGGGGTCGCCCGGCAGGTCGTCGTCGGAGAGGTCGGTGACGTACCTGGCACCGGTCTCCCGGGCGATCTGATTCAGCACCGGGCTGGGATAGACCTCGGAGCCGAAGATGGCTGGCACTCGCTCCTGACGGATCTGGTCTATGATGCGGGCCACCTCCTGGGCGGAGGGCTCGTTGAAGCTCGAGGGTTGGATGGCCCCTATGACCTGGAAGCCGTAGTCATCGGCCCAGTAGGCCCAGGAGTCGTGGTAGGTGAGGAGCTTGCGGTTCTGCGGAGGCACGGTGGCCACCGCCTGGGCCATGGCCCGGTCCAGCTCCTCCAGCCGCTGGCGGAAGGCCCGGTAGTTGGCCTCGTAGTAGCTGGCGTTGGCAGGGTCTTTGCGAGCCAGGGCGTCTTTCACTATCTCGGCGTAGCGCATGGTGAGGCGAGCGCTGGGCCAGAGGTGGGGGTTCGGCTTCCCCTGCTCGCGGGGGAAGCTGAAGTCGAACTTCCACTGGTCCTGGGTGATGGCCTGGTCGCCCAGGAGGACGATCTCGGCGTCCGGGCGCTTGTTGGACTCGGCCATGTCCAGGAGCGGCTCCTCCAGGAAGAGGCCGTTGAGGATGATCAGGTCAGCCCTCTCCAGCTCGCGGGCCACGGATGCGGGAGGCTCATAGGTGTGGGAGTCCTGGCCCTCCGGTATGACGCCCAGGACGGAGGCCCGGGCGCAGGCGATGTTCTCGACGATGCTGGTGATGGGGGAGACGCTGGTGACCACCCGCAGGCCGCCGGCCTCCCCCTGGGGGGAGCTGTTTCCGCCGCCACAGGCGACGGCCAGGGCGATGGCGAGGGCCGCCGATAGGGCCAGCAGCCAGTGTCTCAGGTAGCGTGCGGACATCTCTTACCTCCGCTCACTGGGACTCGACGTCCGGCTGGCGGCACCGCTGGCACAGGCCGAAGATGGCGAAGTGGTCCAGGTCGGCCTGGAAGCCGTGGTCCTCCAGGAGGGCGGTGGCCAGTCCGTCCAGATAGGAGTTGTCCAGACGCTTCACCTCGCCGCAGCCGCGGCATATGAGGTGATGGTGGCGGTTCTGGCCCGTCCACTCATACTGGGTCTCCACGCCCATATGGGTCTCGCTCACCAGGCGCAACTCCTTGGCGGCGGCCAGGGTCCGGTAGACGGTGGAGGCGTCCACATAGGGGTACTGACGGCGCACCCGCTCCAGGATCTGGGCCGCCGTCACGTGCTGGCCGGCGTGCCGCAGGCTGGAGAGGATGAGCATCCGCTGGGGCGTCACCTTCTGCCCGGCGTCACGCAGGGCAGCGGCGGTGTCGGGCTCGCAACTCATAGCTCCCACCATATGATGCTACAGAATTTTGTGACTGATGCAACTGTATGCAAAAACCAATCGGGCGTCAAGACCGGCCTTCAGAGCTGCCGCTCCAGGTGGAGTTCGGCGTGGGCGGGCTGGAAGCCCAGGGAGAGAAAGAGGTGATAGGCAGCCCCGTTCTCCGGCGCCGTGTGGGCGGTGAGGACGGTGGCCCCCATCTGGCGGGCCAGCTCCAGGCAGTGCTCCAGGATGCGGCGACCGTAGCCCTTGCCCCGCTCCGATGGCTCCACGAATAGGTCCACCACCTCCAGCACGTGGGAGGCGGAGGCGTGGAGCTGGACGTAGCCCACGGTGCGCCCCTCCCGCCTGAAGGTGATGATCAGGCACTGGCGGGTGGAGAGCTCGCACTCCAGCTCCTCCACGTCGGCCAGCGGCCGCCTGGCGTCCTGGCCCCCGTGCATCGCCCTGTCCGTCACCGTCTCTTCCTCCTCCAGCGTGGGATGTGGGCCGGGCCCTTCACTCGCCGGCGTCCAGGGCGGCGGCCAGCGCCTTCGGGTCGAAGCCGAAGAAGACCTGGTCGCCCAGCCGGACTATGGGGCGCCGTATCAGATAGGGCACCTCCAGCATGAGGCGCAGCAGCTCCTCCTCGGCGGGCGGCCGGGAGGGGTCCAGCCCCAGCGCCCTGGCCCGCGGGCTCCGCCAGGCGAAGGCCTGGGCAGGGGAGCGGCCCCCCAGCAGAGAGCGCAGCTCCTCTTCAGTGAAGGGCTCCCGGAAGAAGTCCCTGGCGATCACCTCGACGCCTCTCCGCGAGAGGAACTCTCTCGCCCTCTGGCAGGTGGATCAGCCCCGCATCTCGTAGAAGTAGGCCCGCATCGTCGCCTCCCGGTGGCACAGTGCCATGAATTGCAATTGCATTCTGACGCAATGACATCTCCGGCGTCAAGACGGGCGCGGGAGACGGCGTCGCTGGCCCCTGGGAGGCGTTATGCTATAGTTGAAGACGGGTAAAGGCCACGGGGTAGCGGCGCCTTCATGAAGAACAGCTTCCTGGACCACGAACTGAAGGTCTTCAGTGGGCGGGCCCATCCGGCGCTGGCTCAGGCCATCTGCAATTATCTGGAGATACCTCTGGGAGAGGCCGACATCTTCGAGTTCAGCAACGAGAACCTCTTCGTCCGCTACCTGGAGAACATAAGGGAACGGGACGTCTTCCTGGTCCAGCCCTTCGTCTCGCCGGTAAACACCCGCATCATGGAGCTTCTCATCATGATCGACGCCGCCAAGCGGGCGTCGGCGGGGCGGATAACGGCCGTCGTCCCCTACTACGCCTACGGCCGCAGTGACAAGAAGGACCAGCCCCGCGTCCCCATCACCGCCCGGCTCATCGCCAACTTCCTGGAGGTGGCGGGGGCGGACCGCCTCCTCACCGTAGACCTCCACGCCGGCCAGATCCAGGGCTTCTTCAACGTCCCCGTGGACGAGCTGACGGCCCTGGCCATCCTGGCCCGCTACTTCCGGGAGAGCTTCGGCCCGGAGCGGCTGCCGGAGGTGACGGTAGTAGCCACCGACGTGGGCGACGCCAAGCGGGCCCGCCGCGTGGCCGACCGCCTGGGCGTCCCCCTGGCCATCGTGGAAAAGCGGCGCATAGGAAACCTGGAGCGAGTGGAGGCCGTAAACATCATCGGTGAGGTGAAAGGCCGCATCGCTCTCATCGTGGACGACGAGGTGGACACCGCCGGCACCCTGGTGGCCACCGCCGAGATCGTGCTGCGCCACGGCGCCCGGGAGGTCTACGCCTGTTGCACCCACCCCGTCCTTTCCGGGCTGGCCGTGCAGCGGCTGGAGCGTGCCCCCATCCGCGAGCTGGTGGTGACGGACACCATACCCGTGCCGCCCGAGAAACGGCTGCCCAATATAACCGTCCTCTCCGTGGCCCCCCTGCTGGGGGAGGCCATACGGCGCATCCACACCGGGCAATCGGTGGGCGCCCTGTTCGACGAGGACTAGGGAGTTGAGAAGAGCATGCTGGGCCTGATGCGCAGGGTTCTGGGCGACGAGAACGAGCGCCAGTTGCGCAAGCTCTGGCCCCTGGTGGAGGCCATCAACCGCCTGGAGCCGGAGATGGA
>DAOTWZ010000004.1:0-9432 GCA_034435615.1 Dehalococcoidia bacterium
GCTACGGGGGCGCCTTCCTCCTGGGGAGCATCATCAGCCTGCTGGCCGTCCCCTGCTTCGCTCTGGTGCGGAAGCCGCAGCGCCGCCAGGCGGCGGCCCTCGGCTGAGAGAGGCAGCCCGTGGACGGGACCTGGCCTCCAGCTCCGGAGGGTGGACACTTCGCACCGCCAACTCCCGCCGGTGGGGCCAGGGGCGACAGAACCCCCACCGCCGGCAGTGAGGATGGCCCCGGGTCCGGCGTTGACGAAGAGCTCGTGGGGCTGGCGCTGCTCGCCAGCCCCACGAAGAGATCGCCCTCCGGGACATGGCCCTGCCCGGTGAGAGGCAGGGGGCCGGCATCCTGCCGGCCCCCTGCCTCCCCGGCGGGCGATGGCCCTAGCGCCGCAGGAGCTGTTCGATGACGTCGCGGTAGGCGCTGTACCACTCCGTCACCGGCTCCCACCGGTTGCCCTTCACCTGATAGACCCGCACCAGGCCGCCGCCCTCGTGGTCCTGGGGGCTCATCTGCAACCTCACCAGGCCGGCCACCTCGCCGCGGATGCTCTCCAGCCCCTCCTTCATCTTGGGACCGTCCAGCGGGTAGCCGTGCTTCTTCAGGGCGTTGCGGGCCGCCTCGATCATGACCGCCGCCAGGATGATGCCCCGCGTGTAGTAGACATCACCCCGCTGCAGGAACTCGTGAGGCTGCTTGCCCTGCTCCTGGTACATCTTCCTGATCTCGTTCAGGACGGGCAGGTCGGGCCCCACGGGGCTGATCTGCAGACCGTAGTAGCCCTGGGCCACCTCCCAACCGCCGGCAGCCAGAATGTCCGTGTCCGCTGCCCCCCAGATGAGACTCACTACCCGGTTGAGGGGGAAGTTGTTCTCGCGGAAGGTCTTGATGGAGACCGAGGGAGCCCGACCGAACAGGTGGGTTATCACCCAGTCTGCCCGGTAGCGCTGCGCTATGTCCTGCACCTGGGCCGACATCTCCAGCCCGGGCGCCGGCACGGCGAACTCCCGCAGCTCGAACCCCTCCCGCTGGGCCAGGGCACGCAGGACCTCCAGGGGCTCACGGCCGGCCGGGTTGTCGTAGTAGAGGTAGGCTATCTTGGGCTTGCCCGGCCTTCCCTCTTTCTGCCACTGGTCAAGGACGAACCTGACCGCCGCCGCCCCCTGGCTCCAGTAGCTGGCGGCAGCCGGGAAGACATAGGGGTACTTCTCCCCATTGGCCGTAGCAGCGATACCGTAGCCCGGGTTCAGGCAGGGGATCTTGTCGGCGTTGCAACGGTCTAGCAGGGCCTGGGCTATGGGCGTGCCGTAGTTGTTGATGGCCACCGCCCCCTCACGCTTGAAGCGCTCGTAGGCGTCCACGCCCCTGGGCACCTCGTAGCCGTGCTCGACGAGGAGGAAGTTTATAGGGTGTCCTTCCACACCGCCCCGCTTGTTCACCAGGGCTACATAGTCCTCTACCCCTTGCTTGATGGGGATGCCGACCAGCTGGGTAGGCCCGGTGGCGTCATAGGTGCTGGCCAGGGTGATGGGCGGCTTGGTGGGCGTCCCTTCCTCGGGACCACCGGGGGCACAGGCCGCCATCAGTAAGGCCACGCCCGCTATGAGGAACGGTACCCAGCGCCTCAAGGGCCACATCCTTTCGGTCCTCCTTTCTCCATAAGTGCTCCCGAAAGCGGAGGACATGATGCGCTGCCTGTCTCTCCTGTCCCACCCCCTCGTTAAGGGTAAGGAGCATGAACTAAGATTTTATACTCAAGTATAACTGAAGAGGCTGACAATGAATATACATGTATACCTTGGTTTGTCAACTAGTTTACGTTCGAGGAGGTTTGGAGGTTTTCGAGGGCGGTCTCGCGTCGGGGCGGCGGCCGGCCTCAGCCGCCGGCACTGTAGACGAGGCGGTGCTGCTCGATCACCCGGCCGGAGAGGAAGCTCTTGGCATACACGATGAGCCGCCAGTACCCGGGGGGCAGGCCACCCGCCACCAGGTTGAAGCCCGACTGGTCGAACTGGCGACCGTAGACGTTGCCCACGTCCGGCCGGTGGCCCCCTAGCTGGGCCGCCCCCAGGAAGACGGGCCCTCCCGTCACCGTGCCGTCCGCCCGCGCCGGGTAGGCCCACACGTGCACGTACTCGATACCAGCGCCGTTGCTGGACGAGCGGTCGATGGCCCAGCCTCCCACCAGGAAAGGCCCTCTGACCGCTTGCCCCCAGGTGGGCACGTCCACGTGCATGGCGGGCCCCAGGGCGTACACCACGCGGTGGGCCTCCACCGTCAGTCCCGTGGCGCTGCGCGCGTATACCACCAGATGATAGAAGCCGTCCGGCAGGCCGCCCGCCACCAGGTTGAAGCCCGACTGGTCGAATTGGCGACCATAGACGTTGCCCACGTCCGGCCGGTGGCCCCCTAGCTGGGCCGCCCCCAGGAAGACGGGCGCCCCCCGCACGTTGCCGGCCGGGTCCGATGGATAGGCCCAGATGTGCACGTAGTCTATGCCGACGCTGGGCGCCAACTGGTCCAGCGCCCAGCCTCCCATCAGGAACGGCTGCCGGACCACCGCCCCTGGCCCCGGCACGTCCAGAGTGACCCTGGGCAGGGTGTAGGTGGGCGGGCAGACCGCCCAGAAATGGTCGCCGCTGCAGCGCGGATAGTAGCTCCTGACGTTGTAGATGCCGTAGGGGTCGAGGCGACGGCCGCTACCGTCCTCCAGCACGAAGTGCAGGTGAGTGAACCAGGACGGCACCACGTAGCCCGTATTCCCCGCCGTCCCTATGCGCTGGCCCCGTCGCACGTAGACGGTGGCGCCCACCGGCAACGGCGAGCCCGACAGATGGGCGTAGGTGGTGTAGAAGGTCTGGCCATTGACGTTGTGCCGGATGCGCACATACTGGCCCAGCCCCCCGTTCCAGCCGTCGCCCACCACGTACACAGCGTAACCATCGTAGGCAGCAACGACCGGGAAGGGCGAGGCGGGGCGGTCCAGGGGGCCGTCCACGTAGTCTATGGCCCGGTGAAGCCCACCGTTGGTGTAGTACCAGCCCTGCTGGACTGTCAGGTTCTGGCTGGCGGGGAGGCGCAGGAAGTTGGGGGCCGCCTGGGCGCCCGCCACCGGCGGCCTCCCTACTCGCAGCGACCTCATCGCCTGGTCGAAGGCCCTCTGGTATCTCTGCGCCGCTCCCGGGGGCAGCCTGCCCTCGTTGAAGATGGCCATGGTCAGGATGTACCAGCGTCCCTCATGGACGAAGCTGACGCTGCGGGCCCGTGCCTCGTCCTCCCCCTCATCGAAGCGGGAGCGGGTCTCCAGTAAGTAGGCCTCCACGCCCCCCAACGATATCTTCCCCCGGGAGAGCACCTGCGCCGCCTCGCCCACCCCCTGCTCCAGTTGGGCATCGATGCCGCCCTCGGGCAGGAAGTGGAGCACCTGCAGCTCGATCTTGGCCCCCCGCCCCGGATGGGGCGACCTGTCGGGGGAGGCTGCCTGGGCCTCTTCGTCGGCCCAGGCAGCCCAGTAGCCGTTCTCCGTGGCCCTCTCCTCCTTGCGCCAGCCGGGCGGCAGCTCCAGCGATACCCCCTCAGTGGAGTTCTGGTAGCGAACGGTGGGGCTCAGGGCATCGTCGATGATGTTGCCGAGGGCGCCCTCCGAGGAGGCGGAGAGGCCGAGAGACAGGGACGAGAACAGAAGGAGAAGCAGGAGCCGTCGGGCGAGTCCCTTAGCGAGACTCACGGAACCCCCTGAACACCACCTCGAAGGCCTGGCGAGCGTAGTCCGGCGTCTTGACGATGCGGACGACGAAGCCCTGGCAACCGCCGAAGGGCGGACACTCGCCGGTCGCCATAGGGATATAGACGGCATCGTAGGTGATGTCGCCGTTGTCGCTGATCTCGCGCCGCGTCAGACGCACCGCCCGGCGACCCGAGTCGAGCGTCTCCTCCCTCACCTCGCTGTTGACGACTATGAGGCCCCCCTCCTGGCTGTTCCGGAGAAAGGCCTCCTGGGTCAGGTGGGTGGGCAGGATGTGGATGGCCACTCCCTGCTGGAACCGCAACCACGGCTCCAGACCTATGGCCGGGGTGGTGGCCGCCTCCTCCACCGCCTGTCTCTCCTCCTCGGCGGGGAGGGTAGTCAGGAGGAGGTAGTCCTCCGGGGAGCGGAGAAGCGTGGGGTCGGAGGTCTCCTGAGCGAAGCGCTCCATAAAGATGGAAGCCACCCGGTAGCCAGTGGGGACCGGCACCTGGTAGCCGTACTTGCCGTTGCGGTAGACAGGGGAATCAGCGGTGGGGACGGGGGTGGCAGTGGCCCCCGGAGGCGTCCCGTCCGGGGGGCCGCTCTCCGTGGGGCTGCAGGCGACGACCAGCAGGAGGCCCAGGACGGCCGCCGCCAGCGGTCCAGACTTGAGCATCCCTCAGCTACAGCACTGCCATAGATGTCCCCTCCCCACGACCACCGGGCGCGCCGACTCTTCTCTGGCGCCCTCGACAGGCCTGAAGGCTATCCATCCCCGCCGCGGCCTGTCAACCATCTGTTTGACGCGTTACAGGCTAAAATGCAATCAATCTAAGCTAGCTATTAGTCGATATTACTCGTCGTCATGGGGTGCCGACCTGCACAAGGAAAAAGACAGCCGGGGCCGCCCGGGGTTACTCCCCGGGGGCCGGGCGGCGAGGTGCCAGGCTTCAGGAGCGAGAGAGGCGAGGGTCGTCGGGGATGGTCTCCTGGGTGAAGAGGAGGCGGGCGCCCAGGGACTGGGCGGGATCTATCAGCAGGTGGCCCCGGTGGTGCTCCAGCAGGCGGAGCCCCTGTCCCGTCAGATAGCGGGCAGCCCGCTCCAGATCCCTCACGCGGAAGGTGACGGAGTATATCTTGGGCCCCTTCTCCTGCAGGTAGCGGGCCTCGGGTACGTCGTCCCTGAGAGGGCGCACCAGCTCTATCGCATGGTCCGTGACCCACAGGAAAGCCCTCTCCCGGCCCTCCGCGGCGGCCCGGCCCAGCAGGGGCGCCTCCGTGAGCCCCTGGAGGAAAGATATCGCCCCGTCCAGGTCCTGCACGATGAAGGTGGTGGCGTTGGTCCACAGAAGGCCCAGGGGGTGCTCGTCGCGCCAGCGCTCGTACCAGCCGGGCGTCACCCGCGGGTCGCGGCGGACGGCGGCTGTAGATATCTCCAGCATGATGCCGAAGGCGTCCCTGGGATGGACGAAGAAGTAGCCCTCCAGCGGCACCACCACCTGGTAGCCCTTGCCCCGGCAGAAGGCGACGGCCTCGTGGAAGTCGCCCTCGATGGTCCAGGCCAGAGAGTGGAGGTCCTGGCCGTAGCGCCTGACGAAGCGCCCGGCTGGCAGCTCCGCCACCCGGGGGCAGACCGTCTCCAGGCAGAGCTCGGCCAGGAAGTTGAAGCAGGCGTCCCGGCCCTCCCATTCGGCGTAGCGGAGGCTGTAGGTGGTGGCGCCCAGTCTGTCCCGGTAGAAGGCGGTGGCCGCCTCCATATCGACCACCATATGCGTCACGTGGAAAAGGGTGGCTACCCTGATCATCTCCGTCTCCTGCCCTCCAGTGCCCTGAAGACCGGTGGCCTGAGGATAGGACACCGTCGCTGTCCCTGTCCATACTGGGGCCTCAGCCGTGCAGCTCGATGACGTCGCCATCGGCCAAGACGTAGTCCCGGCCGACGCGCTGGCCGGCGAACCTGGCCGAGCCCCAGACCAGGGCGTATTTGAGGCGTCCCCGCCAGCTCTTGTGGAGCGATTCGGCCGCCTCCTCCACCGTGCTCCCCCTGGGCAGCACCAGGGGCTCGCTGTAGCGGGGCTCCTCGCCCGGCCGCTTGGTATAGACACGGATGACGCCCAGGGCGAGGAAGAGCTCTCTCGCCAGCTCCTCCAGGCCCACGCCCTCCGTGGCGGAGGTGAGGACGAGGGGGTAGCGCCCCCCGAAGGCCCTCTCCAGGGCCAGGTAGCCGTCCAGGGCGCCCGGTAGGTCGCCCTTGTTGGCTACGACGACCAGTCGCTTGTGGGTATGGAAGCCGCCCTCCGGCATCTCCTCCTGGGGGCCCAGGGCCCGCATTCCCCACTGCTCCAGGGCGCCCAGGACCGTCTCCAGCTGGCCGACGGGGCCTGCTGTCAGGTCCACCGCCGCCGCCAGGACATCGGCGTTGCGCAGGAGGCCGAAGAGGCGCGCCTCCAGCCGCCCTTCGGTCAGGGGAGGCGTATCCACCACCTGCACGTGGACATTCTGGTAGAGGAGCATCCCCGGTTGGGGCAACTGGGTAGTGAAGGGATAGGGCGCCACCCGCGCCTGGGCACCGGTGAGGGCTACGAGGAGGCTGGACTTCCCGCTGTTGGGCAGGCCGATGAGGACAGCCTGGCCAGCCCCTTCCTTGGGTATGGAGTAGGGATGAGGGCGTCCGCCCCGGGGCGAGGTGGGGCGCTCCAGCTCGTCCATGAGGCGGGCCATCTTGGCCCGTAGCTCCGCCCGCAGGTGATCCGTCCCCTTGTGCTTGGGCATGACCGCCAGCATCTCCTGGAGGGCGGCCACCTTCTCCGGCACCGTGCGGGCGGAGCGGTAGCGCTTCTCCGCCTCGTGGTACTGGGGTGGCAGATTGGCCGGCATCTTCTCACCGCCCGGGTAGGGTCCGTCCCCAACCCTATGATAGCAGCGCCCCGGCTCACCACACGGTAGCGACAAGGGCGCATAGGGACGGCAGGCTGACCCTGCCCGAGGACGACGCCCCTCACGGCTCGTGGCACCATCTGATGACCCGGCAGGATATGTATACGCCTTTGACACCCGGGGCCCCGGGCCGCTAGCTTGGCATCGTTAGATTTTTCACAATGCTGGCCGACATGAATGGCGGGCGCCGACGTTTATCTAGTTGGAAGCACCCTCGCTCTCGGGGCGCCGTCCAGGGCGGTGGGGGTAACGGGGAGGGCCGGGCGGCGTCTCTCCCCGTGATAGACCTCGGCGCAGTCTGTTCGGAAAGGAAGGTCTGTTTGATGATGAAGGAGGGCAGGTGAGGACGGCCTATCTGTGCCGGGGCGGGGCGGCGCCCTTCGCCGCCCTGCGGCTGCCCTCCTTCCGCTACTTCTGGTCTTCTACCCTGTTCTTCGAGATAGCCCAGTGGGCCCAGCTCGGGATCCAGGCCTGGCTGGTGCTGATGCTGACGTCCACCCCCGTCTCTCTGGCCCCTTACACCGCCTCCCGCTTCCTCCCCAAGCTGGTGCTCTCTCCCCTGGCCGGCTTCGTGGCCGACCGCGTGGACAGGATGAAGATGCTCCTCTGCTCGCAGCTCCTCCTGGCCCTGGTGAGCCTGGCGATGGCGGCCCACTTCACTGCCGGCGGCTCCCTCTGGGGCCTCATCGTCCTCAACGGCCTCCTCTCCGCTACCTTCGCCTTCGACCAGCCGGCGCGGCGGGCTGTCCTGCCCCGGCTGGTGGGACGAGAGCAACTCCTCTGCGCCGTCTCCCTGGGGAACTCCGCCTTCAGCATGGCGGTGGTGATGGGGCCCGTCCTCTCGGCCGCTCTCCTGGGCGGCCTGGGGACTCTGGCTGCCCTCTACATCAACTTCGCTCTGTACGTCGTGGCCCTCCTCCTGCTGCTCCCCCTCCGGCGCCTCCAGGCGCCGCCCGCCAGGGAAGAGGCGGACGCCCAGGTGGGGCATCGCTTCCTGGACGGGATCAGGTACCTGCAGGCCACGCCCATAGTGGCTGGCCTCCTCCTGATCTCCATGTTCCCCGGCTTCCTGGACCGCCTCTTCGTCCTCTTTCTGCCGGTGGCAGCCAGCGAGGCGGCGGTGAAGGCCGCCCATCTGGGAGACCTGATGGCCATCGCCCGGGGAGCGGGCGCCGTTGTGGGTGCCCTGCTGCTGGCCGCCTGGGGCCAGGTGCGCCTCTCCCACGGCATGGTGCTGCCGGTGGCGCTGGCCTGCGCTGCCGCCTCCGCCCTCTTCCTCTTCGTGCCCGGCGTCCACAGCTCCCTGGCCGTCCTGGGGATCGCCGGCCTGCTCCGCTCCGTCCTCTCCTCCCTGACCACGACCCTCCTCCACATCCGCATCCCCGATAGCGTCCGCGGCCGCATCATGGCCATCTAGGCCCCCTCTGGCATCCCCGTCGTCCCCTCATCTGCCCTCGCCGTGTAACGCTTAGTGCCTTGTAACTATCACTATTTGTGGAACGGAGCGATACTGACTGACCGTTCGCGCAGCGCATGTCCCGGTTGTTGGCACAGATACTGGGGGAGGCGCGTCGCGCTCTCGCCCTGGCCGGCATCATGGTGGCCGGAGGCCTCGCCCTGGCGGTGGGGCTGTCGGCGGCCGCCAGCGCCTCCGTCCCCCGGGCGGAGGGGACGGCCACCCCTCCGCTGGCATCCCTGACGGGGACGGGAGCTGAGGAGACCGGCCAGGCCCTGCCGTCGCCCCTGCCTGCCCCGTCCCCTGCCAGCGAGGCTGCCCGGGAGGGGACCGCAGCCTCGGCGGCGATGCCCCGGACGGCGCCTGAGGGGCCCGCCGTCACGCCCGGGCCCATGCCCACCGTCACCGCCGGGCCAACGGATGCCCCGGCCCCGGAAGACCCCCGGGCCACCGTGCGGGCGGCCCGGGCCCGTCAGCCCAGACACTATCGGCCGCCCTCCCTCCCGGCAGGGACGGAGGAGCAGGACCGGCCCCCGGCATCAGCCCCGCCGGGCCGCCTGCCTCTGCCGGTGGAGGGCGCCTGGACCGTGACCTGCGGCCCCCACTGCGGCCTCCACCAGGGCGTCCACGCCTACGCCCTCGACCTGGTCCGCCGCGATGGCGCTACCGCCGGCGCGCCCGTCTGGGCGCCCGTGGACGGCGAGATCACCGCCCTGGCCGGCTCCACCACCGCCTACTGTCAGGGGCAGTGGGTCTCCGGAGCGGTGGCCGGCGCCTCCCTGGTGCTGGACTTCCGGCTGCCGGGAGGAGAGCAGGCTCGCCTGCGGCTGGTCCACCTGGACAGCGCCTCCATCCCCGCCTCTCTCCGCCCTGCCGGGGGCCCGGTGTCCGTGCGAGCGGGGACATACCTGGGCCGCCTGGCCTACATCGGCCCGGGGTGTAGCCACCTGCACGTGGCGCTCACGGCCACGAACGGGTCAGGGGAGGCGCCGGTGCCCATAAGCCTGCAGGGCCGGTTCCTGGCTTACTGAGCTGCGATGTTCAGAAGTTGTGGAAAACAGCCCTGAGAGGCCCGAGGAGCCTCTGAGTAACGTTAACACTCTCTAATCGTCCCTTGGTTCGGAAGGTAGAAGGGGGTGATATCACAAGCACAAGGGCGCACAGAGGCAATTAGGGCCAGTTATACCACGAACCCCCCATACAGGAGGAGCGAATGAAGAGACTCAAGAGACTTCTCGTAGGCCAGGAGGGAATAACGGGGCTGGAGACGGCCATCATCCTCATCGCCTTCGTCATCGTCGCCTCCGTCTTCGCCTTCGT
>DAOTWZ010000005.1:0-14151 GCA_034435615.1 Dehalococcoidia bacterium
GAGGACGAGCTGGAGCGGATAGTGGAGGAGTGGACGCTGACCCAGGACCCCTTCGAGGCGACGCGCAGGCTGCAGGAAGCGGGCGTGGCCGCCTTCCCGCCCCTCAACAACAAGGAGATGCACGATGATCCCCACCTGCTGGAGCGAGGGGTCTTCGTGGAGAAGGAGCACCCGGTGGTGGGAGTGCGCCGGCACATCGGCATCCCCTGGCGGATGTCGGCCACGCCCTGCGAGGTGTGGCGGGCCGCTCCCGTCATGGGACAGGACAATGACTACGTCCTGGGTGAACTGCTGGGGCTGAGCCAGCAGGAGATAGCGGAGCTCAAAGAGAAGCAGGTCATCGTCTAGAGGGTGGCGGCGGTGACGGGGCCACGGGTGCTGTCCGAGGAGGAAGTGCGAGAGGCCCTGGCCCAGCTCTCGGGCTGGGAGCTGCGAGAGGGGCGGCTGCGCAAGCAGTACACCTTCCGCACCTTCCTCCGGGCCATCGCCTTCGTCAACGCCGTGGCCTACCTGGCCGAGGGGGCGGGCCACCACCCGGACATCACCATCAACTACAATCGCGTCACCCTGCGACTCATAACCCACAGCGAGGGAGCGCTGACCGACCGCGACTTCGCCCTGGCCAGGGAGATAGACGAGAAGCTGGGAGGCCGCCTCATCGTCCCGCCCGAGGGGGCGCCAGGCGGCTGAAGCGACAGGCATCGACCTGTCGACGGAGGAGGCCCCCGGGGTGCGGGGGCCTCCTCGCATCCCTGGGCGTCAGGCCGACGTCAGGAGACGCCAGCCGGAGCGAGGTCAGCTATCTTCGGCATCACCTCGGTGGCCAGCAGCCTGATGCACTTCTCGAAGGGCTCGTGGTAGTCCTTGTGGTCATAGATGAGCATCAGGAGAGTGCCGAAGCCACCGGAGAGCTCGTACAGCTCGTGGATCTTCTCCAGCACCGTCCGGGGAGAGCCCACCAGCCAGACGTGGTCCACCAGGTACTCCACCGTCACCTGGTCGTCGGGGACGCTGGGGTCGTGCTTGAAGATGTCCAGGAGCCGGAACTCGGCGAAGAGAGGTAGGAGGTACTCCCGCCAGGCGCGGCCGCTCATGCTGTGGATGGCGTGGTAGCGGGCCTCCTCGTCCGTGTCGGCGATGTAGATGTCGCGGACGATGCGCCACTGACTCCGCGAGGGCTGTTTACCGGACTTGCTGGCCCCCTCCATCACCGCCTCCCAGTGGCTGGCGATGTAGGCCTTGTTGAGGCCCAGGCTGAGGGGGATGAAGCCCCTTTCGCCAGCGATCATCAGGGTGGGCGACTTGGGGCTCAGAGAGGCGACGCCGATGGGCGGGTGGGGCTTCTGGAAGGGCTTTATGTGGAACTTGAGGAGGTTGTACATGGTGTCCGGGTAGTTGACGGTCCAGAACTTACCCTCGTAGCGGAAGGGGCCGTCCGCCTCCCAGAGCTTCAGGATGATGTCAATGGACTCCCGGGCCATCTCCCGGTTCTCGCCCTTGAAGCCGTCCACGTCGAAGAGGAGCCAGTCGCTGGGGAGGCCAGCCGAGCCGATGCCGAACATGAAGCGCCCCTGAGCGATGTGGTCCAGATAGGCCACGCGGCAGGCCAGCTCTGCCGGGTGGTGGAAGGGTAGGAGGTGGACGCCTGTGGCCAGCTTGATCCGCTTGGTGGTCATGAGCGCCTGGGCGATGAGGAGGTCGGGCGCCGGGATGGGCTCCCAGGGGGAGGTGAAGTGCTCGCCTATCCAGGCCTCCTCGAAGCCCAGCTCGTCCGCCAGTTGGAGGAACCAGAGGTCCCACTGGTGCGCCTCATAAAGGGAGCGCTCTGGAGGGTGACCGGGCATCAGGAAGAAGCCTACCTTCATAATTCCTCCTTTTCCGTCACGTAATGATTAAGCCCCCCGGCGGCCTTTCGTCTTGCAGCGTCGGCGACGGGCAGATTACGTGGTCTCCCACTTGGTCTGCCTGCCGCTCCCACTGCCTGATTACTCAGCCACCGGAGGGCATATTTCACCGTAACACGCCTCTTCCGATATTTCAAATCGAATCAGGGACGTCGCGTGGCCCAGGAAGGGGCAATGCGCGGTAAATCGGTCGTCAGAGACGTCCCTCGCACCTCACCGCATTTTTTCTTATATGTCGAATAGAGAAATTCGATTTCTTTTCAAGGGAGGAGGTCGTGCTTGATGACGCCGATGAAGGGGAGGTTGCGGTAGCGCTGTCGGAAGTCCAGGCCGTAGCCTACCACGAATTCGTCCGGTATCTCGAAGCCGATGTAGTCCAGCGGCAGGTCCACCAGCCGGCGCACCCGCTTGTCCAGTAGCACGCAGACCCTGAGGGAGGCCGGCCCCTTGGCCCGCAGGTGCTCCAGCACCTTGTTGAGGGTCATGCCGGTGTCCACTATGTCCTCTACCAGAATGACGTCCCGCCCTCGTATGTCCTCGTCCAGGTCTTTGAGGATGCGCACGGACTTGTCGCTGTTGCCGCCGTAGGTGGAGATGGCCAGGAAGTCCACGCTCACCGGCAGAGAGAGGTGGCGGATGAGGTCGGCCATGAAGCAGAAGACGCCTCGCAGCACGCCCACCAGCACGGGGGAGCGGCCGGCGTAGTCCTTTTCTATGGCCTGTGCCAGCTCCGTCACCCGCTGCTGCAGCTTGGCCGGGGGGATCAGGACGTGGTCCACCTCCGGTATGTCGTCCGGCCCCAGAGGCCCGTAGCCGTACTTGGTCAGCAGCCGGAAGACGTCCCGCTTCTTCAGGAGGATCACCTTCACGTCCGGGTACATCTCCCGGACGAGCCGCAGCTTGCGGTTCTTCTCTCGGTTGAGGCCGCCCTTGAGCGTGGTCAGCTCCACATAGAGGTTGAACTCAGGGAGGTAGAAGTCGGGCGTGAAGGCCTCCGTGATGTGGCCATGCTCCCAGCGAAGCGGGAAGGAGCGGGGCTCGTACTGCCACTGGATGCCATAGAAGTCCAGGAGGCGGGCGAACTCCGCCTCCACGGGATGGACGAAGGGTGACGAGGGCGACGCTGGCTCCTCCGGCGCCGCCGCTGCTGTCTGCTGCGCCTCCTCCGCCGGCTCCGCTGGCCGGCGGCGGGAGCGGCGCCGCCGGTGTCCCTGGCGATGCTGGCCCTCGCCCTTTTTCCCGCGCTCCAGAGATACCTCCATCCGGTATCGATTTTAGGGCAGCGCCGCCCCCCGTTCCAGAGCGAGGGGCCCAGGTTGCCTCCCTCGCCCCGCCTCCAGTATCATTCGGGGCGACCTGCCCATGCCCGTAGCGCACGTCAATGGCGTCGGCCTTTACTACGAGGTGTACGGCCAGGGGCCCTGGGTGGTCTTCGCCCACGGCGCCGGCGGCAACCACCTGAGCTGGTGGCAGCAGGTGCCGGCCTTCGCCCAGCGCTACACCTGCCTGGTCTTCGACCACCGCGGCTTCGGCCTCTCACGGGACGGCTGCAGCGAGGTCGACCCTGCCTGCTTCGTGGCAGACCTGGAGGGGCTGCTGGACCAGCTAGGGATCCCTGAGGTGCGCCTGGTGGGGCAGTCCATGGGGGGCTTCACCTGCTTGGGCTACACCCTGCGCCATCCCGAACGAGTGCGGGCCCTGGTGATGGCCAACAGCCTGGCCGGCATGCGGCGGGCCGTCTGGCAGGCGGCCGATGAAGAGGCCCGGCGCATCGCCTGGGAGCGCTGGGAGGAGCGCCAGCGCCACACGCCCCGCCGCGCCCTGGGACGCCAGTTCGTGGCCGCGCACCCCCGCCTGGCCTTCCTCTACCGGCAGATCGCCGCCCTGAACCCGCCGCGCCCGCCGGACCTGCCGCGCCGCTACCCCGTCCTGGACCCCGACGGGGCCGCCCTGCGCCGGCTGCCCGTCCCTGTCCTCTTCATCGCCGGGGAGGAGGACGACCTCTTCCCCCCCGCACTGGTGGCTGTGGCGCAGCGGCTGGTCCCCCACGGGCGGCTGCTGGTGGTGCCGCAGGCCGGACACTCCGTCTACTTCGAGCGGCCGGACGTCTTCAACCGGGCAGTGCTGGAGTTCTTCGCCTCCCTGGAGTAGAGGACGATGAGGAGGATACGCTTCGTCCAGTTCGGCGTGGGGGCCATAGGTGCCCAGGTGGTGAGGCTGGCCCTGGAGGACGGGCGGCTGGAGCCTGTGGGCGCCATCGATCTGGACCCGGAGAAGGCCGGCCGCGACCTGGGACGGGTGGCCGGCCTCGACCGAGACCTCGGCATCGTCGTCAGGGAGGACGCCGCGGCCGCCCTCCGGGAGACGGAGGCGGAGGTGGTGGTCCACAGCACGGGCTCCCGCCTGGACGCTGTATATTCTCAGCTCCGGCAGGCCCTGGAGGCGGGCAGACACGTTATCTCTACGTGCGAGGAGCTGGCCTTCCCCTGGGCCCGCCACCCGGAGCTGGCGCGGGCCCTGGACCGAGAGGCCAGGGAGCGCGGGCTGCGCGTCCTGGGAGCGGGCGTCAACCCGGGGTTCGTGATGGACCTGCTCCCCTCCATCCTGAGCGTGGCCTGCCAGCGGGTGGAGGCGGTGAGGGTGCGTCGGGTGGTGGACGTGGCGCAACGGCGCCTCCAGCTCCAGCGCAAGGTGGGGGTGGGCCTGACCCCGGAGGCCTTCCAGCGAGGGCTGGAGGAGGGGAGCATCGGCCATGTGGGGCTGCTGGAATCGGCTCTCATGGTGGCCGACGCCCTGGGCTGGCGGCTGGAGCAGGTGGAGGAGGAGGCGGCGCCGGTGCTGGCCCGCGGCTTCCTGCGGGCCGGCGCCTGGCGGCTGGAGGCCGGGCAGGTGGCCGGCTGCCGCCAGACGGTCCGGGGCCTGGTGCAGGGCAGAGAGGTGCTGCGACTGGAGCTGGTGATGGCGCTGCGGGCCACCGACCCCCACGACGCCATAGAGATAGACGGCGTCCCGTCCATACGCCTGCGGCTGCCCGGCGGTGTAGAGGGCGACAGCGCCACCGCAGCCCTGGTGGTCCACCTGGCGCCCCTAGTGGCGGGCGACCTCGCTCCCCCCGGGCTGCTGACCGTGCGGGACCTGCCCCTGGCCCCTCGCACCTACCGGGAGACCTGAGCTGGAGGGGGACTCGATGACCATACTGGAGGAATATCGACGTCGGCATCCACGCTCGGCCCAGCTATACCAGCGGGCCCTGGAGGCCCTGCCCTCCGGCGTCACCCACGACATACGCTATCTGACGCCGTTCCCGATTTATGTCGAGTATGCCCGGGGTGGTCGCAAGTGGGACGTGGACGGCAACGAGCTGGTGGACCTAGTCATGGGCCACGGCGCTCTCTTTCTGGGCCACGCCCACCCACGGATCACGCAGGCGGTCCAGGAGCAGGCCAGCAAGGGGACCCACTTCGGCGCCTCCCATCAGCGAGAGGTGGAGTGGGCAGAGCACGTGAAGAAACTAGTCCCCAGCGCCCAGGCCGTCCGCTTCACCAACTCCGGGACGGAGGCCACCCTCATGGCCATCAGGCTGGCCCGTTCCTACACGGGGCGGGACAAGCTCCTCAAGTTCGACTACCACTTTCACGGCTGGCACGATGCCGTGGTAGGCGCCCGCTACGCCGAATCGGCCCAACTGCGGGCGGCAGGGGTGCCCCTGGCCACCCTGAGCAACACCGTCAGCGTCCCCCAGGGCGACATCCAGGCGGTGGAAGAGGCGCTGCGAGAGGGGGACGTGGCGGCGGTGATCCTGGAGCCCACCGGCGCCTCCTGGGGCACCCTACCCCTGGCCCCCTCCTTCCTCCAGGAGCTGCGGGAGGTCACCGCGCGCTACGGCACCCTCCTGATCTTCGATGAGGTCATCACCGGCTTTCGCATATCCCCCGGCGGTGCCCAGGCGCGTTACGGCGTGACGCCAGACCTGACGACCCTGGCCAAGATCCTGGCTGGCGGCCTGCCTGGCGGTTGTGTGGCCGGCCGGGCCGACGTTATGGGGATGCTCAGCTTCCGGGGCGACGCCTCCTGGGACACCACGCACCGCGTCTTCCACCCCGGCACCTTCAACGCCAATCCCCTCTCCGCCGCCGCCGGCGCTACCATGCTCTCCCTCATCGCCGATGGCAGTTACCACACCATCGCCGACTCCCTGACGCAGCGGCTGGTCCAGGGGATGAACGATGCCCTTCGCCGGGAGGGCGTACCTGGCTGCGTCTACGGCCTCGCCTCCTACTTCCACATCGTCCTGGGCGAGGAGTGCCCGCGGCCAGAGGGTGGCATCGAGTGGCCCCTGGAGAGCGGCCGCCAGCCGCCCCGCCTCCGCCCCGACGTGGCGGTGGCCCTCAAGCGGGCCATGATCAACCACGGCGTCGACCTGATGGGCCTCAACGGCGGTTTCCTTTCCGGCGTCCACACCGAGGCCGATGTGGAGCGGGTCCTGGAGGCCTTCGAGGCGACGCTGGCGGACATGCGGCGTGAGGGGCTACTATAGCACTACTGTAGAGAGGTAAGGGAGCGGCCGCCTGGAGGGAAGGGCCGGGCCTGACAGGACTGTGGACAGCGCCGAGCGACGCATCATCCTCTACACCAACCTGGGCCACGCCCTGGTCCATGGTGTCGAGGCCACTTACGGCGCCCTCCTCATCCGAATACAGCTAGACCTGGGCGGCAGCGACGCCTTCATGGGGGCGGTGGCCAGCGTCTTCGGCTGGGCCTTCGGCGCCACCGCCCTCCCGTCCGGCTTCCTGAGCGACCGCCTGGGCCCTCATCGCGTCCTCGCCCTCACCTTCGCCCTGGCCACCGTAGCCTCCATCCTGGTGGCCCTTTCGGGCACGCCGTGGATGCTGGCCACCTCCATGGGCCTGCTGGGGCTGGCGGTGGGACTCTACCACCCGGCGGGCACCACCCTCATCGCCCACGGGGTGCAAAGGCGAGGGCTCGGCATGGGCTACCACGGCGTGGCCGGCAACCTGGGGATGGCCATCGCCCCGGCGGTGGCGGGCGGGCTGGCCGTCCTGGCCGACTGGCGGGCCGCCTACTTCATGCTGGCGGCCCTGGCCGCCCTCCTCACCGTCTGGGCCACCCGCGTCGCCAGCGGTGTCACTGCCAGCCCCTCTCGCCAGGAGGATGTCTCCCCGGTGAGGCCCCGCTTCAGCAGCGGCCTCCTGGTGGGGCTGGTCATGGTCTATCTGGTCTCCGTCCTGACGGGCCTGGTCTACCGTGGTTCCCTGACCTTCCTCCCCAGCCACATCCACGACCGGGTCAGCGAAAACCTGAGCGAGTCGCTGACGACGTTGGCCCTGCTTACGGGGGCGGCCGGTCAGTACGTGGGCGGCCTCCTGACCCAGCGCATGGGGCTGGAGCGGCTGGCCGTCCTGGTGACCGGACTGGCGGTGCCCCCTCTGGCCCTGATGGGCATCGTCACCGGGATGCCCCTGGTGGCCCTGGCGGCCATCTTCATATTCTTCAACTTCGCTGGCCAGCCGGTCTTCAACACCCTGATAGCTGAGTACACGCCCTGGCGCTTCGTCGGCCGCAGCTTTGGCCTCTCCTACCTGGCAGGCTTCGGGATCGGCGGCACGGGCGGCGTTATCGCTGGCGTCCTGGTGGAGCGCTGGGACACCGGCGTCGCCTTCCTGGGGATGGCGGCCATCTGGCTCCTCGCCCTTCTGGCAGCGCTGGTCCTCCCCTTCCTGACTGTCCGGGAGCCCCTGCCCATGGCCCGGGACCGGCAGCCCGCCTGAGAGGTGGACGCCCCAGGAGCGGGCGTATATCATGGCTGCCAGATAGCGCGGCGCCGGCGCTGACGGTGCCGCCGCATTACCAGGAGGCCAGCGCCCGGAGGAGGTCACCCATGCAGTTCGAGCAGATAACTTACGAGAAGCGGGACGACGGTGTCGCCATCATCACCCTGAACCGTCCGGAGCGGCTCAACGCCTTCACCCGCACCATGCTTGAGGAGTGGTACCGCGCCCTCCTGGACGCCCATACCAGCCCGGACGTGCGGGCGGTAGTGGTCACCGGTGCCGGGCGCGCCTTCTGCACCGGTGCCGACCTCTCCGCCGGCGGCCTGGAGGGGCTCATGGACCCCCAGCGCACCCTCATCGAGAACCGTAACTTCCTGCGGGACACAGTGCAGCGGATACCCCGTCTGGTGGCCCAGTTGGAGAAGCCTTACATCGCCGCCGTCAACGGCCCGGCCGTGGGCGCCGGCATGGACATGGCCTCCATGGCCGACATCCGCTTCGCCAGCGAGACGGCCCGCTTCAGCACCGGCTACGTCCGCGTGGCCCTCATCCCCGGCGATGGCGGCGCCTGGTACCTGCCCCGCATCGTGGGGATGGCCAAGGCGCTGGAGCTGCTCTGGACGGGCGATACCTTCGACGCCCAGGAGGCGTTGCGCATCGGCTACGTGAGCAAGGTGCTGCCCCCGGAGGAGCTTCTTCCCTACACCCTGGAGTTCGCCGGGCGCATCGCCCGCGGGCCGGCGGTGGCCGTCCAGCTCACCAAGCGGCTGGCCTACCGCGGCATGTTCACCGACGTGGACGAGGCGCTGGAGGCGGCCCAGCAGGCCATGGTGCTGGCCCATCTGACGGAGGACGCCAAGGAGGGGCCACGCGCCTTCCTGGAGAAGCGGCAGCCCCAGTTCAAGGGCCGCTGAGGGGTGCCGCCCCCGCCGGCCAGGCCTCGACGGGGCGGCATGTCCGCCTAGAGACGAGGGCCTAAGACCGCCCCGCCTGCGCCGCCAGCCGTTGACTGGCCTCCCGCATGCGCGCCAGGACGGCCTCACCCTCCGGGCCCTCCAGGGGCCGCGGGCGGGCGTAGTCCTCGATGATGACGGGGACGAACTCCACCCGCACCAGCGTGCGGTCGTAGAAGGTGTATCGCCCGACGACGCCGATGCGCGTCTCGTAGCTCCACATCTGATCGAAGATGAAGTTGCCATGGGCGTAGGCGATGAGCTTCCCCCGGTATACCTCCACCGCCTGCACCCAGTGGGGGTGGTTGCCCAGGACGAGGTCAGCGCCGGCGTCCACCGCCAGGTGGCCGATCTCCACCGGGTCGTCCGGGGCCACGCCCGGGGCGGGCTGGGGGACGTCCACATACTCGGCGCCCCAGTGGACGGCCACTACCAGGACGTCCACCTGGGACCGCGCCTCGCCGATGCGAGCGCTCAGCGCCTCCCGGTCTATCGCCTCGCCCACGCCGTTGAAGGCCAGGAAGCCGAAGCGCAGCCCCCGCACCTCCCGCACCGCCAGATGGTAGCGGTCGGCCCAGGCGATGCCGTGGGCCTCCAGTAGCTGCCTGGTGGCGGCTACCCCCTCGGGCCCGTAGTTGCCGATGTGATTGTTCTCCAGGGTAGCCACGTCTACCCCGGCCGCCAGCAGCGCCTGCACGAAGCCAGGCCGACCGCAGAAGGTGAAGCCCGAGTCGTGATAGGGACAGCCGTCTATGAGGGGAGCCTCCAGGTTGACCACCGTCAGGTCGCCGGCGGCCAGGAGATCAGCGGTGGCCGAGACCGGATACAGGAAGTCGTCCCCCCGGCTGCGGATGGTGACGTCCACGTAGCGGGCCGGTATGACGTCGCCGGTGGCGACGAGGGTGCGCAGGTGCCCGGGGTCAGCAGCGAAGGGCGAGAGGTCGCGCGGGGGAAAGACGTCCTGAAGGCCCTGCAGAGGCGGGGGAGGCGGCGGGGCGGTGGGCGTGGGCTGGGGGGAGGCGGGCGCCCCCTCCGGCCCCGGCAACGCCCCTGGCGGCCCGCCATCGCCACGGCAGGCCGAGAGAAGCAACGCCCCCAGGCAGGCCACCGCCAGCAACCGCAGCATAGAGGCATCTTAGCACGGGGAGTCCTCGCGGTCAGGCGGCCGGCGATGAAAGTACGTAGCCCTTGATTCCTCGTCCGCCCGTGGCCTATACTCGTGCCGCCCTGCGGCTGCCGGACGTCGGGGCGAGGCGTCCGGCGGTCTGCCAGGGGCCCGGGAGCGTCCCCGGTGGAGAGGCGGACCGCAGGCTGGGGGAAGGGACAGCGCCCGTGTAGCACTCGGCCCTGCGGCCGGGAATCTTACAGGTGAGGAGCGCCATGGAGCATCGCGTATACCTCGCCGGGGACGTCGACGCCATCAAGGACTACGTCTTCGAGACCTCCTCGCTGCCCCAGATCAGGGGAGGGAGCGAGCTCCTCCAGAAATGCGAGGACGCCATCAAGCGCGATCTCAAGGAGCGGTACGGGTACGAGGTCATTTACTGCGCCGGCGGCTCCTTCCTCCTCGAGGTGCCGGCCGACCAGGCGGCCAACATCAAGAAGGTCATCGAGGGGCTCTACCGGGACACCACCCTGGTGGCCACCGTCACCATAGTCTACGAGGAGGGGAGCGCGGCGCTGGACGCCCCGCCGCCCCTTAATCAGGGGCTGGACGGCTGGGCCAGGCGGCTGGTGAGGGCCGCCCGCGCCGATAACGAGTTCGGGCGGCGCATCGCCGTCCTGGCGGCCCGGATGCGGGAGGCAAAGCGAGCCTCCGTCAGCGCCCCCTTCTTCCAGGCCTTCCCCTTCGGCCAGCGCTGCGACCGCTGCGGCAAGCGCATGGTGGCCCTCCCTCCTTGCCGCATCGGCGATGATCAGGAGTTCCTCTGCCTGGTCTGCAAGACGCGGCTGGAGCGGGGACGCGGGCATCAAGAGGGCGACCAGGAACGGGATGTCCGCGGTAAGTTCAACCGCAAGTTCTGGGAGAAATATAAAGGGGACATCGCTGCGAAGCAGCCCCGAGACCTGGACGCGCTGGTGCAGGACGCCCCCCGCAGGTATCTGGCCCTCCTCTACGCCGACGGCAACGACATCGGCCGCCTGCTGGCCATCGCCAGAGCGAGGGAGGAATATGAGGCTCTCTCAGATGCCCTGAGTGGCGCCACCGAAGAGGCGCTCTATCGGGCGCTCTATGAGGTGTGCGGAAAGGCTCTCCAGGATAAGGAGCGTTGCTGGCCCTTCGACATCGTCAACATCGGCGGCGACGATGTCACCGTCCTCGTCCAGGCCGGCTATGCCTGGGAGGTGGGCGTCCGTTTCCTGAGGGGGTTCGAGGAGGAGATGGCGAGGCGGCTGGGCGAGCGCTGGCTGCAGGGCGGGACAGGCCGCTCGGCCCCCGTCACCGCCTCCTGCGGCATCATCATCGCCGATGTCAGGTACCCCATTCGCTACATGGCCCACCTGGCCGAAGACCTGCTGCGACAGGCCAAGCGCGAGGCCAAGAGGGTAGGAAAGGAGAGCAGCCCCAGCACCCTGACCTTCCTCTGGCTGACGGACCCCGTGGCCGCCGATACTGCCGAGTCCCTCTGGGAGCAGTACCGACGCCCCGGTGACGGCCGCCGGGCCTCCCTGGTGGCCCGCCCCTACACCCTGGCGCAGGCCGAGGAGCTGACGGACTACCTGGGGAAGATAGCCCGCTGGCCGCGGGGCCTGCGCCACCGCTGGGCAGAGGCTCTGGGCAGGGGCGTTATGCTCTCCACCTCCCTCATCGCCTACGACCTGGCCCGACGAAGGGACGATGAGCGGCGCAAGATGTGCGAGATCCTAGAGAAGCTGGCCAGCCTGGCGGGGAGCGAGGCGGCGGTGCTCCGCCTCGCTCCCCCCATCTGGGCCTACCAGCGACGGGACGGGGACGACGCAGCGGGGTCGGGCCCGCGGACGGCGCTGCTGGACGCCCTCGAGCTGGCCGAACTCTACAGCATGCGTCCGGAGCACCAGCCGGAGGAGGACCTATGAGCCGTCTGGAGGTCGTCATCGTCCTGCGTCTGGAGACGGCCTTCCACACCACCGGCAACCGTCGGGCCATGGGCGTCGACAGGGCGCTGGCCCGGGGGGCGGACGGCCGGCCTGTGATACCGGCCACCACCGTCAAGGGTCTCCTGCGGGAGGCCGCAGAGACAGTTCTCCGGGCCGCGGGCGAGCGCGTCTGCCAGCCGCCATCGCCGGGTCGCATGTGCGACGCCCGGGAGCCCTGCCGCGTATGTCGCCTCTTCGGGAGTCCGCGGCTGGACGCCGCCCTCCGCTTCAGCGACGCCGCGCCCGCCGAACAGTGGGAGTCCGCTGTCCGCTCGGGGGTGGCCATCAGCCGCTACCGGAGGGCTGCCTATCAGCAGCGCCTGTTCCAGCTAGAGACCACGCCCCCAGCGCCCAGCGTCTGGCGGGCTACCTGTCAGGGCCACTTCTCCTCCGAAGAGCAGGCCAGAGAGGCCGCCGCTCTGCTGGAGATGGCCGCACGCTGGCCCTTCGCTGTGGGAGGCGGCAAGACGCGGGGGCTGGGCTGGCTGCAAGGCGTGGAGGTGACGGCCCTGGTGGACGGCGTCGCCGTGAGTCCTTCCGAGCTGGCTGACCGCTGGCGGGCCTGGGGAGGAGGCCATGTGGCTGAAGATTAGGCCGCGGGAGCCCCTCCTCCTGGGCGAGGCCCGGGCCGATACCCAGTTCATCGCCAGCCGCAGCTACATCCCCGGTCGGGCGCTGCGGGGAGCCCTGGCCCTGGACCTCTTGCGGGAGGGGCGCTCCAGCGACGAGGTAATCGCCTTCGCAGGGCGCCTGCGCCTGGGCAACTTCTTCCCGGCGCCGGAGTGGGGCCGCCTCCAGTATGCCCTCCCCCTGCCCGTGACCGCCATGAGCTGCAAGCGGCACAGCGGCTTCCTCTTGTCCCCCCGTCCCGACCGTCGCGGCCACGGCGTGGTGGACTCCCTGATACCACACCTGGCCTACCACCTGCTCTTGCGGCAGGAGAACCCCGCCCGTTTCCCCGTCCCCTTCGCCTTCGACTGCGACCACGAGGGGTGCGACGGCCGCATGGAGCCTTTCGCTCGCTTCTACTGCCTGACGGAGGACGGTCGGGAGGCGCGCTACCTGGCGGTGGAGCCCCGCTTCCACGCCCAGACCAAAGTGGCCCTCAGCCGATCGCGCCGCGCCTCCTACGAGGAGATGCTCTACACCGTCTCGGCCCTCGCCCCCAAGACCGGGGCGCCAGACGGGAACGGGGACTGCGATCTCGTCTTTCTGGGGCGAGTGGAGGGGGACGGGGAGGCGGTGGCGCGGCTCCGGGAGGCGCTGGAGCGGACGCCCATCGGGGCGTTGCATAATCGTGGCTACGGTGCCGTCCAGTTGGAGGAGGCGGAGGTGGGACTGCCTCCCCTGGCGGACCGCCTGCGCGCCTTCAATCAAAAGCTGAAGCTCGTGTGGAATGACCTGCGACGTCTGGCCCTCAACGCCGGCGACCTCAGGGAAGGTCCCGAGCACACCTACTTCAGCGTAGACCTCCTGGCGCCCGCCGTCTTCCGTCAGGACGGCGTCCCTACCCTGGTGCCCCGCCTCCAGGTGGGGGGGCGCGTCCTCGAGCCGGTCCTGTGGGCGACGCGACCGGACATGGCCAGCGGCTGGTCCGGCGCCTGGGGCCTCCCCAAGCCCACCGACCTGGCCGCCAGGCAGGGCAGCGTCTACGTCTTCCGCTGGCCGGGAACGGAGGAGGAAGCCCTCCCCTTCCTCGCTGCTCTGGAGGAGGAAGGGGTGGGGGAACGCCGGGAGGAGAGCTTCGGCGAGTGTCTGGTCTGCCACCCGTTCCATCAGGAGGTGGAGGAACGATGAGCACGGCGGCGCGAGCGGTGCTCCAGGACCCGCGTGTCAAGGAAAAGCTCGACGAGCTGCAGGAAGAGCTGGTCGGCAGGGCTGAGAGGCTGGCCGGCAGGCTGGGGCAAAGGGAAGACAAGGAGAGACAGCTCCGTAACATCCTGGCCATCGCCGAGCAGGGCTCCTCCTGGGCCCTGGTCCAGCTCTTCATCCGCTACCAGGCGGCTCGCAAGCAGCTGGACCAAGAGTGGGCCGAGAATGCCATCGCAGCGCTGCAGGAGCTGCGGACCGTGGCCCAGAGCATCGCCCAGGGCGTCGGCCTCACCGACAGGGCAGGCGAGCTACACCTGGAGCTGGTGCGGCGCGTCCTGGGCTACACCATCTGGTGGCACGCCTGGAACGCCCGCCGCCAGTCCAATCGAGGGGAGGGAGGACCATGACTGACTTCTCCGCCTTCTCCAGCCGCACCATCGTCCGGGCGACTCTGGTCATGGAGAGCGCCCTGGCCGTGGGCAGCCGCCCTTCGCTGGAGGCCACCGGCACCGACATGCCGGTGATGAAGGCGGCGGACGGCCGGCCCTTCGTTCCTGGCTCCTCCGTGAAGGG
>DAOTWZ010000006.1:0-6298 GCA_034435615.1 Dehalococcoidia bacterium
CCAGCGCCGCCAGCCTCGCCCCATCGCCGCCGCGCGGCAGCCGCTCCCTCTTTATAATCGTTCTTTAATTTTGCCCAACCTTCGGGAGGCAGAATTCAGGAGCTGAAGGGACGATTGAGGACTCATAACTCGCACAAACAGCGGTGACAGCCCCTCGAAGCTCTTGACAGTAGTTACACTTATATGCAAAAAATCTTATACCAATATCGAAGATATACTGACGATAATTCAATGGAAGAGGTAAGGCTATGCTGCTGAAGCGGTTCCTTCGGGTGTTGGGGCTCGCTATCGTCTTCTCGCTCCTCGGTGGCATCGCCTGCGGTGGCGGCGGTGAGGAGGGGACCCCGGGGGCGCCAGGGAGGCGGGTCCAGGGCGCCCCTGCCGAGCTGCGGATCGGCGTCGTCACCCTCCTCTCCGGGCCCGCTTCCGGCCCCTTCGGCATCCCCGCCAGGAACGCCGTCGAGGTATGGGTGGACAAGATCAACCGTGAGGGAGGGATAGGCGGTGCCAGGATCGTCCCCGTCATCACCGACGAGGCGGGAGCGGCCGACCGCGTGGTGGCCGAGTTCCGCCGCCTCGTCCTGGACGAGCGGGTGGACGCCGTCGTAGGCTACATCTCCAGCACCAACTGCCTCGCCGTGGCGCCGGTGGCGGAGGAGCTCCAGGTCCTCACCGTCCTGGCCGACTGCGGCACCGCCCGCGTCTTTGAGGAGGCCCGTTACAAGCACGTCTTCCGCACCCACGCCCACACCGTCATAGACGGCGTGGGGGCGGCCCGCTACGTCTTGGACCTGAAGCCGGACCTGCGGACCGTCGCCGGCATCAACCAGGACTACGCCTGGGGCAGGGACTCCTGGGAGGTCTTCATACGCGCCCTGCGCCAGCTGAAGCCAGACGTCCAGGTGGTGGACGAGCTCTGGACCAGGCTCTTCGCCGGTGAGTTCTCGGCCGAGATCTCCAAGCTCCAGGCCAGCCGGCCAGACGTGATCTTCAACAGCTTCTGGGGCGGCGACCTCATCACCTTCTTCCAGCAGGCCGAGGCCAGAGGTCTCACCAGGCAGAGCCTCATAGTGCTGAACAATACCGGCACCGCTGACCTGGCCGATGTGCCGGAGGGTGTCGCCATCGGCTCCCGGGGCCCGCACGGTATCGTCACGCCCGACATGGCGGACAACCCCCTGCGCCGGGAGTTCATCGAGCTCTACAAGCAGCGCTTCGGCCTCGCCCCCAACGAATACATCCCCCACGGCGCCTACCACTTCGTGCAGGCCCTCCAGGGCCTGAAGGCCGCTTACGAGAAGGCCATTGAGCAGGTGGACCGCTGGCCCACCAAGGACGAGGTCATCAAGGCCTTCGAGTACCTGGAGTTCGACTCCCCCAGCGGCCGCATCCGCATGGCGATAGGCGGCGGTCACCAGGCCGTGGAGCCGGTCACCTACGCCGTCGTCAGGATGGACCAGCGACTGGGCGTCAAGAACTTCACCAACGTGAAGTCCTATCGTGCTGAGTGCGTGAACCCGCCGGACGGGATGAAGACCCTGGAGTGGATAGACCGGGGCTTCCCCGGCGCCCGCTGCTGATGGCCTGGCGGGCGGGCGAAAGGCCGAGGGCCGCTGCCGTCAGGGACGGGGACGCCTGGCGAAGGCGGTAGTGCAGGTAGACGGAAGTGGGGACGCTCATCGCCATCTTGCTGGATGGGGCGATATACACCTCCTGGCTGTTCCTCGTCTCGGCCGGGCTGGCCTTCACTTACGGGGTCGTGCGCATACTGAACGTAGCCCACGGCAGCTTCTACGCCCTGGGCGGTTACATGGCGGCCTACCTGGTTCTCCACTACCTGGCCACGGGAGCGCCGCAGGCCCTGAGCTACCTGGTGCTGCTGGGGGCCGCCCTCATCATCGGCCTCCTGGCGGGGCCCCTCATCGAAAGGGGCTTCCTCACCCGCGTCTACGGCAGGGAGGAGGCCATCCAGCTCATCCTCACCTTCTCCATCTTCCTCATCTTTGAGGACGTAGTGAAGCTGGCCTGGGGCGTCCAGCCCCTCTTCGCCGACGCCCCCTACTCCTTCCTGGGGCTGGTGCGCATCGGCTCCATAAACTACGCCTGGTACTCCTTCCTGCTGGTGGGCCTGGCCCTGATAGTGGCGGTGGCCCTCTGGGTGCTGGTCAAGGGGACGCGTTTCGGGAAGGTGCTGGCGGCCGTGATCGAGGACAGGGAGATCAGCCTGGCCCTCGGGGCCAACGTCCCCCGCATCTACACCGTCGCCTTCACCATGGGAGCGATATTCGCCGCCCTGGGAGGGGCCTTCACCGCCCCCATGGTCTCCCTGGTGCCGGGCATCGGCGCCGAGATCGTCGTCCTCTCCTTCGCTGTGGTGGCCATCGGCGGCCTGGGCAGCATAGAGGGCGCCGCCCTGGGCTCCCTCCTGGTGGGGCTGGCCAGGGCGACCGCCGTCCAGCTCTTCCCGGAGCTAGACCTGTTCGTCATATACCTCATCATGGTGGCGGTCCTCCTGTTGCGGCCCCAGGGGCTGTTCGGCCGCGTGGAGGTACGGAGGATCTGATATGAAGTTGGCTGTGCCGTTCGCCTCCCTGGCCGAGAGGGCGCTCCGCGGGGAGAGAGTCCAGGGCTTGGTGGAGGCCCTGACGTCCCGTGGCCCCCTCCTCCTCGTCGTCCTGGCCTTCCTGTTCTTCATCGTGGCCCCTCACGTCCTGCCGCGATGGAGCGTCTATCTCATGACCATCGCCTGGGCCAAGAGCCTGGCGGTGGTAGGAGTGGTGCTGCTCCTGCGGGGAGGGCTCCTCACCTTCGGCATGGCCCTCTTCTACGCCACGGGCGCCTACACGGCTGGCTTCGCCGTCAAGCATCTGGGCGTCCATGAGGCGCTGCTGCTTCTGGTCTTCGCCGTGGTGACCGGTGTCGGGATGAGCGCCCTTCTGGGGCTGCTGCTGGCCCGCTACCGGGACGTCTACTTCGCCCTCCTCAACCTGGCCTTCTCCATGGTCCTCTACTCGCTCCTGCTGAAGTTCTACTGGATCACCTCCGGCACCGATGGCCTGGGCCTGCCGACCCCCACCATCGCCGGGGTCAGGCCGCCGGTGGACACCCTGAGGCAGGCGCTGTACTACCTGACCTTCGGTCTGGCGGTGGTCCTCCTCTACGGCGCCTACCGGTTCGCCGCCTCCCCCCTGGGTTACACCCTGAGGGCCTTGAGAGACAACGAGGTGCGAGTGGAGTATATGGGGGCGTCCGTCTGGCGGACGATCTACGTCTCGTACATCATCGCTGGCGTGCTGGGCAGCATCAGCGGCGCTCTGGTAGCCTTCTCCGTGGGGCACATAGTCCCCGACTTCGCCTACTGGACTCAGTCAGGGGAGTTCGTCTTCGTCGCCCTGCTGGGGGGAGTGGGGAGCCTGCTGGCACCGGTAGCCGGCTCCCTGGCCTTCGAGTTCATCCGCAATTACGCCTTCAAGTTCTCTCCCAACACCTGGCAGATGACGCTGGGGCTCGTCCTGCTGGTGATAATCTTCCTGCTTCCAGGAGGGCTATGGAGCGTCACAGAGACTCTGGGCAGACGCTGGAGTCGCTGGGCTACGTCCTTGAAACGGTCGGCCTGACCAAGTACTTCGGCATGGTGCGAGCGGCCGAAGAGGTCAGCATCGCCGTCAGGCCGGGGGAATTCATAGGCATCATCGGCCCCAACGGCTCCGGGAAGACGACCTTCCTCAACCTGGTCACCGGCTACGTGCGCCCCGACAAGGGCAAGATCCTGTACGACGGCAGGGATATCACCGGGCTGCCTCCCCGCGTCGTCGCCGAGATGGGGATCGCCCGCTCATTCCAGATGCCCCAGCTCTACTACTCTCTCTCGGTCCTGGAGAACATGCTCCTGGCCCTGGCAGTGAGGGACGGCAAGGGCACCCAGTTCTGGGGGCCCCTGCGGCGCGGGGCATGGGTGGAAGAGGCGCGGCTCCGCCTGGCCCAGCTCGGCCTGCAGGAGTACGCCGACCACCGCGCCGACCAGCTCCCGGAGGGGGCACGCAAGCTGCTGGACGTCGCCCTGTCGCTGGCCCGCCGGCCGCGCCTGCTACTGATGGACGAGCCCACCAGCGGCGTCAGTGCCAGAGAGAAGACCAGCATAATGGACACCCTGGTGCGGGTGCTGAAGCAGGAAGGGACGACGGCCATCTTCGTGGAGCACGATATGGACATCATAGAGAGGTACCCGGACCGGGTGCTGGTCTTCAACGAGGGCAAGGTCATCGGCGACGGCCCCCCCGATGCCGTCCTGGCCGACCCGGTCATCCGCAGCTCCGTGCTGGGGAGGAGCTGAGGCGAGATGCTCCAGCTACGGGACGTCACCGTCAGGATCGGCGAGCTGAGCATACTGCGATCCCTTTCCCTGGAGGCGCCGGCCGGGTCCATAGTGGGGCTGGTGGGACGCAACGGAGCGGGCAAGACCACCACCCTGAAGAGCGTCATGGGCCTGGTCCCCGTGGCCGCCGGAGAGGTCATCTTCCACGGACAGGACCTGACACGCCTGCCCAGCCACCGGCGGGCTGCCCTGGGCATCGGCTACATGCCGGAGGACCGGCGGCTGGTGACATCGCTCACAGCGGAAGAGAACATGCTCCTGCCCCTGTGGGCCCAGGGCGACAGAGAGGGCAGCGAGCGACTGGACCAGGTCTACTCCCTGATGCCGGAGCTGAAGCCACTGGCGGGCAGGAAGGCCTCGCAATTGAGCGGCGGCCAACAGAAGCTGGTAGCCCTGGGCCGCAGCCTCCTCTGTGGACGGCGTCTCCTCCTGCTGGACGAGCCCATGGAGGGGGTCTCCCCGGCCCTCTCCGCCCGCATGGCAGAGGTGGTGCGCGCCTACCAGCGAGGCCAACCGGAGCTGATCGTCCTCGTTGCCGAGTCGGACGTGAGCCGGATCAACCTGCTCACCGACGTAGTCTACACCATCGAGCGGGGCGAGATAGTGGGCAACTCCCACCCCGCTCCTCGCTGACCGGACGGAGGCGTAGACGGGAGGGCGCCAGGGCTGCGGGCCTGTCGGGCGCACCCTCGCGGATAGCATCTATGTGGCCGGGCGGCCGCCCTCCTTAACGCAAGGGGGAGTAGTCCGTGGGCCTCAGGATGTAGTTGGTCACCCGGGCCACTATGGGGCCATCCCGCTCGCTCTCCGCCCTCGCCGCCAGCCACTCCGGGTCGCTGGCGAAGCTGTCCCAGACCCGCTCCCGCTCCGCCAGGTCCTGCCACTCTAGGAGGTATATGAGCTGGTTCGATATGCCGATGACGGGCTCCCAGAAGGCCACCACCCGCACGCCGTGCTTCTGGAACATCTTCAGGGTGACCTCCTTGAAGCGCTTGTGCAGGGCGGGCATCCTCCCCGGGGCGACCTCGTAGATGCGAAGCTCATGGAGCATCTCCCTGCCTCCCGCTTCCCGGCCCTAGGGGGCCGCTACTTTTCCCTAGCTATAGCTACCAGGAGCGCTCCCTGTCAACGGCCGGCCTCTAGGCCAGACGCCCGCGGTGGCGCTAAAATCGGGGCTGCGGGAGTGGCAGGGGCCCGGTGGCCCTCCTGGTCTTCAAAACCAGTGCGGGGCGGCGTGCCCGTCCCGGGTGGGTTCGACTCCCATACACTCCCGCCAACTACCCCCTTGGGCGGACATACCCGCCATCCCCCACAACCCTTTCTGCACGGGCGAAGGGCACCCAGGGTGGCAGGGCGACGGGAGCGGCCGCTGGCCTCGTCCCCGACCGACATCGCCTGGACGCCAGACCCGGCTTGAGCTAGGATGCTGGTAACGGACCTGGCGGGGCGAGGGGCCTGCGCCCGGGCTGCTCCTGTCGCCCGGGGTCCCCATCCTCGCTCGACGACATGGAACGCAGGAGCGAAGACGCCGCCAGCGACGGGACGGTGCCTTACAGCGACAGTCCGCTGGGCAACGCGCCCCTGGAAGGCCCCGGCGCCAGCCCTGGCGCCGGGCAGGGGATCTACTATGGCTGGGTCATCCTGCTGGGCGGCTTCCTCGTCCTCTACTGGTTCTACGGCATCCAGTTCAGCTTCGGCCTCTTCCTGCCCGATATCGAGGCCTCCCTCGCCCCAGGCCAGCGGGCCCTGCTCGCGCTGGCCTTCACCATTCAGGTGTCCATAAACGGCTTCGCCAGCCTGCTGGCCGGCCTGGCCACGGACCGCTGGGGGCCGCGGCCCGTCTTCTTGGCCGGCGCCCTCCTCATCGCCGCCGGCCTCCTCTGGATGTCCCAGGCCCGCAGCCTCTGGGAGCTCTACCTCTCC
>DAOTWZ010000007.1:0-3502 GCA_034435615.1 Dehalococcoidia bacterium
GACGCGGGGTGGAGCAGCGGCAGCTCGCCGGGCTCATAACCCGGAGGTCGTGGGTTCGAATCCCACCCCCGCTA
Source organism: Dehalococcoidia bacterium (assembly GCA_034435615.1). Lineage (GTDB taxonomy): Bacteria > Chloroflexota > Dehalococcoidia > SM23-28-2 > HRBIN24 > H17-190. The sequence continues at coordinate 75 of DAOTWZ010000007.1, forward strand.
CCACCTCCCCATCTCACGCTCCCTATTCGCACACCCGGACAGGCGAACCCGGGGCTCCTGGTGGCCAGAGCGAGGCGGAACCACCCGTTCCCATCCCGAACACGGAAGTGAAACGCCTCAGCGCCGACGATACTGGCGGGGCGACCCGCTGGGAAAATAGGCCGCTGCCAGGGGCCCTCTGCTTTCTCCCCCCGGCCCGCCCCACCTAGCCAGACGGCCCTCGCCGGAATATAATGGATACAGGGGGATATATACCCTTCGAAGACCCGCCAGGAGGACGCCCCTTGACCAGAGATGAGGAACAGCCCCGTCACCCTTCCTCCGAGGACGCCCCCGAGACCATGGCGGACCTCCTGCGAGGAGAGGGAGGGGCCTACCGTCACCTCCGCCGCGGCGACACCGTGGAAGGAGTGGTGGCCGGCTTCAGCCGGGACGGCGTCCTCGTCGACGTAGGCGCCAAGAGCGAAGGCCTCATCCCCCGTTACGAGATGCTCTCCCTGGGCCCCGAGGGGGAGCGCAACCTCAAGACCGGGGACATCGTCACCGTCTACGTCCTGCGGCCCGAGACCGGCGAGGGCCCCCTCCTCCTCTCCCTGGACCGCGCCCGCGGCGAGACCGGCTGGCGCCTCCTCCAGGAGTGGCAACAGTCCGGCAAGGCCTTCGAGGCGCCGGTGGTGGGCTACAACAAAGGGGGGCTCATCCTCAACGTGGAGGGCGTGCGGGCCTTTCTCCCCGTCTCCCAGATGGCCGCCGCCCCCGAGCGGGGCAGCGGCGAGAGCCTGGAGAAGGCCCTCTCCGCCTGGATGGGCAAGACCCTCCTCGTCAAGGCCATGGAGGTCAACCGGCGGCGGGGGCGGGCCATCGTCTCCGAGCGGGCCGCCCTCCAGGAGCGGCGCAGCCAGCGGCGGGAGGAGCTCCTGCGGGAGCTCCAGGAGGGCGAAGTCCGCACGGGCCGCATCACCAGTATCCGGGACTTCGGCATCTTCGTTGATTTAGGCGGGGCGGAGGGGCTGGTGCCCCTCTCCGAGATCTCCTGGGAGGCGTCACCGCTGCCGCCCCAGAGCGTCTTCCATGTAGGGGAAGAGGTCAGGGTCTTCGTCATGCGGCTGGACCGGGAGAGCGGGCGCATCAGCCTCAGCCTGCGGCGGGCCCAGGGAGAGCAGTGGGAGGCCATGGTCGCCCCCTACCGGGAAGGGGAGATAGTGCCCGGCCTCGTCACCAAGCTCACCAGCTTCGGCGCCTTCGTGCGGCTGGGGGGGCAGGTGGAGGGGCTCATCCACATCTCCGAGCTGGCCGACCGCCACCTCCAGCACCCCAGCGAGGTGGTGCGAGAGGGAGACCTGGTGCCCGTGCGCGTCCTCCGCATCGAGCGGGAGCGGCGCCGGCTCAGCCTCAGCCTCCGGCAGGCCCGGGAGGAGGCCGAGGCGCGCGGCTGGGTCTTCGACGAGCGGGGGGCCGTCACAGCAGCGCCCCCGGAGGTGGAGGCCTCCCTGCGGGGGGACCGCTGAGCCAGCCGGGGGTAGAAAAAGGTCGCCTTCTGGGGTAAGGTATAGTGTAGCGGGGATTGAGAGCATGGCTGACCGGTTCGACAAATTCACAGAGCGCGCCCGTCGGGTCCTGACCCTGGCTCAAGAGGAGGCGCTCCGCTTCAACCACAACTACATAGGCACCGAGCACATCCTCCTCGGCCTCGTGCGCGAGGGAGAGGGGGTAGCGGCGCGGGTGCTCGCCAACCTGGGCGTCGAGCTCAACAAGGTGCGCTCCGCCGTCGAGTTCATCATCGGCCGCGGGGACAAGGCCGTGAGCGGCGAGATCGGCCTCACCCCCCGGGCCAAGAAGGTCATCGAGCTGGCGGTGGACGAGGCGCGGCGCCTGGGGCACCACTACATCGGCACGGAGCACCTGCTGCTGGGCCTCGTCCGCGAGGGCGAGGGTATCGCCGCTGGCGTCCTGGAGAGCCTGGGCGTCAGCCTGGACAAGGTGCGGGCAGAGGTCACCCGCATCCTCTCCCAGAGCATGCCCCAGCAGGGCAGCCCCCAGGGCGGACGCGCCTCCGCCCGCACGCCCACCCTGGACCAGCTGGGGGTGGACCTCACCGCCCTGGCCCGCCAGGGGAAGCTGGACCCCGTCATCGGCCGGGAGAAGGAGATAGAGCGGGTCATCCAGATCCTCTCCCGCCGCACCAAGAACAACCCTGTCCTCATCGGCGAGCCGGGCGTGGGCAAGACCGCCATCGTCGAGGCGCTGGCCCAGCGCATCGTCCGGGGCGATGTCCCCGAGATGCTGCAGGGCAAGCGGCTGGTCACCCTGGACATCGGCGCCCTCGTCGCCGGCACCAAGTACCGGGGCGAGTTCGAGGAGCGGCTCAAGAAGGTCATCGAAGAGATCAAGGCCGCTGGCAACTGCATGCTCTTCATAGACGAGATGCACATGCTGGTGGGCGCCGGCGCCGCCGAAGGGGCGGTGGACGCCGCCAACATCCTCAAGCCCTCCCTGGCCCGGGGCGAGATCCAGGTCATAGGCGCCACCACCCTGGACGACTACCGCAAGCACATAGAGAAGGACGCCGCCCTGGAGCGTCGTCTCCAGCCCATCATCGTCAACGAACCCACCCCCGAGGAGACGCTGGAGATCCTGCGGGGCATCAAGGGCCGCTACGAGGAGCACCACGGCCTCGCCATCAGCGACGAGGCCCTCAAGGCGGCAGCCGAGCTGGCGGCCCGCTACGTGCCGGACCGCTTCATGCCCGACAAGGCCATCGACCTGGTGGACGAGGCGGCCTCCCGCGTCCGCATCCGCCGCTCCTACGCCCCGCCCTCCCTCCAGGAGGCCATGAAGGGGCTGGAGAGCATCCGGCGGGAGAAAGAGCAGGCCATCGCCCAGCAGCAGTACGAATACGCCGCCGAGCTGCGGGACCGCGAGGTGAAGCTCCAGGAGCGCATCAAGGCCCTGGACGCCGGCTGGCGGAGCGAGCGCCAGCAGGAGAAGCCGGTGGTCACCGCCGACGACATCTGCGAAGTGGTCTCCATGTGGACCGGCATCCCGGTCACCCGCATCGCCTCCGAGGAATCGCAGCGGCTCCTCAAGATGGAGGAGGCCCTGCACGAGAAGGTGGTGGGCCAGGACGAGGCCATACGCACCATCGCCCGGGCGGTGCGGCGGGCCCGCGCCGGCCTCAAGGACCCCAGGCGGCCCATCGGCGTCTTCATGTTCCTCGGCCCCACCGGTGTGGGCAAGACCTACCTGGCCCGCGCCCTGGCCGAGTTCATGTTCGGCTCTGAGGACGCCATGATCCGCCTGGACATGAGCGAGTTCATGGAGAAGCACAACGTCTCCCGGCTCATCGGCGCCCCGCCGGGCTACGTGGGCTACGAGGACGCCGCCCAGCTCACCGACACGGTGCGGCGCAAGCCCCACTGCCTCATCCT
>DAOTWZ010000008.1:0-29006 GCA_034435615.1 Dehalococcoidia bacterium
GACGCCTGGACGGCCATCGGGGCCGTAGCACCTTAACAGCCGCATACCTGGCCTGGCGTGGGCGGCCATGGAGGGCGTCCTAACAGCCCATGCCGTGAGCCAGGGCAATACCGACAAGACAGGAGGGTTAGCATGGCACGCAACCGCAACCCCTACCGTCGCTACCGCCAGTGGGCCATCAAGGTCCTCGCCAAAGAGCCCTGGCATCCCCTGGCCTACCGCTGCCCGGGCTGTGGCCCTGGCTACATCGCCAACGAGTTCATCGCTGGCGATGTCATCCCTAGGGCCCGCTGCCAAGGGTGTGGGTGCGCTATCGAGCTCTGGTACCTGTGGACACGCTGCTACCACGTGCACCCAGACCCTGAGACGGGCAAGCGGAAGCGGTGCAACACCGTGAACCACGTCCACCTGCCCTTGCTCCCCTTGGTCTACCACTTCGGGCTGACGGGCGTGTAGACAACCGAATAGGGGAAGGGCCCCGGCGTCAGGGCCGGGGCCCTGTTCTTTTGGGAGGGAAGGGCGGCCCCTGGCCCGACAAGACAGGCGGCCAGTGGGGCACGCAGACCACTGGCCCTTTTCAGCCGCCACCAGGGGCCGCCTGGCCAGTTAGCGTAACGGCCCGCTGCCCTCTCGTCAAGGCCCGGGCCAGGGGCCCTTCAACACTCGATGGTGACGGGGGGCGATATGGGCATATCGTGGGTCAGGGCAAGGGCGGCCAGTCCCGGGGCGCTCCTTCCCCCGCTCTGGTGGTTGATGAGGGATGGTGGCTCCCTTGGGGCGTGACCGTAACAAAGGATGGTTGCTCTCGCCCGCGGTAGTAGGCTGTCCCTAACTCTGCGACAATGGCGCCCAGACTGCTGGCCCCAGTGGGAGGCCAGGCTTGCCCAACAGGCCTGGAGCCGCCCGTTTGCGCCCTCCATGGGGGAACGGAAATCACCGACCGCTTGTGTTACAGTGACGGTAAAAGTCCTGACATTGACCATCTGTTCGCGCCTGACTAAACTAGTGTCACCACATTTCATTTCGCTTCGCCGGGGGTGGTAGTATGCCCAGAGGCAGAAGGCGTAGCAACGGCCGCGTCCCCGGCGACCCGCCCAACAGCCCGGCGAAGGACTATCGCTACGACGCCCGCCGCTTGAACAACCCGCCCGCCGGCCTCGCCCCCATCTACGAGGTGCGGGAGCGCCCCAAGCAGTGGTACCAGTACGACCCTCATCTTGACCCTCAACTGCATTGGGCTGGCAAAGCCGAGCACACCTCTTTCGAGGTCGACGTGGTCCCCCTTCACATCCACGAGCGCATCTCCACCAAGGCTATCCTGCGGGCCGTCGAGCGGCCCCAGCCGCTGCAGATGGACTTGTTCGGTGAGACGCCCCTGCCCGCCGACCAGCAGGTGGAGTTCTACAGCCACGAGGTGGGCTGGGCCAACCGCCTCATTCTGGGCGACTCCATGCTGGTGATGAACAGCCTGCTCGTAAAGGAGGGGATGGCGGGCAAGGTGCAGATGATTTACATCGACCCGCCCTACGGCATCAAGTACGCCTCCAACTTCCAGCCCCGCATCGACCGCCGCGATGTGAACGACACCGACGAGGACCTGACCCGCGAGCCGGAGCAGATAAAGGCCTACCGCGACACCTGGAGGCTGGGCATCCACTCCTACCTCACTTACCTGCGGGACCGCCTCCTCCTCTGCCGCGACCTACTACACGAGAGCGGTTCCATCTTCGTGCAAATCAACGATGAGAACCTGCACCTGGTGCGCTGCCTCCTGGACGAAGTGTTTTGGGCGGAGAATTTTGTAGCTGTCATAACCTTCGCAAAGGCAAGTGCACAAGCAGCTATGTTGCTCCCACGAACAAGCGACTATCTCCTCTGGTATGCTAAGGATCGCGACAATGTAAAGTATCGGCAGCTATACCTGTCCAAGCAAGAAGACTCGGAGTTCGCGACCAGCGATCTGACCTCTCAAGGTTATAGGTCGGCAACCACTGTTCCATTCGATTTTGAAGGAAGAACGTTCCATCCTGGACATACTCGTCATTGGAAGACGACAGTAGAGGGCCTAAAGCGTCTGGCTGCAGCGGAACGCCTAGTGGCCTCTCGTAACGTTCTTCGGTATAGACGACTCGCAAGTGATTTTGGGCTGATGCCAATTACACACGTTTGGACCGACACCATACAGTTCGGCGTCGAGCGCATCTTTGCTGTTCAGACCGCCGAGACGGTCATCGAGCGCTGCATCCTGATGACTACCGACCCGGGCGACCTGGTGTTTGACCCCACCTGCGGCTCGGGTACCACTGCCTACTGCGCCGAGAAGTGGGGAAGGCGCTGGATTACCTGCGACACCTCTCGCGTCGCCCTGGCCATCGCCCGCCAGCGCCTCATGACCGCCCGGTACGACTACTACGAACTCAAGGACCCCAAGCGTGGCCCAGCCGGCGGCTTCGTCTACAAGACGGTACCCCACATCACCCTGGAGAGCATCGCCAAGAACGCTGAGATAGACGACATCGCCGCCAGGTATCAGCCCGACATCGAGGCCGCCCTGGCCCTGCTGAACGAGGCCCTGGGCTGCTCCTGGCAGGAGTGGGAAGTGCCCAGGCCCGTCCCCCACCCCATCTGGCCGGAGGAGGCCCGTCGCGCCTACCGGGAGTTGCGTTCACTGCGTGAGTCCATGTCCGCCGATGCCCAGGAGCGGGCCGTCGAGCTTCTCCAGGCCGTCTACCGTCTCACCGGTCACAACTGGAAGAGCCTGAAGGATGTGCCCGACCCGGCGCCCGCCCCGGAGTGGCCGGAGGGGGCGAAGGAGGCCTTCGCGCTGTTCTGGGACTTGAAGCAGAGAAAGCGAAAGGAGATTGACGAGAGTATCCAGCGCAACGCCCCCCAGGAGGTGCTCTACGACCGCCCCCAGGTGCGCCGTGGCGTGGTGCGGGTCGCTGGCCCCTTCACCGTAGAGGCCATCCCGGCGCCGGTCATCGAAGACCCCGCCGAGGCCCCCATCCCCCAGTTGGAGCAGGAGGAGGCGCAGACGCGGGTAGCCGACGAGGCGGGCGACCATTTGGACAGCCTGGTCTCTCTTCTGCAGCAGCAGGGCGGCGTGGTGTTCCCGGGGGGCAGGCGCCTCGAGTTGCGCAACGTCCGCCGCACCGACCTGGGCTTCATCCACGCCGAGGCCGAGGCGCCCCAGAACGGAAAGGCCCTGCGGGTGGCCATCAGCTTCGGCCCCCGCTACGGGCCCCTCCCCGCCTATCAGGTGGACGAGGCCATCCCTACCGCCCGCTACAACGGCTACGACCTGCTGCTGTTCGCCGGCTTCAGCTTCGACCCCGAAGCCCAGTCCCGCGTCCAGCGAATACCGACAACGGGGCTTCAGGTACAGTTCGTTAACGTCTCGACGGACGTCCTGGTGGGAGACCTCCTCAAGACCAACCGGGCCAGCCAGGTCTTCACCGCCTTTGGCCAGCCCGACGTGAGGGTACAGGCACAGCCCGACGGTACGTATGTGGTCAAGCTCCTGGGGGTAGACATCTATGACCCCGTGAAGGGGGAGGTCCAGAGCGCCCCTGGCGACCGGGTGGCGGCCTGGTTCCTAGATACCGATTACGACGGCGCCACCTTCCACATCTGTCAGGCCTTCTTCCCCGGCGACGCCGACGCCTGGGACAAGTTGCAGCGGGCGCTGAGGGTCCACATCCCTGAAGAGGTGTTTGAGCGCATGCACGGCACCGAGTCCTTCCCCTGCCAGGCAGGGGAGCACCGGCGCATCGCCGTCAAGGTCATAGACTTTCGTGGGAATGAGGTAACGAGGGTGATGCCGCTGAGGTAGAGGACGTCATGGAGGGGAACCGGCTGCGAGAAGTCAAGCTAGATGACGTGGTATCTGGCCGCCTCTTTCTGTGCGAGATGCCGGGCAGAGATGGCCGTCTTGAGGACTACGAGAAGGAAATGGCTGAGGCGGAAATCGACCGCTTACTCTGCCTCGCTCCGTTGGCAGAAGTCCGCAGGAAAGTCCCCGAATATGCCGCAAAGTTAGAGCGAGGACAGCTAGGCATCCCTGTCGACCACTTTCCCGTCGAAGACTACAGCACCCCTGACGATTCTGACCTCGTGAACATCGCCCGAGAGGTTGCGACTCGTCTCCAGCAGGGGAAGCGCATCCTCATTCACTGTGGAGCAGGGATAGGACGCACCGGCACAGTAGCCATCTGCGTGCTAATGGCCCTCGGCCTGGCGCTGGAGGATGCTACGGCAAGGGTCGCGGCAGCGAAGTCCGGGCCCGAGACCGACGAACAGAGGGCCTCGGTGCGGAGACTGAGCAAAAGGTTCAGTGTCTAGTCATGGACCAGAACGAGGTTCATATCGCGTTCGAAATTTTGCTGGAAGAGATAGAGCAGGTGGTCGACAGCGTCCACCAGCGCGTCAACGACGCCCTCAGAGCGGGCCGCTTCGACGAGGCCAGGCTGTCCCTTGCCCACGCTGAGAAGCTGGCGCAGCTCCGGGAGCGAGTGAAGGGACTACAGCAAGAGTGGCGCACTCTGTTCACTGGCGCACCGGTTGCCATCCCAACCCGTTCGGCCGTGGGTCGGCGCCGGCAACGACGACTGACGCCAAGACTAAGGACGCCCGAAGAGAGCTTCCGCCGCCCCATCCTCGAAGCGCTGGTGGAACTGGGTGGTAGGGCTGCCATAGACGAGGTGCTGCGTCGGGTGGAGGAGAAGATGCGAGACGTGCTCAACGAGTACGACCGCCAACCCTTGCGTTCGGGGGAGATACGCTGGCGGAATACGGCTCAGTGGTCACGGTTAAAGCTCGTCCAGGACGGGCTGATACGCCGGGATTCCCCCCAGGGCATCTGGGAGATTTCGGAGGCCGGCCTCAGCGCACTCGAATCAGGGCAGGTGTGAAGCGATGAGCGAGCAGGTCAAGGGCCTCGCCATCGATAACCCGGTGGTCAACAGCCCCTACCAGGAGCCGAGCCACCACTGGGCGTACGAGGAGGGACAGCCCGTCCTGAAGGAAGGCCGGCGCCCGGCTGGCGTCTACCTGAAGGCCCGCACTAGAGGAGAGCAGCTCCCCCTTCTGGAGGAGCAGTTCGTGCCCCTCGATACTGTCAACACCATCAGGCAGCGGGTTAAAGAGTGGCGGGAGAGGGGCTACCCGGGCATTACCCCCATCACTCGCCAGCTTCTCCGACACTGGTGGGACCCGGAGCGGGAGCGCAGGCTCTTCTTCTGCCAGATAGAGGCCGCCGAGACCCTCATCTGGCTGGTGGAGGCATCGCCAGCCGAAAAGCAGGGCATCGACATCCCTATGGACAACGGCCTGCGGCGCTACGCCTGTAAGATGGCCACCGGCAGCGGCAAGACGGTGGTCATGGCCATGGTCATCGCCTGGCAGGTGCTGAACAAGCTCGCCAACCCCAGGGACGGTCGCTTCTCCGACGCCGTGCTGGTGGTCTGCCCCAACCTGACCATCAAGGAGCGTTTGCAGGTGCTCCTCCCGCACTACAGCAAGAACTTCTACGAGGCCTTCGACCTGGTCCCGCCGGGAATGATGGAGAGGCTGGCGCAGGGCCGTTACCAGGTGACCAACTGGCACCTCTTCCAGCCACGGGACGACTCTAGAAGCAGAAGTGTGGTGCAGCGGGGCGTGGAGGGCGACGCCGCCTTCTGCCGACGGGTGCTTAAGGACCTGGGCAACAAGAGCAACATCCTGGTCATCAACGACGAGGCCCATCACGCCTACAGGCCTGCGCCTTCATCCGCCGAGGGGGGACAGCCTGCGCCCGAGGAGGAGGCCACAGTGTGGGTGGGCGGCCTGGACCGCATCCAGCGCCAGAGGGGGATCAACTTTTGCGCCGATTTCTCTGCCACTCCTTTCTTCATCAAGGGCAGCGGCTACGACGAAGGGGAACCCTTCCCCTGGATAGTCTCTGACTTCGGTCTGGCCGACGCCATCGAGTGCGGCATCGTCAAGGTGCCGCGGGTGCCGGTAGCCGATGACACTGGCGCGCCAATCCCTAAGTACTTCCGCCTCTGGGAGTACATCAATAGCAACCTTCCGCCATCCGAGAGGCAGACTGCCCGGAGGAGAGCCAAGCCAGAGTCCGTGCTCAGGGAGGCTGAACCGGCGCTCGCCACGCTGGCCTCGGAGTGGAAGCGGACGTTTCAGGAGTTCCAGCGGGCGGGGGCTCCAGTTCCCCCTGTCCTCATCGTCGTCTGCGACAACACGGACTTGGCGAAGCTGGTGCACGAGCACATCGCATGTGGCAACGCGATTGGGGAACTGGCCAACGGTGACGATGCCGAGTTAACGGTGCGCATCGATACCCGGCTTCTGGAGGAGGCGGAGGCAGCCCTAGAGGGCGAGACCAAAGAGGCGGCGGCGGAGAGACTACGCAAGAAGGTGGCCACCGTGGGGAAGACCGAGTGGGAAGGCGAGGGGGAGCCGCCAGGCAAGGACGTCCGCTGCGTCGTCTCGGTGAGCATGCTGAACGAGGGGTGGGATGCGCCCAACGTGACCCAAATCCTGGGCCTGCGAGCCTTCACCTCGCAGCTTCTGTGCGAGCAGGTGGTGGGCCGCGGGCTCCGGCGCACCAGCTACGACGTGAATCCGGAGACGGAGCTGCTGGAGCCCGAGTACGTGGACGTGTACGGCGTCCCCTTCGAGGTGATTCCCGTAAAGAAGAAGCCCCCCGGCGCAGGGGATAGGCAGAAGGCCCCCACCTTGGTCAGGGCCCTCCCCGAACGGGCCGACCTGGAGATAACGTTCCCCAGGGTGGAGGGCTACGTCTTCGACGTGCGTCAGCGCATCCGCCTGGACCTACAAGGCGTGCCCTACCTGATAGTGAGCCCGAACGAGGAGCCTACAGAGGTGACCGTCAAGCCCGCGGTGGGCTACCGGGTAGGACGGCCCGACCGGCTGGGGCCAGGGCTGGAGGAGGTCCATGACCGTAATCCCTTCTACACTGAGAAGCGGCTGCAGAGCACCGTTTATGAACTGGCGGCGGAGCTAACGGAGAGGCTGTGCCAGAAGCGTCGGGAATGGCAAGCGCGGCACATCCTGTTTCCCCAAGTGCTGCGGTGCGTGTGGGAATACCTGGAACAGCGGGTCGAATTTAAGGGCGATGTTCCTCGGGAGGAGGTGGCCCTCCTCAAATATCGCCAACGGATTGTGGAGCGCCTCAGCGAGGCCATCGAGCCAGACGTAGAGGCAGCAGAGCCTCCTATCCTGCCAGTGCTGGAACGCTTCCGTCCCATAGGGTCCACCAAGGATGTCCTCTTCCGCACTTCTCGTCGAGACTGCGTCGGCACCACCAAAAGCCACGTTAGTCACGTCGTCCTTGATGCCTCTAACTGGGAGAGCAGTGCTGCCTACCACCTGGAGCGCATGGATGAAATCATCGCCTACGTGAAGAACGACGGCCTGGGCTTCGCTATCCCTTACGAGTGGCAGGGCCAACGGCACGAGTACAGGCCAGACTATCTCATACGATTGCGGTGCCCTGGCTGCCCTGGAGGAGAACTGAAAGTCATTCTGGAGGTCAAGGGTCGCGAAACGGAGCAGGACCGCCAGAAGTATGCGGCTGCCCAGCGCTGGGTCAAGGCGGTGAACTATAAGGGTGACCTTGGCCAGTGGGCCTTCCTGGTCTGCCGTAACCCTACTGAGATAGAGAAGCAGCTACGAAGCCTGTGCAAGCCCTGACCTGCCACAACCATAGGCTGAGTAGTTGTCCGCCTCCGCAGCGCTGGCCCAGGAGCACTGCTGCCTCTCGTTCCCCCAGCCCATGTTGGCCCTTCCCGAACACACGACGTATGGACGCTAAGGCCGAAAAGTGGCATCATGGCCCCTGCCTGGGGGAGGCGGCGGGAAGGAAGGGCGCTAAATGGTGCCCAAACGGTGCCACAGATAGGGGCCCTAGATAGGGGAAGCGGCTTAGAAGGCCGCCGCTCTTCCCATTGAGCTACGGGGGCCCCGAACCAGATTGTAGGCCCAGAGGCCCCGAGGGGTCAAAGAGGCGAGCGCCCCGCGGGGCGAGGGTGGCGCACAGCCCCCCGCTCCCGAGAGGCGTCAGGCGGCAGGGCCGTCCCGCCAGACGGTACGCACCTTGTATAGCGGCAGCCCGGGCGCCGGCATCTCCACCGCCACTATCTCCAAGCCGTCCACATCGGCCAGGGTGGTGAGGTGGCGCTGGACAGCGCGTCCCAGGGGCTGGGCCGCCAGAACCGCCAGCACGGAGAGCAGGAGAGCCTGGGGCAGCCGGTCCAGCCGAGGGCCGCGGCCAGTGGCCAGGAAAGAAGCGAGACCGGCCAGGATGCCCGCCACCGCCAGGTTAGTCCCGCAGAGGGGGGAGACCGCCAGGTAGGACTCGCCCCGGCGCAGACGGGCCAGCGCCTCGTGGGCAGAGTCCAGCACCTGCTCCCGCGGCACGCCACCCAGGATGTAGAACCCGTCCTGGGTGGCCCGGCCCAGCAGCTGCACGGGCCGCGAGACCCGGCCCATCAGCACGGCGATGGTGGCATGCTCCAGCGCGTGGTTGCGGCGCACGGCCCGCATCTGCCTCTGCAGCCAGCCGATCATCTCTCTACCTCCTCAGAGATTGGCGTCGCCTCCTCTGTCAGCACCTCCCGCAACCGTCGTATGTAATACCAGGCCACCAGCCCCAGGAGGGCCACCGCCAGGGGAAGGGAGACCGGCCGGAACCAGTCCATCAGCCGCTCCCAGTGCTGCCCCAGCAGGAACCCTCCCGCCGCCAGCCCCAGCGCCCAGGGGTAGGAGCCGAGAAGGGTGAGCAGGGCGAACCGTCCCAACGGCATGCGGGCCACCCCCGCCGGCACGCTGATGAAGGTGCGCACCACCGGCAGCAAGCGAGAGAGGAACACGGCCGCCTCGCCGTGGCGCTGGAACCAGGCATCGGCCAGGGCCAGGTCACGGGGCGTTACGAGGAGCCAGCGACCATAACGCAGGAGCAAGGGCCGGCCCAGCCAGAGGCCGGCGCCGTAGGCCGCCAGAGAGCCCAGGAGGTTCCCCAGCGCCCCCCAGAGGCCGGCCAGGAGGAGCCAGTCCACGCCCCCGCCACGCTCCTTCACCAGGAACCAGCCGGCCAGGGGCATTATGACCTCGCTGGGGAAAGGGACGGCCGCGCTCTCCAGGGCCATGAGAAAGACCACGCCCGGCCAGCCGATGGCCTCGTACAGGTGGCGGGCCATCTCCAGCAGCCGCTCCTCAAGGCCGAACATCACGTCTAGTATGACAGAGGCCAGGAGGCGATACCAGGGGCGCCGGGGCCGCTACTCTGGGGGTCGTACCGCCCTGTCGCCTGCCGGCGTCAGCCAGTATAATGGGAACCACAGGCAGAAAGCGGCCCCTGGCCGGCGGCGGTCGGAGGGGCTAAAGGGGAGGCGGTGACATCACAGTGGAGAAGAAGGCACGGACCATCAGAGAGCTCAAGGCCTCCGGGTACCGGATCCTCTCCGTCAAGGAGGAGATGCGCAAGAACCTGATCCAGCGCATGCGGCAGCGGGAGGAGCTCTTCCCCGGCATCATCGGCTATGAGGAGACGGTCATCCCCCACCTGCAGAACGCCATACTGGCTGGTCAGGACATCATCTTCCTGGGCGAGCGAGGACAGGCCAAGTCCCGCCTCATCCGGTCCCTCGTCAGCCTGCTGGACGAAGAGATACCCATCATCGCCGGCTGCGAGATCAACGACAATCCCTTCAACCCCATCTGCCGGCGCTGCCGCGAGTGGGTGGAGTCCGAGGGCGACGCCGTGGAGATAGAATGGATAGACCGGGAGCGGCGCTACGGTGAGAAGCTGGCCACGCCGGATATCACCATAGCTGACCTCATCGGCGAGGTGGACCCCATCAAGGTGGCCGAGGGCCGCTACCTCTCCGACGAGCTGACCATCCACTACGGCCTCATACCCCGGCACAACCGGGGAATCTTCTGCATCAACGAGCTGCCAGACCTGGCGGAGCGGATCCAGGTGGGCCTCCTGAACATCATGGAGGAGCGGGACGTCCAGATCCGCGGCTACCGCATCCGTCTGCCCCTGGACGTCTTTGTGGTGGCCTCCGCCAACCCGGAGGACTACACCAACCGCGGTCGCATCATCACCCCCCTCAAGGACCGCTACGGCGCCCAGATCCGCACCCACTACCCCAGGACGGTGGAGGACGAGATCGCCATCGCCGAGCAGGAGCGGGCCCGTTTCGAGGGCGAGGAGGAGCGGCCGGTGGCCGTCCCAGCCTTCATGAAGGAGATCGTGGCCGAGGTGACGCGCCTGGCCCGCCGCAGCCCGGACATCAACCAGCGCTCCGGCGTCTCCGTGCGGGCCACCATCGCCAGCTATGAGGCCCTCCTGGCCAACGCCCTGCGCCGGGCCATCTACCTGGACGAGCCCCTGGCCGTCCCCCGCATTACCGACCTCCCCTTCATCATCCCCTCTCTGGCCGGCAAGCTGGAGTTCGAGACGGTGGAGGAGGGTCGGGAGGAGCAGATCATGGAGCGCCTCATCCAGGGCGCCGTCCTGGCCGTCTTCAACCGCTACCTGACCCTGTCCGACCTGGAGAAGGTGGTGGCCCGCTTCCGGGGCGGCTTCGCCGTGGAGGTCTCCGAGATGATGCCCGCCCAGGACTACGAGGAGATAGCCCGCCGCCTGGAGGGCCTCCCGGAGGTGGCGGCCAAGCTGGAATGCGCCGACTCTCCCTACCTCCTGGCCTCCGCCGTAGAGTTCGTCCTGGAGGGGCTGCACCTGAGCAAGCGCCTCAACAAAGAGAGGCTGGCTGGTCGTGTCCAGTACCGGTCGTGAGCCCGGCGGCCCCGTAGCCAGCCGGCCCCACATGCCCGGCTACGGTCTGGAGGGCGTCCCTGCCCGCACTCTCCCCTGGGAGTGGGCGGAGACGCGGCTGGCCGCCAGCCGCAACTACTACGTCAGCACCGTCTCCCCCGCTGGCCGTCCCCACTGCGTGCCCGTGTGGGGCGTCTGGCTGGAGGGCCGCTTCTTCTTCAGCACCGGGGCCCAGTCCCGCAAGGCCCGCAACCTGGCCCGCTCCCCCCGCTGCGTCGTCTGCACGGAGGGAGCCAGCGAGGCCATCATCGTCGAGGGGGAGGCGGAGGCCCTGGCCGACGCCGCCCTCTTCGAACGCTTCGCCGAGGTCTACGAGGCCAAGTACGGCTTCCGTCCCCAGCAGGACGGCGACCTGACCTTCGCGGTAAGGCCAGAGATGGCCTTCGGTTTCATCGAGAGCGAGGAGTTCCCGGCCACCGCCACCCGCTGGCGCTTCCCGGGCCAGCCAGGGGCGGCGGGCCGAGATTGAGGGGTGGTCAGGATGACGTGGCTCTACCGCTACTCGGAATGGGACGGCAGCCAGGAGGTGCCGCCCCTCGACCCGGACGAGCTCCTCTCCGCCATCAGCGATGACCTGATGAACTTCGGCGACCTGCAGCACGCCCTGCGCAACCTGCTGCAGCGGGGGCTGCGCGGCCCCCAGGGCCAGCGCCTCCAGGGGCTGCGCGACCTCCTGCAGCGGCTGCGCCAGCAGCGACGCCAGATGCTGGAGCGCTACGACCTAAGCTCCCTCTTCCAGGACCTGGAGCGGCGGCTGGAGGAGGTCCTTCGTCTGGAGCGGGAGACCCTGGACCGCCGCCTGGACGAGGCCCAGCGCCAGCTCCAGGGCGCCCCCAGCGCCCTCCAGCCCTTCCAGGACGCCTTCCAGGGGCAGCAGGGCCAGGCCGGGGAGGAGCAGGCCGGGGACGACGAGGAACGGCGCCGCCTGGCCGAGATGCTCCGGAACATCGCTCAGCGCAAGAAGGACTACCTGGACAACCTCCCGCAAGACGTCCCTGGACGGATCAAGTCCCTCCAGGAGTACGAGTTCATGGACCCGGAGGCCGGCGCCAAGTTCCAGGAGTTGCTGGAGATGCTGCGCCGCGCCATGCTGGACTCCTTCTTCAAGGACCTCTACAACCAGATCGCCAACATGACGCCGGAGGACCTGCAACGCCTCAAGGACATGGTGCGGGCCCTCAACCAGATGCTCTCAGAGAAGATGGCCGGAGGCGAGCCCGACTTCCAGTCCTTCATGCAGCAGTTCGGCGACCTCTTCGGCCCCAACCCGCCCCAGAGCCTGGACGAGCTGGTCCAGCAGATGCAGCACCAGATGGCGGCCATGCAGAGCCTCCTGGACAGCCTACCCCCGGAGATGCGGCGCCAGCTCCAGGAGCTCCTGATGGAGAAGGTGGCGGACCCCGAGCTGATGCGCCAGCTCCAGGAGCTGGCCATCAACCTGGACATCCTCCAGCCCTGGCGCAACCTCCAGAACCAGTACCCCTTCCGGGGGGACGAGGAGGTAGACCTCCTCCAGGCCATGCAGCTCATGGAGCACATGCAGGGCCTGGACGAACTGGAGCACCAGCTAGAGCGCACCCAGTACGGCGGCAGCCTGGACGACGTGGACGAGGAGAAGCTGCGCGAACTGCTGGGCGAGGAGGCCTACCAGACCTTCCGGCAGCTCAAAGAGATGCTGGAGATCCTGGAAAAGGCCGGCTACATCCGTCGCCGCGGCGACGAGTGGGAGCTCACCCCCAAGGCCATCCGCATGATAGGCCAGAAGGCGCTGGGCGAGATCTACGCTCAGCTCAGGAAGTGGGGTCAGGGCAAGCACGCCATAAGGGAGCGAGGGCCGGGCCTGGAGCGGGCGGAGGACGTCAAGAAGTATGAGTTCGGCGACCCGTTCCACCTCCACCTGGGGCAGACCGTCTTCAATGCCATCCTGCGGGAAGGCCCCCAGGTGCCCGTCCACCTGGCCAAGGAGGACTTCGAGGTCTATTCCACGGAGCACCTCACCACCACCGCCACGGTGATGATGCTGGACCTCTCCTGGTCCATGGCCCTCAGGGGGAGCTTCCAGGCCGCCAAGAAGGTGGCCCTGGCCCTCTACAACCTCATCAAGACCCAGTTCCCGCGGGATGTCCTCTACATCCTGGGCTTCTCCGCCTACGCCCGCCAACTGAAGCCGGAGGAGCTCCCCTACGTCCGCTGGGACGAGTCCGTCCTGGGCACCAACATGCACCACGCCCTCATCCTGGCCCAGCAGCTACTGGCCAAGCACCGCACCGGCACCCGTCAGGTCATAATGATCTCCGATGGTGAGCCCACCGCCCACCTGGAGCACGGACGCTCTTACTTCTCCTACCCGCCCAGCCCCGTCACCATCCGCAAGACGCTCCAGGAGGTCAAGCGCTGCACCCAGAAGGGGATCATCATCAACACCTTCATGCTGGACCGCAACTACTACCTGAAGGAGTTCGTCAACCAGATAGCCAAGATGAACAAGGGGCGGGTCTTCTACACCACGCCCGAGATGCTGGGCCAGTACATCCTGGTGGACTACGTGGCCCAGAAGCGCAAGCGCCTCAGGGGTAGCTAGGGAGCTCTCCGCCCCGGAGGCACACCTTGGCCCGGCCTACCGTCTTCCTCCATCAGATGGGCGGAGCGGCGGCCGGCTTCGAGGCCGTCATGCTCCTGAGCGTGGTGGGCGGCCTGGCCCTGCTCTCCCTCCTCGCCTCCCGCAGGAAGGAACGAGGCGAGGGCGACGACCGGGACGATGAGCAGCCCCCGCCCTAGGCCGGCAGGGGCTCGTCCAGGAGGAAGCTCCGCACCACCCGGGCGAACTCCTCTGGCCGGAGGCGCGGTATGGAGTGTCCCGTCTCCCTGAAGACGTACAGACTCCCGCGGGGGAGGGAGCGCACCATCCGCTCCGCTATCTCTTCGTCCAGGATGGGGCTGTGCTCGCCCCGCAGCACCAGGGTGGGGCACTCCACCCTGGTGAGGGACTCCCACAGGTAGTCTATCTCCACGATGGCCGCCTTGGTGGTGATATCGGCCAGGCGTCGGTCGTAGCGGTTGGCGTAGGTGCCGTCCTCGTTCTCCACCAAAGCGTTCTGGATGAGCCGGCTCAGGGAGGGGCCGTCCAGGGTAGGCCATTGTTCCTGGAAGAAGCGCCACGCCTCCTCATAGGTGAAGGAAGAGGGAGGGCGGTCCACCTTGGCAGTCATGTCCTCCTTGAGGCCCACCGCTCCCCGGCGGGCCATCTGGGGGCCCATGTCCACCAGCACCAGGTGGCGCAGGCGCTGCCAGTTCTCGCGGGCGTAGGCCATGGCGCAGCGGGAGCCCAGGGAGAGGCCCACCAGGTCGAAGCGCTCCAGTCCGATGGCCCGGACGAAGGCGGCCAGGTCCAGGGCATAGGCCCAGACCAGGTAGCCGCCAGGGGCGTGCTCGCTCTCGCCGTGGCCCCGCTGGCAGTAGGCCCAGATGTGGAATTCGTCCAGCATGCGGTTGGCGAAGTCCTGCCAGTAGTAGGCGTAGTCCCGCAGGCCGTGGAGAAGGACGAGGGGTCGCTCTCCCCTCCCTTTCCATTCGAAGTAGTGGATGCGCAGACCGTTGAGCTTCAGTTCACCTTCCTTCGGCTGGACCAGCGCCTTCATCGCCTCCTACCTCGTCATCTCGGCGTCGGGGCGGGCTACTTGGCAGCGCCCCTCTCTTCGGGGAACTGGGAGAACTGGATGAGTACGCCGCCGGAGTCCCTGGGATGGATGAAGGTCTCGGCCACGCCGTCCGGGCGCCGGTGGATGCCGCCCCACGGCTCGATGCCGAAGGCCCGTATCGCCTCGGCCGTCCGCTCTATGTCGTGCACGTGAAAGGTGATGTGGTGGAGGCCGGGGCCCCGCTGGCGGAGGAAGCGGGCCAGGAAGGAGTCCTCGGCGGTGGGCACCAGCACCTCCAGGCGGACGTTGCCGCCCGGGGCCAGCAGGGTGACGCCGCTGTAGCCCCGCTCCTCGTCGTTGAACTCCTCCACCACCTTCATGCCCAGAAGCTGTGTCAGGAGAGGAAGGACGTCCTCCAGCCTCCAGGCCGCCCAGCAGACGTGGTCCATATACTTGATGCCTGCATCAAGGTCCATCTCCGCCCCCTGCTGACGTCAGAAAATGCTTTAGCATTTGCGGGCGACAAATGTATTAGCATTTGCTCGCCGGCAAATGTCTATGCAAAAAGCTCGTAGAACGAGAGCGCACTATGCAAGATGATAAAGGAGCGACCAGGCAGGGGCTAGCGTCACACTCTGAGGCGGAGGGATGGAGCGCAGCGCTCTCGTCATCGTCAATCCGGTGGCCCACAACCTGCCCTCCCGGCGGCGGCTGGAGGAGGTCAGGGAAACGCTGGAGGCGAGGGGCTGGCAGACCGAGTGGCGGGAGACCGAGTGGCCCGGCCACGCCCGTCACCTGGCGGCGGCGGCTGCCGAGCGCGCTGTCTCCCTGGTGCTGGTCTGCGGCGGCGACGGCACCCTGCGAGAGGCGGCCTGTGGCCTGGCGGGGACGGAGACCGCCCTGGCGCCCATACCGGCCGGCACCGTCAACATCTGGGCGCGGGAGATGGGCTTCCCCCTGAGGGCCGAGGCGGCCGCCCGGGCCGCCCTGGAGGGCGAGCGGCGTCTTGTCGACCTGGGGAGGGCCGGGGACGAGCATTTCCTGCTGATGGCCGGCTTCGGGCTGGACGGCCAGATAGCCCGGGCCGTCAGCCTCCGCCTCAAGCGTCGGCTGGGGGCCGCTGCCTACGCTCTGGCCGCCATACGGGAGGCCCTGCGCTGGCGAGGGCGGCCTCTGCGAGTGGAGGCCGATGGCGAGCTCGTGGAGGCCCGTGCCCTCATGCTGGTGGCAGCCAACGTCCGCAACTACGCCGGCCTGGTTGACGTGGCCCCCCTGGCCCTGGTGGACGATGGCCGCCTCGACCTCTGCCTCTTCCAGGGCGAAGGGCTCGCCGGGATTGTCCTTCACGTCCTGCGCGTCCTGCTGCGACGTCACCTGCGTTCGTCCCGGGTGCTGTACCGGCAGGCCCGGCGGCTCCGCCTGGAATGGGAGCGCCCTTTGCCCCTCCAGCTAGACGGCGACGCTATGGTGGGGTCGCCCCCGGTGGTGGAGGTCTGCCCCGCTGCCCTCTGGGCCGTGGTGCCCCGAGGCAGACGGCCGCGTGTCCTCACGGGGCCGCCGGCGAGGTAGCCGGCCGCACCTCGCCAGCGAAGATGAGGTAGACCCAGGCCCGCGCCAGCAGGGCGGCCGGGAAGAGCGAGGTATCGGTGGCAGTGAGGAAGACCTGCTCGTAGGGGGCCAGGGCCTCCACGACCCGCGCCCGCCGCCGGCTGTCCATCTCCGAGAGGACGTCATCCAGGAGGAGGACGGGCGTCTCATGCCGCACGGCCTGCAGGTAGCGGGCCTCGGCCAGCCGCAGGGCGAGGGCGACGCTTCGCTGCTGGGCGCGGGAGGCGTAGCCGGCCACCGGCGCCCCCGATAGCTGGAACTCCACGTCGTCCCGCTGGGGGCCCAGGAGGGTCATGCCGGCGGCGATCTCGTGCCGCAGCCCCCGGCGCAGGTCTTGCAGGAACCCCTCGGCCAGCCCCTCCACCGGCCCGCCCAGGGCGGAGGAGGCGGACGGCCCCAGCCGGGGACGGTAGACCAGTCTCAGCTCCTCCGTCTCGCCCAGGACGGGGCCGGTCTCCCTGGTCAGGCGGTCAAGCTCGGCCACAGCGCGGGCCCGCGCCCAGACGATGTAGGCGGCGTCGCTGGCCAGGGTCTCGTCCCAGAAGGCGAGCTCTTCCGGCTGGGCCGCCCTCTCCCGCAGTCGGCGCAGCAGGTGGTTGCGCTGGAGGAGCACCTTGTCCAGGCGCTGGCGGGCCAGCAGGTATTCGTGGTCCGTCTGGGCGATGATGCCGTCCAGGAGGCGTCGACGGAGGGCCGGCGGCCCGGTGAGGAGGTCTATGTCCTCGACGGTGAAGAGGACGGCCAGGAAGAGGCCCACCGCCTCCTGCAAACGACGGGGCACGCCGTTGACCCGCACGGTCTTGCTGGCCTGGAGGGAGCCAGCTCCCTCCCGCGCCGTCACCACCAGCTCTATGCGAAGGGGCCCGGCCGTTCTCTCTACCTCGCCCACCAGTCGGGCCAGGGGGCTGCCCTCGGCCAGCCCCTCCCAGCCGACCACCTGGGCGTCGGTCTCCGCCCGGAAGGCCCGCATGGCGGAGAGGAGATGGACGGCCTCCAGGAGGTTGGTCTTGCCCTGGGCGTTGTCGCCTATGAAGAGGTGGACGCCTGCGGGAAGCTCCAGCTCCAGTCGACGGAGGTTGCGGAAGTTGGTCAGTCGCAGGGAGCGCAGTCTCACATTTCTATTTTACGCGCCCGTCGGCGGCCGCTCCACGGATGGCCAGGCGCAGGACGGTACCCTCGCCGCCGTCATCCGCTGTCCGTCTGTCAATGGCCACCCCCACGGGCGGCCCGAGCGGCGGCCAGTCCGCTCTCCTCTCGCTCCCGCTCTCCGGGGCATCTCCACCGGCTAGGAGGGGAGCAGGCCCGGTTCCGCCGGCGCTATGTCCTTTATCCTCAGCTCCAGAAGCCCCTCCCGGGCGCGGTCCCTCGCCAGGGAGTAGACCACGTCCACCGTCTCGCCCGGCCGGAGGGGAGCGTCGCCCAGGCCAAAGGCCGTTCCTGGCCACACCACCGGCCCGTCCCGCAGCTTGAGGCGCAGGTGCCGGCCGCCGTCGCCAGCGGGGCGTACGTCCACCACGCTCACCCCGGGGGCCAGGAAGGCGGGCTCCGGGTTCCCCGGGCCGAAGGGGTGGAACCGCTCCAGCCAGCGCACCAGCTCCCCCCGGAGGGAGCGCAGGGGCAAGAGGAGGTCTATCTCCAGGAGCGGCACTAGCTCCACACCCGCCAGCTCCCGGGCCGCCCGTTCCCTGAGGAGGTCGCGTATCTCGTCCAGTCGCTCGCTCCGGGCGGTGAAGCCGGCCGCCTGACGGTGACCGCCGTACTTGACGAAGAGGTCGCCGCAGCTCCGCAGGGCAGCGACGATGTCGAACTCCGGGATGCTGCGCCCGCTGCCCCGGCTGAACTGCGGCCCCACCTCGCACACGATGGCCGGCCGGTAGTGCTCCTCGGCCAGGCGGCTGGCTACCAACCCCACGATGCCGGCGGGGATGTCGGGGTGGCCCACGAAGATGAGGGGGGCAGGGCCCTCGCCAGCCACCATATCCTGGGCCAGCGCCAGCGCTGCCTCCGTCTGCCGCTGTCGCTCCTGGTTGAGGCGACACAGCTCCAGGGCCAGCCGGCGCGCCTCTCCTTCGTCCCGGGTGAGGAGGAGCTCCAGGGCCTGGCGGGCATGGGCCAGTCGGCCGGCGGCGTTGAGGCGCGGGCCCAGCACCCAGCCGATGGCCCACACGTCTACCTCTCGCCCGGCCAGGCCGGACTCCTCGACCAGGGCGCGCAGGCCCGGCCGCTCGGTGCGCCGCAGCGCTCGCAGCCCCCGCTGCAGGAGCCAGCGGTTCTCGTCCACCAGCGGCACCAGGTCGGTCACAGTGCCCAGGGCCACCAGGTCCAGGTAGAGATGGTCCGGGAAGGGGCGGGCCAGGGAGTCGTAGAGGGCGGCGGCCAGCTTGTAGGCCAGCCCCACCGAGGCCAGCTCCGGCTGGGGATAGCGACTGTCAGAGCGCTTGGGATTGACGGTGGCGACAGCGCCCGGCAGGGAGTCCAGCACGGTGTGGTGGTCCAGGACGACCACCTCCATGCCCAGCCGCCGCGCCTCCGCCACCTCCGCCAGGGCAGTGGTGCCGCAGTCCACGGCCACCAGCGTGCGGACGCCCGCCTCCGCCAGCTTCCGCAGGGCGGGTATGTTGAGGCCGTAGCCCTCACTGAAGCGGTCCGGGATGTAGGGAACGGCGGCGGCGCCCAGATCGCGCAGCGTCTCGGTGAGGAGGGCGGCCGCGGTGACGCCGTCCACGTCGAAGTCGCCGAAGACGGCCACGGCCTCGCCCTCCAGGGCGGCCCGCCGCAGGCAGGCCAGGGCCCGCTCTATCTCCGGCAGGAGGAAAGGGTCGTGCTCCGTGGGCGTCTGGGCGAAGAAGCGCTCCGCCTCGGCGACGCTGGCGACGCCCCGGTGCCACAGCAGTTGCCTGACCAGGGGCGGATAGGGCGACCCGGCCAGGGCATCCGGGGGCGACGGCGGACGGAGCTGCCAGCGCTGTCCTCTGAGGCCGCGTCGCATGCCCCCTACCCCCGCAGCTCTTTGATGGCGCGCGGCAACTCCGGGAGGAGGTCGCCAGCCAGCATGCCGGCGTCCCCCAGCTCCGCCCGCGCCCGCTCCGCCGCCAGGCCGTGCAGGTAGACGCCCAGGCTGGCCGCCTCGAAGGGCTCCAGCCCCTGGGCGGCCAGGCCGGCGATGGCCCCCGCCAGGACGTCGCCCGTGCCGCCGCTGGCCAGGCCAGGATTGACGAAGGGGCTGATGCGCACCCGGCCGTCCGGGCCGGCCACCACCGTATGGGCGCCCTTCAGGACGAGGCAGGCCCCCCACTGCCGGGCGTGCTCCCTGGCTACCGCTACCCGGTTACCCTGCACCTCCCCCACGGACAGGCCCGCCAGACGGGACATCTCCCCGGGATGAGGGGTGAGGACAGCGTAAGGCGGCAGGCGCTGCGGCCAGTCCTTCAGGAGGGCCAGATTGTTGAGGCCGTCGGCGTCCAGCACGAGGGCGCGTAGCTGTCGGCCCTCCAGAGCGGCCAGAAGAGAGCCCAGAAAGGCCTGGACATAGGCGGCCTTGCCCAGCCCTGGTCCCACCAGCAGGGACTCGCTGTCCCCCTCCAGCGCCTCCAAGAGGGGGCTGACCGCCTCGGCAGAGAGCTGGCCCTCGTGGTCGGGCAGGGGCAGGAAGGTAGGCTCCAGGAGGCCAGCCGCCACCACGGGGTGTACGGTGCGGGCGCAGGCCAGGGTGACCAGCCCCGCCCCCACTCGCAGGGCGCCCAGGGCGGCCAGCCTGGCCGCCCCTATGAAACGGGGGGAGCCGGCCACCACGTAGACGCGGCCGAAGGTCCCCTTGTGCGCCCCGGCGGGCCGCGGTGGCAGGGCGCTCCGCGCCCAGCGCCGGTCCATGAGCTCCGTGCTCAGGGCCGACTCGATCTCCGCCGGGATGCCGATGTCCACCGTCTGCACCTGACCGGCCAGTTGGGAGCCGGGCAACTGGTGGAGGCCCACCTTGCTCCACTGCAGGGCCACCGTCACATCGGCGGCCACAGCGTGGGGGTCGGCGGCGCCGGTATCGGCGTCCACGCCGGTAGGGAGGTCGAGGGCGATGAGGCGCGGACCCCAGGTGCGGGAGCGGGCGGCGGCCAGGCGCCCCAGGACCTCGGCCATCTCCCCCTCGATGGGGCGGGCGCGGCCGGTGCCCAGGATGGCATCTATCACTACATCGGCCGTCTGCAGGGCCTCCTCCAGCCGAGGGTAGCCCTGGGCGGCGTCCTCCCAGGCCCGGTGGACGGTGATCCCCCGCTGCGCTACCTCCCTGTAAACAGGGTCGTCCTCGGCGCGGGGCCGCACCAAATAGGCCACTACGTGGGCGCCCCAGTCGTGCAGGTGACGGGCGGCCACCAGGCCATCGCCACCGTTGTTGCCTGGGCCCACCAGGACGAGGACGCGCCTGTCGACCACCTCACCCAGCAGCAGCCATACCTCTTGGGCCACGGCCAGGCCGGCGTTCTCCATGAGCTGGGAGACGGGGACGCCAGCGCGCGCCTCGGCCTCCCGCATCTCCGCTACCGTGACCAGCTTCATGCTGCGCCGTCTTCTCTCCCTTCGAAGCTATTCTCCTATGTAGCGGTGGGGTTTCAAAGGCCCCTCTGCCCGGCCGTCAGGGCAGGAGGCCCCGCTCCCGCAGGATGGCGGCCAGTTGCTCCCGCCAGCGGTCGCGGTCGGCTACGGCGTCCGCCTCGGTCTGGCCCACGGCCATGGCCACAGCGTAGTCCCGGGAGTGGGACATGCTGACGTCCAGTCCGGAGAGGCCCAGCGCCGCCGCCCGCTCCCGCGCCCGCCCGTGGAGATAGACCAGGGGCTTGCCCCGCCGGTTGGGAAGAACCTCGATCTCCCGCCAGGCGACGCCGCGGGCGCCGGTGCCCAGGGCCTTCATCACCGCCTCCTTGGCGGCGAAGCGGGCGGCCAGCTCGTGGGGGCGGCGACGGTAGAGGGCGGCCTCCAGGGGGGTGTAGACGCGGCGCAGGAAGCGGTCACCGAAGCGGGCCAGGGCAGCCTGTATGCGCTCGATCTCGATGATGTCGACACCTACGGCGCTGGAGGGCATCGCTAGCCACCGCGGCCAGCGTCCACGATGCGCAGGAAGCGGTGCTTCCCCACTCGCAGCAGGGCACCCGGCCAGACCCAGAGCTCGCTCTCGCGGCGGACGCGCTGGCCGTCCACCTCCACCGCTCCCTCGCCGATGAGGCGGCGCACCTCGGAGACGCTCACCGGCCAGCGGTGGGCCTGCTGGAGGGCCGCCGCCAGCTCCCGGGCCGCCAGACGGGCCTTCCTGCCGGCCAGGGGAAGGGGCCACTCCGGCACCTCCTCGGGCATCTCCCGCTCGCGGAAGACCCGCACGAACTCCTCCTCGGCCCGGCGGGCCGCCTCCGGGCCGTGGAACTGGGCCACCACCTCCCGGGCCAGGCGCATCTTGACCTCCATGGGGTTGACCTGCCGCCCCTCCAGGGCCTGCCCCAGCTCCGCCAGCTCCTCGTCCGGGACGTCGGTCAGGAGCTCCAGGTACTGGAGGATGAGGTGGTCCGGGATGGACATGAGCTTGCCGAACATATCGTGGGGCGGGGCGTCGATGGCGACGTAGTTGCCCAGGGACTGGCTCATCTTGCGCTGGCCGTCCAACCCCACCAGCAGGGGCACCAGGAAGGCGCACTGGGGCCGCTGGCCGAACTGGGGCTGCAGCTCCCTCCCCACCAGGATGTTGAACTTCTGGTCCGTCCCGCCGAACTCCACATCGGCCTGGATGGCTACGGAATCGTAGCCCTGGAGGAGGGGATAGATCAGCTCGTGGAGGCCGATGGGCCGGCCGGCCTCGAAGCGGCGGGCGAAGTCCTCCCGCTGCAGCATCTGGGCCACGGTGGCCTTGGCGGCCAGACGGACGACATCCCCCAGGGTGAAGCTGCCGAACCACTCGCTCTGGCGGCGCACCTCGGTGCGGGACTCGTCCAGGATGAGGAAGAACTTCTGGAGGATCGCCTCGGCGTTGGCCTGCACCTCCTCGGCGGTGAGCATGGGCCGCGTCTCCGACTGCCCCGAGGGGTCGCCTATCTGGGCGGTCACGTCGCCGATGATGAGGACGACGAGATGCCCCAGCTCCTGGAGCTGGCGCAGCTTGCGCAGCCCCACCGCCCAGCCCAGGGTGATGACCGGACGCGTGGGGTCGAAGCCCATCTTGAGACGGAGCCGCCGGCCGGAGCGGAGGGCGGCCAGGAACTCCTCCTCGGGCACGATCTCGGCCACCGCCCGGCGGGTCAGCCGCCGCAGCTCCTCGTCGCTGGGGATCCGCACATCGCCCATGGCGTCACGACTCAGAGGGCGTGCCCCTTGCGAGAGAGCTGGGCGAAGTACTCCCGCGTCCGCTCGATGTCCCGGTGCATGGCCGCTATCAGGTCGTCCACAGTATCGAACTTAAGTTCGTCCCGCAAGCGGTGGAGGACGTCCAGCCGCACCTCCTGCTCGTAGAGGTCGCCCTGGTAGTCCAGGATGTAGGCCTCCACGGTGGGGGTGGGGTCAGCCTCGGGGAAGGTGGGCCGCACGCCGATGTTGGTGCAGGAGGGGAGGGCCATCTCCCCCACGTGGGCGAGGGTAACGTAGACGCCGTAGGGAGGTAGTGCCTTGTCCGGCGCCACGGCGATGTTGGCGGTGGGGAAGCCCAGGTGGCGGCCCCGTCCCTCTCCCCGGACCACGGGGCCGCGCAGGCTGTAGGGGTGGCCCAGGAGGCGGGCCACCTCCTCCATGTCCCCCCTGGCCAGGGCCTCCCGCACGGCGGAGGAGCCCACCTTCTTGCCGCTCTCCCGCAGCAGGGGGGCCACCTCCACACGGAAGCCCAGCTCCCGGCCGATGGCGCTCAGCGTCTCCACGGTGCCCTCGCGGTTGCGCCCCAGGGCCATGTCCGGGCCCATCACTAGGACGCGCATGCGCAGCGTCTCCACCAGCAGACGGACGAAATCGGCGGCGGAGACGAGGGCCAGCTCCGAGGTGAAGGAGAGGACGCCCACGCGGTCCGGGCCCAGGGAGCGTAGCAGCTCCAGACGCTCCTCCAGGCCCGTCAGGTAGCTGACGCGGGTTCCCGGCCGCAGGACGGTTATAGGATTGGGGTGGAGGACGAGGACGACGGAGGCCAGGCCGGCCTCCCGGGCCCGCCAGAGGAGCCAGGAGACCAGGTGCTGATGCCCCCGGTGGACGCCATCGAACTTGCCGACAGTGACGATGGTCTCCCGCCCCGGGGCGATGCGCAGCAGCTCCTCTCTGGCCAGGCCAGGTACGCTCATGGCAGCCTCTCCGCTGCCTCCCTCAGGGCGCGCAGGTTGGCCTCCGGCGCCGTGGGCGCCACTGAGCAGGCGGGGGCCAGGAGGAAGCGCCGGCCACCCGTCTCAGCGATGGCGCTGCTGGCCTGCCGGGCCACCTCCTCGGGCGTGCCGTCCCGCAGCGCCCCCTCATGGTCGACGCCGCCGGCGACGGCGACCCCCGTCCGCGCCATCACTTCGCCCAGGCGGGGGTTGGTGGCCTCGTGGGCCGCCCAGTGGAAGCAGGCCACCGGGTAGTCCAGCAGCCAGAGGAGCTGGTTGGGGGCGCGACAGACGTGGAGGATGTTGAAGGGGGCATCGGCCACGGCGGCCAGCACCTGGAGGTCGTAGGGACGGCCGAAGCGGGCATATTCGGCAGGGGAGATGATCCCCCGGCTTCCCCACTCCACGGTGGCGAAGAAGATGCCGCTGGCGCCCGCCTCCAGGCAGGCGCGGGCGTAGCCGGCCAGGGTGCGGGCGATGCCCTCCAAGGCGCGCTCCACCTCGTGGGGGTGTTCGGTGAGCAACTCCCGCACCTTGTGAGTGCTCCCGGTGAGGCGGCTCATGACGGCGAGAGGCGAGAAGACGGTCTGGACGAAGGGGGCCTCCCCCGCCAGCCCACGGTCGATGAGGCGGAGGGCCTCCAGCTGCTCGCCGAAGGGGCCGCTCCCCCAGTCTATGGGGCCGATGTCGTCCAGATCAGCGGCGGAGCGGACGGCCGCCTCCACCAGCTCCGGCTCGCCGTCCGGCCGGCCGGAGGGCCGATAGCGGGCGCCCCAGGCCTCGGCGTAGTAGGTGGCGCGGGGGTTCACCTTGATGAAGTCCCAGTCGAAGCGGCGGTAGCTCTCCAGGGTGGCCTCCGCCAGCCCCTGGGCCGTCCACTCCCGCAGGAAGTCGTGGCCCCAGGCGGAGACGGGGACGCGGTCCACCGGCCGCCCCTTCAGGGCCGCCTGCACCCGCTCTCGCTTGGTCATGGCGCTCATGGCCAGTTCCAGTCTACCCAGAAAGGGCCCGCCGGGCACTAGTCAGGGGGCCACCGACTCCGGCGTTGCCTCTACCAGGAGGATCTCGCCGAAGGGGGCCTCCTGCTCCGCCCAGAGGAGTCCCTGCTTGATGAGCTCCAGCACTGCCAGGAAGAGGACGATGACCTCCCGCCGCGTGCGGCAGGCGGCCAGGAGACCGCGGAAGGAGAGCTGACCCCGGTGGCGGCGCAGGGCCTGCGTCACCTCTTCCATCTTCTCTTCGATGTGGACCGTCTCCTCCTCCAGGGAGAGGGGCTCCCGCTCGCCGGGGCACTCCGCCAGCGCCTCCTGGACCAGGCGGAGGAGGTCGTTCAGGGTGACGCCCCGCAGACCGGAGGAGAGAGGTAGAGTGCGGCGGAGGGAAGGCCGGTGATAGGCGCGCCGCCCCTGTTCCCAGGCCCGCAGGAGCTGGGCCACCTCCCGGAAGAGCTGGTACTCCTCCGGGGACTGGGAGGGCTCCCCCCGGGGAGCAGGGTCGGGCGGGGACGGGGGGGCCTCGGGCCGGGGAAGGAGGGCCTTGGCCTTGCGCTCCAGCAGCCGCGCCGCCACCAGGACGAACTGGGCCAGGGCATCGGGCTCTGGCCGTCCCTGCACCCCGGCCCAGCTCTCTCCTATCGCCTCCGCCAGGGGGATATCAGTTATGTCAATTTCTCCCCGTTCGACCAGCTCCAGCAACCGCTCCAGCTCCCAGGGTGGGCCACCGGCCTGGCTCTCCCGCACGGGGCTGCCCTCTCAGGGGGTGGAGGCCCTCTGCGCCTCGACAGCCGGCGGGTGGAGGGGACGGCCCAGGGCCTCGCACAGCCCGCGCAATCGCTCCATGAGGCGGGCGAAGTTCTCGGGCGTGAGGGACTGGGCGCCGTCGGACAGGGCGTGGTCGGGGCTGACGTGCACCTCGATGATGAGGCCGTCCGCCCCGGCGGCGATGGCCGCCAGGGCCACCGGCTCCACCAGATACCAGCGGCCCGTTCCGTGGCTGGGGTCGGCGATGACCGGCAGGTGGCTCTCCCGCTTCACCAGAGGGATGGCGTTGACATCGAAGGTGAAGCGGGTGGCCGTCTCGAAGGTGCGAATGCCCCGCTCACAGAGGATGACGTTGTGGTTGCCCTGGCTCATGATGTGTTCGGCGGCCAGGAGCCACTCCTCCACCGTGGCCCACATCCCCCGCTTGAGGAGGACCGGCTTGTCGGTGCGGCCCACCTCCTTGAGGAGAGCGAAGTTCTGGCCGTTGCGGGAGCCTATCTGGAGGATATCGGCCGTCTCCGCCACCATCTCCACGTCCCGGGGGTCCAGGACCTCGGTTATGATGGGGAGGCCGGTCTCGGCTTTGGCACGGGCCAGGAGCTCCAGGCCTCGCCGGCCGTGCCCCTCGAAGGTGTGGGGGTTGGTGCGGGGCTTGAAGGCGCCGCCCCGCAGGATATGGGCGCCAGCCTCCTTGACGGCGCGGGCGGTGGCCATGGTGTACTCCTCCGTGTCGATGGAGCACTGGCCGGCCATCACCACTACCTGGCCGTTCCCTATCTCCAGCCCGCCCACGCGCACCACGGTGTCAAAGGGATGCACCTCGCGGCTGGCCAGCTTGTAGGGCTTGCTCACCCTGAGGACCGTCTCCACGCCGTCCATGACCGCGAACTCGTCCACCATCTCTGGGTAGACCTGTCCCAGCACTGCTACCACGGTGCGCTCCACACCCTGGATGGGGCGGTCACGGTAGCCCAACTCCCGTATCTTGGCGCAGACGGCCTCTATCTGTTCCGGCGTGGCGCCCATCTTCATGACCACGATCATGCTGTTCTCCCTCCTCATGCCCTCCATCCGTAGCGATGAGACTCTCCGGCCGGCTAGCTGGCGAACTCGGGGCGCAGCGCCCGGGCCCCTCTCAGGTAGACGTGGACGATCTCCTCCGGCCGTTTTTCGGTGTTGACGTGCAGCAGTATGCGCAGGCACATAGGCAGCGAGCCAGGGACATTCATCTCGTGACCGCAGAGGAGGGCCACGTGGTCCCAGCCCATCTGCCGGGCCGCCACGGCCGGGAACTCTGCCGTCAGGTCAGGAGTGGTGGTGAAGAAGACGGAGGCTACATCCTCGGGCCGTATCTGGTTGGCCTCCGTCATGGCCGTCAGGAGCTCCCGCGTGGCCTCCAGAATGGCCTCCCGAGTGTTGGCCGCGACGGTGGTAGCGCCCCTGATGCCTCGGCAGAGCATAGTGCGACCTTCGCCTCCACCTGGCCCGGACAGCGGCCCCACTAGCTCCACCCATACGCCCCGGCCCGGGACCGGACCGCCAGCCTAACTGGCCTGCCCAGGCCCCCTGCGGCCGGTGACCACCTCCACATACTCCTTGACCCGGTCTTCAAAGTTCTCCCCCTCGATCCGCTCGATGATGGCGCTGCCTATGACGACCGCATCCGCCAGGGGACGGACTGCCATCAGGTGTTTGGCTTTAGATATACCAAATCCCACCGCAATCGGCAATGAGGTGAGTCTTCTGACCCGCCGCAGGAACTCCGGGAGCTCTGCCGGCAGCTCCTCGCGGGCCCCGGTGACGCCGGTGACGCTCAGGCAGTAGACGAAGCCGCTGGCCTCGGCGAGCAGACGGGCCAGACGCTCCTCGCTGGTGGTGGGGGCTACCAGGGTGATGAGGTCCAGCCCCAGACGGCGGCAGCGCTGCCGCACCTCGCCCGCTTCCTCCGGCGGCAGGTCTACCAGGATCAGGCCATCGGCGCCGGCGGCCGCCGCGTCCTCCAGGAAGCGCTCCTGCCCGTAGGCCAGCACCGGGTTGCAGTAGGTCATGAGGACGAGGGGCGCCTCCACGCCCTGGTGCCGCAGCGCCTCCACCGTCTCCAGGCAGACGGCCGGCGTCACTCCCTGACGCAGCGCCGCCTGGGAGGCCCGCTGGATGGTGGCGCCATCGGCCAGGGGGTCCGAGAAGGGAATGCCCAGC
Organism: Dehalococcoidia bacterium; assembly: GCA_034435615.1. GTDB lineage: Bacteria > Chloroflexota > Dehalococcoidia > SM23-28-2 > HRBIN24 > H17-190. The sequence goes on from DAOTWZ010000008.1 coordinate 27,377, forward strand.
TCCACGATGTGGGCGCCGGCGGAGAGGAGGGCGGGCACCAGACGCAGCACCCCCTCCACGCTGGGATAGCCCACCGTCAGATAGGCGATGAGCCCCAGCTCACCCTCCTCTCGCAGCCTCTGGAAGCAATCGGCGATACGGCCCATCCGTCTCCTCCGCTCCGTCCTCAGGTGGCCCCGCCGGCCACGGCCACGCCGAAGCTTATGCTGTTGAAGACCAGATGGACGGCGATGCTGGGCCACAGGGAGCCCGTATAGCTGTAGGCCCACGCCAAGACCATCCCGATGAGGGTGAAGGGGAGTATAGTACCCACCTGGATGTGCAACAGGGCGAACAGGAGCCCCGAGGCCACCGCCGCCCCGACGCCGCCCAGGTAGCGCCGCAGACCGCTGAAGACGAAGCCCCGGAAGAAGGTCTCCTCCACCAGGGGCGCCAGGCCCAGGGCCAGCACTCCCGCCATGACGATGAGGAGCGGCTCCTGGAAGACCAGCTCCGGGAAGGGCGTCTCCGGGAGGAGGTCCTCCAGGCCCGTCGCCTGGAGTACGCCCACGTAAGCGCCCAGAGTCAGATAGGCCGCCGCCAGGGAGGCCACCGGCACCCATACCGCCCCCCTGCGGGGACGTCGCCAGCCCAGGTCGGCCCAGGAGGCGTTGTACTTCCCCAGGGTCAGGGCCACCGCCACGCCCAGCAACAGGAGCTCCAACCCCATGTTGACGCCCAGCAGGAGGGCCAGGGCGGTGGGGTTCTCCTCCAGCTCCACGTCCGCCGTGAGCAGGACGATGACCAGGGACACCGGCACCAGGACGACCAGGGCCGATACCACCAGCAGCACCAGGGCCAGTCCGATGTCTGCCAGCCCCCAGGGGACGTGGGGTCGCTCCTCCATCGCTTCCAGGCGCGCCATAGGTCGCTCCTCCTGGCGCTAGTTTATGACACCGCTGCCCCACGGGCTATGACCAGCACCGCCCGCAGCATTATTGACTAAACCGAGTGACAAAACAGATAATAGTCTGCAAGGGGGTGCGGAGATGGCCAGACAGTCAACGGTGCACAAGATCCTGGACGTGCGGGGCGACTTCTGCCCCGGGCCGGTGCTGAAGGCCCGACGAGAGATGGACTCCCTGGCGCCTGGCGAGGTCCTGCAGGTGCTGGCCACCGACCCGGCCGCCGAGGCCGACCTCCAGGCCTGGGCCAAGTGGGCCGGCCACCAGGTCATCGCCCTCCAGAAAGAGGGAGGCGAGCTGCGCGTCCTCATCCGCAAGGGTAGCTAACGCCGGCAGGGGCCGGAGGACTTCAGGGGAGGGTATGCAGGAGATGGCCGAAAAGAAGCGCATTGTCTACCTTCAGACCAGCGGCGTGGACACGCCCGAGCGCCTCTACGCCCCCTTCATTCTGGCCACCACCGCCGCCGCCATGGGACAGGAGCCCATCATCTATTTCTTCATCAAGGGCGTGACCGCTCTCAAGAAGGGCGAGGCGGAGAAGGTGAAGATAGGCGCCTTCCCCAGCCTGAAGGAGGTCATAGACCAGGCCCAGCAGGCCGGCGTGCGGCTCCTGGTCTGCGAGCAGTCCTGCCAGCTCCTGGGGCTGGACCGGGGCGACTTCATCGAGGGGGCCGAGGTGGTGGGCG
>DAOTWZ010000009.1:0-68500 GCA_034435615.1 Dehalococcoidia bacterium
GAACCGGTAGACGAGCGTGACTTAGGATCACGTGCCGCAAGGCGTGGGGGTTCGAGTCCCCCCTTCCCCACCAACCCCTAGCCCGCCGAGAGTGCCAAAACCGCGTCAACCGGCCGGGCCGCGCTTGCTATCAACTCCCTTCCGCGGCCATCCCCGACCTGGGCATATGGTTAGTGGCGACCTCAATTGTGGACAGTGCGCATAACATCATCAGCCTGCTACGATGCTTGACAAGAATAGGAAGGCCCACATAACATATGACCACAAAATCTGACAATCAGCGAAACCTGAGGTACGGCTCCAGGGTAGAGGATGGGGACCTCAGAGGTTCCGGTCCTTCGGGTAGAGAGCCTCGCCAAGTCCTTCGGTGCGTTGCGCGCCGTTGATGACATCACGTTCTGCATACAGGCAGGCACCATTACCAGCCTGATCGGCCCCAACGGTGCCGGTAAAACGACTCTCCTGGATCTGATCTGCGGCATCAAACGTCCCGACCGGGGGAAAGTCCTTTTTCAGGGGCGCGATATCACCGGGCTTCCGCCACACCGTATAGCTCGGCTCGGGGTCGCCCGCACTTTCCAGATGACTCGAGTTTTCCGGCGCATGACTGTGTGGGAGAATCTGCGCGCTGTTGCAAAAGGGGATGGATGGCAGGAACAGGCATACAGAATGCTTGATCTCACCGGCCTCATGCCGTTCACAGGGGCATATGCCGAAGAGCTCTCATATGGTCAACAGCGCCTGCTGGAGCTGGTCCGCGTGATGATGTTAGACCCACAGTTAGTCCTTCTGGACGAGCCAGCGGCCGGTGTCAATCCTACGCTTCGGGCTCAGATCTTCGATGTTATCGAGGCATTGCGAGAGCGAGGAGTCACCTTTCTGGTAGTAGAGCACGATATGAACCTGGTGATGCGTTACTGCGATGTGGTAATAGGCCTGAGCGCTGGGCGGAAGGTAGCGGAAGGCACGCCGCAGGAGGTCCGCAATAGCGAAGAGCTTCTGTCAGCATACTTCGGTGAAGCTGTTGCTCATGAGTGACCGTCCGTTGCTCCAGGTATTGGATATCGCTGCAGGGTACGGGAGGAAACAGATCCTCTTCGGTGTCTCCCTCTGTGTATACCCGGGCGAGATGATAGCCATCATCGGTCCTAATGGGGCGGGCAAATCAACGGCCATAAAGGCCATCATGGGGTATCTCAAGCTCTGGAGTGGCAAGATCTACTTTGACGGCCATGAAATGGACGGCCTGGAGCCCCATAGGCGGATCAGGTTAGGCATCGGCTATGTACCACAGGGAAGGACTGTATTTCCTGGCCTGACAGTGCAAGAGCACCTGGACCTGGGGGCATGGCTCCTGCACTCCAAGGACGAAAAGAAAGAGGCCCTCGAGAGGGTGTACGGGCTCTTCCCTGTGTTGTGGGAGAGAAGGCGACAACTGGCGGGCACTATGAGCGGCGGCGAACGGCAGCTCCTATCGATAGCCAGAGCCTTAATGGTCAAACCAAGGCTGTTGCTCCTGGATGAGCCCTCTCTCGGCCTGGCTCCCAGACTGGTGGTCACCGTTTTCGAGAAGCTGAAGGAGATCAACGAGCAGGGGATTGCAGTCCTCGTGGTTGAGCAGAACGCTGCCACAGCCCTCAGTTATGCCCACCGTGGCTATGTGCTGGAGATGGGTGCTAACCGTATAGAGGGTCCGGGACGCGCCTTACTGCAGGATCCCCAGGTGCGCGCTGTCTACCTCGGCGGGAGTCTGTACGCTTCAGGTGAGGAAACGTGCATGTAAGGGGTGACCATCGATGACCGTGCACAGGATGAGAAGATGGCAGGCGGTACTCCCTCTTGCGGCAGTGATACTAGCGGCGTTGTTCGGTTGTGCTCCAGGGGAGACCGAGACGACGCCGCAGGCTGCCGGGGAGCCCATTCGGATTGGCATCTCTCTTCCCCTGACCGGGCGCTACGAGGTCGAGGGCAGGCTGTTGCGGGAAGGCTATGATCTGGCGCTGGAGATGCTCAATGCCAAGGGCGGAGTCAAGGGACGCCCGCTCCAGTTGATCATGTACGATGATCAAAGCGATGCGGCGACCGTGACGAAGCTCTACCGGAAGCTCATCTACGAAGACAGGGTAGAATTCCTGCTGGGCTCCTACGCTTCTCCCCTGACGAACCCAGTCGTCCCCATTGTGGAGGAGGCACAGGTCCCGTTTATAACCACTACAGTTGCTGACCCTGGCGTGTGGAGGGGCAAAGGGCTCAAGTGGACAGTTATGTTCAACAGGTCCTTTGAGGACTATCTCGATCCCGCACATGGCTTGGTGCAGAGGATGAAAATCAAGAGCGTAGCTTACTTTTACACTGGGGCCATACCGACAGTGGTCGAGAATTCCCCGGCACAGCGTGACAAGTTCCAGAGAGAAGGCATCAACGTCTTGATATTTGAGCGTTACGACCCAGCGACCATCGACTTCAACGTGCTGGCAAGCAAGGCAAAGGCGGCGGGGGCGGAAGCTTTAGTCCTGATGGGGGCTTTCAGAGAGGCTGCAGCTATGGCCAAGGCCCTGTCAGCCACCAGCTATAAACCGAAGATGGCCTGGCTGGGATGGACTATCAACACGGAGGATTTTCGTAATTCAGCCGGCGACCTAGCCGAGTGTATCATGGGCAACGCACACTGGCTGCCGACTACCAGATCGAAGGGGTTCATTGCCAGCAATGAAGAGTTCGTATCACGATTCAGAGCTAAGTACGGTAAGGACCCCGATTATCGAGCAGCTATAGCCTTTGGCAACATAGAGCTGCTAGCTCAGGCCATCAATGCCTCTCTCGAAGAGCGAGGTAGGATCGATAAAACCTTTGTGCGGGACTATCTCTTCAAGACCAAGACCGAGACCGTATTCGGCCCCTATGAGGTCATCCCTGAGGGGCCAGATGCGGGCATCCAGGTGGCGAAATCAGGGTATGGCGTTCAGTGGCAGAGAGACCGTCAGACCAGAGCGCTGAGGCTGGAGGTGCTGTGGCCTGAGCGGGATGCTACCGTGAAGGAACCATGCTCTATGCCATAGGACACTCCTTCCAGGACGCCGGTACGGGGAGAGGCGTTTCATGCAGGAAGTCCTCGAGGTACTCCTGCGAGGCCTGTTCCATGGGATCACCTACGCTGTAGCCGCTACTGGCTTGGCCCTGGTCTTCGGGGTAATGCGGGTGGTAAACGTGGCCCATGGAGAGCTCTTCATGCTGGGGGGGTATATCGCTTACGTCCTCTGGTCGGCCCTGGGTCTCAATCCGTTGCTGGGTATGCTGGTATCGGGAGTCTGTCTGGCTGTGATTGGGACCTTGCTGCAGCGCTTCTTGGTCGAGCAGGTGGTGGGGAAGCCAGAGACGACATCCTTGCTGCTCCTCTTTGGAGTCTCGATCATCTTGATGGACATGGCCCGGGGCATATTCACAACGGGTCTGCGCAGCATCGTCTACCTTCAGGAGCCGGTGTCAATTCTCGGTGCTTCTTACGCAGCGAATAACCTCGTCACGCTGGCTGTAGGCATCTTTCTCGCCATCGCTCTTGCGCTCTTTCTGAAGTTCCATCCATTAGGGAAGGCGCTGAGGGCCACGGCCCAGAACCAAGAGCTGGTGTCGGCGTGTGGCATAGATAGTCGCAAAGTTAGGATGTTCAGCTTCGCTTTGGCAGCATGCCTCGCCGGCATAGCTGGAGTGCTCTGGGCGATGCTTCACAACCTCTCTCCGTTCACTGGACAGGCCATCATAATCACGCTCTTTGCAGTCGTGGTTCTGGGGGGACTGGGGAGCATAACTGGGGCCTTTCTGGGCGGTATAGCGCTGGGCCTGGCGGAGGTAGCTACTGCCCATTATTTCACGCCCCAGCTTTCACTGTTTGTCGCCTACGCTGTCTTGATCGCTATGCTACTCCTGCGTCCCAGAGGCCTCATGGGGGCGGCAGTAGAGGCCGAATAGAGGTTTTTTCGGGATGGAACTGAACAGAGTCCCCGTCTTGGTCACCTCAATGCACAGAGCGGTCCCCCGGCTGGTTGGCGTGGCCCTCATCGGGTCCTTGGCCATCGTGCTCTTGGTCGTCGTAGGAGTCCTTCCCCTGCTCGCTTCGCCTTACGTCATTAATCTGGCCTTTCTCGTCCTCTTCTATGGCGTCCTGACTCTGGGACTGAATATCTTCACGGGACTTACAGGGTATGTCAATTTCGGCTACACCGCTTTTGTGGGGATCGGGGCATATGCTATGGCAATAAGCACCTGGAAACTGGGTGTCCCCTTCCCGGTGGGTTTTCCTATAGCTGCTGCGGTATCTGCTCTCTTCAGCCTTCTCATAGGGATGCCGCTGTTGCGGATACGTGGGATCTATTTCGCTATCGCTACTGTAGGTATCGCTGCTGCACTGCAGCCCCTCATGCTAAGTGAGTACCTGGAGGGACTTACTAATGGTGTGAGGGGCATTACCATCAGCACGGGATTAGGCCTGACCGCTCAGTACTATATCCTGGCGGGTTTCGCCCTAACCGTTTTACTGGGCACCCTATCTATCCTGAGTACAAAGTTTGGCCTGCAGCTTCTAGCTATCAGGGACGACGAACTAGCAGCCCAGGCGCTAGGGATACCTACTGGTGCTTGGAAGCTGCTGGCTTTTGTCCTCAGTGGCACCGTAGGTGGCCTCGCTGGAGCGATCTTCGCAATCTATCTCACCTTCGTCGAGCCTTCGCTGGTCTTCGACCTCAATCTCTCACTGAGGCCTCTCGTCATGTTGCTCTTTGGCGGATTCGGAACCGTTTTTGGCCCGCTCCTAGGAGCTGTACTGTTCACGTTGATATCCGAGATCGTATGGTCCCGTTTCCTGACCTATCACCTGTTGGTCTTCGGTATTGTGCTCGTGCTATTAGTCCTGCTGATGCCTCAGGGTATAGTGCTCTGGCTGCAGAGCCAACGACTATTGCCACGTACCCGTGCCCTGTAACGGGCCCATCGCCGCCACAGCCCCCATGCGGCGGGTGGGCTACGGAGGGAGCTCTCTCCGCTGGCGCAGTAGTTTGACGCCATCAACTACAGCCTTCAGCGCCTTGGCCCGCAGGACGTCGTCGGAGTTGTCGCTGATGGGATGGGCGATAGAGATAAATGGATAGTCCGGGACACCCTGCAATCGGGCCAGGGCCTGGGCCGTCTGGACGAACCTGTCGGTCATGATGGCCACCGACGGGATGCCGAGGCGCTCGGCGACGATCGCGTCGTGCATACTGCACGAGGAGCAGCTCCCTCAGTCGCCCACGCCAGTGAAGAGAGCGTCGCATCCCTGGAGCGAGGCCATGACCTCCGGTGAGGCAGGGCGCGAGGGGTCGCTCTTGCGAACCCGTACCACCTCCCGGACGCCGTAGTCCCGGCGCAGGGCTTCCTCCACAAAGTCCAGGAGACGGTCGCTGTTCCGCTTGCCATTGTCCAGCAGGCCGACGGTCCGGCCCTCCAGGGAGAGCAGGGCCCTCGCCAGCCTATTGCGCTCTCGCTCCTCACGGTACACAGGGTCCAGGACGATCAGCCCCACAGTCTCGACCCCCTCAGGGCAGCTCTACCGGCTCCGTCACCGCCACCGAGCGCTCACCGAACCAGGGAGGGACCACAGCGCCGAAGCCGCCTGCCGGCCCCCCAGCAGCTATGACCAGCAGGTCGTCAGGGGAGCGGAGGGCCGTATACTCCCTGTCGGCGTTGTCCTGGCTGACCAGGCTGGCCTTGCCCACCTCTCGCCACTCCTGTCGGCGCACCCTAGCCCGCTGGAAGACATACTCCCGGATGTCCGCCTTCTCCCACCCCGCCGCAGCGAACACCTCCCGGTGCTGCTTGGGAATGACCAGGGCATAGTTGCCTGCCCAGATGGAGTAGGTGAGCATGTTAGCGCGGATGGCCGCCACGTAAGTGTCCAGGAGCTCGCGCGGGTCCCTGGTCCACTCGTTCATTACCTGATGGGGAGAGACAGCAGCGAGGACGGTCACCGCGGAGGCCCCTTCAGGGATGCCCCGCTCCTGGGCTAGAGGCTGCCAGGGGCTGTCCTCCTCGTCCTCGGCGATGCAGAAGGTGAACTTTCCCGGGTGGCCCAGCGTGGAGCGGTCCAGGTCGCCGGGGCGGCCCCCCAGGACGTTGACGATCACCAGCCGCACGGCGCGGCCTATGGTAGCGTTGGCGCGATTGCCGTTGCCCAGCACGTTGTGGGTGGCGTTCATCTGGAGCCGCTGGCGGACAGGGCCGTTGACCACTAGAAAGGGGGCGCTGCCCCCGGTGCTGATGGTGCAGCCGTGGAGGTTGAACTCCGGCCGGCACATGGCCCGCAGGGCAGCTACTATCACAGGCATGTACTCAGGCCGGCAGCCGGCCATGACGGCGTTGATGGCGACCTTCTCAGCGCTGATGGGGCGACCACGGACTGGCTCCACGCCGATGACCGTGTCCGGGGAGAGACCGGCCTCTTCCAGGAAGGAGAGGACTGCCTCTTCGGTGGGCGGGGTGACTGGCAGCCCATCGGTCCAGCCCTCTCGGAAGAAGAGCTCATTGGCCTCCAGGGCGTCGGCGACCCAATAGGTGGCCGACTTCAGGGGCGGCCTGTCGGCCCGCACGGTGTTTCCTCCCGCTCCGTGTGTGTATCCTTATCGCTCGAGCGAGAGTATGGTGCAGGCAGCCCAGCACGGTCAATCCCCTTCTCGAACCCTCGATAGACTGCCCGTATCCCTATCCCCCTCCCTCTTCGGCCGCCTCCTCTGCTGTCTCCAGGACCACGATGCCAGCGGGGCGGACGGCCACCTCTAGCTGGCTGCCCGGCGCTATCCCCAGGTCCATGTAGGTGCTGGGCGGCGAGCGCACCTCCAGCTCCGCCCAGGGGGGCCCCTGAGTCAGCACCCTGACCAGCCGGAAGTCGGGGCCGAGGCGTTGCTCCAGCACCTGGACGCGCAGTCGGTTGTGGCGCACCGCCGCCGAAAGAGGGCGGTCTGGATAGATAAAGCGCACCTCCTCCGGGCGGATATGGGCGAAGACCCAGGCGCCGGCCGGCAGGCTGCGGGGGGCGGCCAGCAGCTCCCGGCCGTCCCAGTCCAGCAGCAGCCCTTCGGGGGAGAGGCCGCGGACGCGGGCCCGGATGACATTGGGCAGGCCAAAGACGCTGGCTACCCGGCGGTTGGCCGGCCGGGCCACCACCTCGGCCAGGGCGCCCACCTGCTGCACCCGCCCCTCGGCGATGACGGCGATGCGCTCTCCCACGGCGAAGGCATCTTCGAGGCTATGGGTAACGTAAAGAACGGGCAAGGAGAGCTCCCGCTGGAGCTGGCGCAGCTCCTCCTGCAGGCGGCGCTTGGCGTCCAGGTCCAGGGCGGAGAAGGGCTCGTCCAGCAGGAGGGCGGCCGGCCCGGCGGCCAGCGTGCGGGCGATGGCCACCCGTTGCTGCTGCCCGCCCGATAGCTGCGAGGGGTAGAGGTGGGCCACATGCTCCAGCCGCATGCGTCGGAGCCAGGAGAGGGCCTCCTCCCGGCGGTGTCGGCCCCGTATGCCGAAGGCGACGTTCTCCAGGGCTGTCAGGTGGGGGAAGAGGGCATAGCCCTGAAAGACGTAGCCGATGCGCCGCCCCTGGGGCGGAACGTTCACCGTCGCCCGCGTCCCCTGGCAGCGGAAGAGGAGCCTGCCGTCCAGCCGAATCTCGCCGCGGTCGGGACGCATCAGCCCGGCGATGGCCCGCAGCGTCTGGGTCTTCCCCGCGCCGGAGGGGCCGTAGAGGACCATCACCTCCGTCCTCAGGGAGAGGCGCACCTGGAGATGGAAGCCGGGATAGCGCTTCTCTATCTCCACATAGAGGCGCTCATCCATCGTCATGGCTTCAGCGCCGTGACGGCTGCTCCAGTCGCCGCGTGATGGCCAGGGCCAGAAAGGCGATGCCGCTGAGCAGGAGCGAGACCTGGGCAGCGGTGGCCAGGTCGCCGCTCAGGGCGGCATCGTAGACCACCATGGGGAGCGTGCGGGTCCGACCCGGTATGTTGCCCGCCACCATGAGGGTGGCGCCGAACTCACCCAGGGCGCGGGCCGTCCCCAGGAAGAGGCCGGCCAGGATGCCGCGATGGGCCAGAGGGAGGGTGACCCGCAGCAGCACCTCCGGCTCGGAGCGGCCCAGGGTGCGAGCGGCGTCTTCCAGCTCCGGGTCCACGGCGGCGATGGCCGCCCTGGCCGATTGCAGCATGAGAGGGAGCCCCACCAGGGAGGCCGCCACCGCCGCCCCCTGCCAAGTGAAGAGGAGGTCCAGCCCCAGCCACTCCCGGAGGGGACTCCCGCGTCCCAGCAGGTAGAGCAGGAAGAAGCCCACCACGGTGGGCGGCAGCACCAGGGGGAGGGTGAGGACCAGCTCCAGCAGGGTGCGACCGGGGAAGCGGCCGCGGGCCAGCAGCAGGGCCAGCAGGGTGCCGAAGACGGCGATGACGAGGGTGGCTACGCCCACCACCTTGAGCGATACCAGCAGGGCGGCGAGCAAACCCTATCTCCCTCCCTCGTCCGCCCGCTCGTAGCCGTAGCGCTGCCAGGTGGCTGCGCTGTCTTGGCCGGCCAGGAAATCGGCCAGGCGGCGGGCGGCCGCCTCCCGCGGCGATCCCTTCACCACCGCCAGCGCCTGCTCTATGGGGTCGTAGAGCCGGGAGGGCACCTCCAGTCGCTCCCCCTCTTCGTCGATGACCAGCGAGAGAGCGGTGAAGGCTACATCGACGTTGCCGGAGCGGGCATACTGGAGGGCCTGCTGGATGTTTTCGGCGATGACGATCCTGGGCTGGAGGGCCTCCCAGAGGCCGAGGCGCTGGAGGGCCTGGCGAGCGGCGGCGCCGTAGGGCGCCTGGTCTGGGTTGGCGATAGCGATGCGTCCCACCCGCGGGGAGGCGAGGTCCTCCAGAGAGCGGAGGCCGAGGCCGGAGCCGGGCCGCGCCCAGAGCACCAGCTTGCCGCGGGCGTAGACGCGTAGGGTGTCGGCCAGCACCAGCCCCTTGCGGGCCAACTGCTCCACGTGCTGACGGTCGGCGGCCAGAAAGAGGTCCACCGGTGCCCCCCGCTCTATCTGGGCAGCGAGCTGGGCCGTGTTGCCGTAGTTGACCTGCGCCGGGATGCCGGTGCGCTGGCGGAAGGACTCCAGGAGCGGCGGGAGGACGTCCGCCAGATTGGCTGCCGCCGACACGAGGACGGGGGGCTGCTGGGGGGTCGCTTCGAGGCCGCCGCCAGAGCAGGCGGCCAGGGCGACGAGCAGGAGCAGCAACGCTAGGCGTCGGCGCATCGCAACCTCCGGTTCGAGATCTCTCCCAGCCACTGCAGAGCGGCCTGGAGCATGGCGGCGCGGAAGTCATATACGGAGCGGGAGAAGGCGTCCGTGGCCTGGTCACGGGCCCGCTGCCAGGCCTCCAGGCGCTGGCGGAGGGCCTCCTCCTGCCGGCGGATCACCTCATCCCACCGGGAGGGGTCCAGGGCGGCGGCGAAGTAGAGGCGGCCCAGCAGGCCCAGGCGCAGGTCACGAAGCCCCTGGACGGGGCGCTGGAGCCAGGCCTGGAAGGCGTCGGCGCCCTGGGGTGTCAGTCGGTAGGTCATCCGCCGCCGCGGCCCGCTGGCTGCTCCCTCACGGGAGACCCAGCCCTGCCCTTCCAGCTTGGCGAGAATGGCGTAGACCTCGTTGCGGCGGAGCTGCCAGACCTGCCCCAGGGGGGTGCCGGCCTGGAACTGCCGGGCGATGTCGTAGCCGTGGCTGCTGCCCTGGGCCAGCAGCCCCAGGATGGCGTACTCGGCGTCGGTGTTGGGGCGCATAGTCAGAATCTGACTACCAACGTATAGCCGGCGGCGGGCGGATCGTCAACCCCCTCGGGGGTGGCCAGGCCCTCAAAGGGGCTGGCTGGGCGCTGGGAATTAGTTCGAGTATAATACGAGTAAATGTCGAGTAACCAAATCGGCCAGGGAAGAAGGCCCTTCCGTCCCTCCGGCCAGGCGCCGTATGGCTCGCCGCGGGCCTTTCTGCGCTTCCTGGAGGAGGCCGGCCGCTGGGGCTGGCCGGAGCGCCTGGACGAAGGCTTCCTGGAGAGGGCGGGGCTGCGGGGCGGCAGCCTGTGGGAACTGAGGGTGGCCCTGCGCTTCCTGGGCCTGATGGACGAGTGGGAGGACCGGCGGGGGGAGCGCTACTCTATAGTCTTCCTCCCGGAGGCGGGGCGGCGGCGCGCCCTGGCGGAGGCGGTTCGCCAGTCCTATGCCCCCCTGTGGCAGGCGCTGGATGTGACCAGGGCGAGCCGTGAGGAGCTAGTGGAGGCGTTCCGGCGCATATACTCGCCGGAGCTGGCGGAGCGGCAGGCCCGGTTCTTCATCGGCCTCTGTCAGGCGGCCGGCATATCGCTGGCGGCCCGCCTGCGCCCCCGTCGGGAGCGGCGACGCCCCCAGGCGAAGGCGCCGCCCGTGGCCCCGCCAGCTGCCAGGGAGAGAGAGGAGCCAGCGCCTCCTGCGGGGGAGGGGCGAGAGCGCCCCCGGGGGGAAGAGCCCATGCGGGCCCCACAGCCATCCCCTGCCACCGTGGACGGCGAGGCGAGGGCGCCTCTGGACTGGCGAGGCCGCTATCTGGAGGTGTTGCTGCGGCGCCTGGAGCGGGCGGACCCCCGGGAGGCCTACGATCTGGAGTCACGCATCGAATCGCTGATAGGGGTCGAGACCGGGAGGAAGACGGGGCTGTGGAGCGCTCTCCTGAGGCTGCTGGGCGTGATCAAGCCCCCTCCCCGCTAGGGGGTCGGCCTGGCCGGCTGGCGGCTCGACCGGCGGTGGCGTGAAGACGGCCCGACGTGCCGGCTGCCGATCCCCCTCCCGACCTGCAACAGGCGATCTGTCCCGCCCCCTTCCGTCAGGCCCACTCCAGCGCCCGAGGAACGCGTCTGGACGCCGACGCTCAGACTGGCGGGAGGTTCCACAGTCCAGCGGCCGGAGAGCCTTTTGTTTGGGTTATAATTAGGTTTCTATGGCCTCAGCGCTGGAGGCGGAGGAGGGCCAGAAAGGCCTCCTGGGGCACCTCGACGCGCCCGATGCGCTTCAGCCGCTTCTTCCCCTCTTTCTGGCGCTCCAGCAGCTTGCGCTTGCGGGTGACATCGCCGCCGTAGCACTTGGCCAGGACGTTCTTGCGCAGGGCGCGCACCGTCTCCCGGGCGATGACCCGGCCGCCGATGGCCGCCTGTATGGGCACCTCGAAGAGCTGGCGGGGGATGAGCTCTCGCAGCTTCTCCACCAAGGCGCGGCCCACCTGGTAGGCCCTTTCGGCGGGGACGATGACGCTCAGGGCGTCCACTGGCTGGTTGTTGACCAGGATGTCCAGCTTGACCAGCCTTCCCGGGCGGTGCTCGGCATAGGAGTAGTCCATGGTGGCGTATCCCTGAGTGCGGGACTTGAGCTGGTCGTAGAAGTCGACCAGCATCTCGGAGAGGGGGATCGTGTACTCCAGGAGGACGCGGCGGTCGCCCTCCCGCACCTGGGGCCCCTGGTCCAGGTACTCCATGCGACGGAACTCGCCGCGACGGTTGCTCACCAGCTCCATGATGGCCCCCAGGTAGCGGTCGGGGGCGATGATGGAGACGTGCATCCAGGGCTCCCGCACCTCGGCGATCTGCCCTGGCGGGGGCAGGTCGGCGGGGCTGCGCACCGCCACCTCCTCGCCGTCCGTCTTCAGGACGCGGTACTCCACGCTGGGGGCGGTAGCGATGAGGTTGAGGCCGAACTCCCGCTCCAGGCGCTCCTGAACGATGTCCATGTGCAGCATCCCCAGGAAGCCGCAGCGGAAGCCCGGGCCCAGAGCGAGGGAGTTCTCCGGCTCGAAGTAGAGGGCGGCGTCGTTGAGGCGGAGCTTCTCCAAGGCCTCTCGCAGGAGGTGGAACTCCTCGGCATCGGCCGGGTAGAGGCCGGCGAAGACCATGGGCTTGGCCGGCCGGTAGCCGGGCAGGGGCTCGCTGGCCGGACGCTCGTCGTAGGTTATGGTATCGCCCACGCGGCAGTCCTGGACCGTCTTCAGCCCCGTGGCCACGTATCCCACCTCGCCCGCCGTCAGGACGGGGCAGGGGGTCAGGGCGGGGCGGAAGTAGCCCACCTCCAGCGGCTCCAGGGAGCGGCCGGTGGCCATGAGCCGGAGGCGGCGCCGCGTGTCCAGGCTGCCGTCCACTACCCGGACATAGGCTACCACCCCCTTGTAGGGGTCATACTTGGAGTCGAAGACCAGGGCGCGCAGGGGGGCCTCGGGGTCTCCCGAGGGAGGGGGGACCCGCTGGACCACCGCCTCCAGGAGCTCCCGGACGCCCGTCCCCTCCTTGGCCGAGACGAAGAGTATCTCCTCGGGCCGGAAGCCGAAGGCGTCCTGTAGCTCCCGGGCCACTCGCTCCGGCTCGGCGTTGGGGAGGTCTATCTTGTTGACGGCCGGGATGATGGTCAGCCCCTGCTCCAGGGCCAGGAAGAAGTTGGCCATGGTCTGGGCCTCCACCCCCTGGGAGGCGTCCACCAGGAGGATGGCGCCCTCGCAGGCGGCCAGGGCCCGGGAGACCTCGTAGGTGAAGTCCACATGGCCGGGGGTATCGATGAGGTCCAGCTCGTAGGTCTGGCCGTCGGCGGCGGTGTAGAGCATGCGCACGGCGGAGGCCTTGATGGTGATGCCCCGCTCCCGCTCCAGGTCCATCTCGTCCAGCACCTGCTCCGCCATCTCGCGGGGCGAGATGGTGCCCGTGAGCTCCAGCATGCGGTCGGCCAGGGTGGACTTGCCGTGGTCTATATGGGCGATGATGCAGAAGTTGCGGATGAACCGCTGCTCCATATCATCGCCTATGGTAGCAGAGGGCAGGCTGTGGGGCGAAAGGCAGGCCCCGCCAGGGGCCGGGCGGGGACGGCCTAGCCGGGAGGGCCGCCACCCAAATTGACATAAGCGGGGCCGTGCTGGTGGATGCCGTCGGGCTCTATGGTCACCAGCAGGCGGCCGCCGGGGCCGTAGATGCGGCCCTCCACCATGATGTTGCCGTTGGGGAGCCGCTCCAGGGTCAGCAGGATCTCGCCGTTGGAGTCGGATATCTCGACGCGCCGGTACTGCTCGCTGCCGATCTCGATCAAGGCATCACCTCCGCGTCTCCTCAGATCATGACTAGGTCTTCGCCGCCGTCCACGTGGATGACGTTCCCCGTGACCCAGGGGGAGTCGTCCTTGGAGAGGAGGAGGATGGTGCGGGCCACGTCCCCGGGCTCGGTGATGCGGCCGCCCGGGTTGTGGGCCCTGGCGAACTCCAGCATCCGCTCGTGGCCGGGGATCTTGCGCAGGGCGGGGGTATCGGTGACGCCGGCCTGGATGGCGTTGACGGCGACGCCCCGTCCCGCCAGCTCCACTGCCAAGTGCTTGACGTGGTACTCCAGGGCCGCTTTGGCCGCCCCCACCGGGCCGTAGGCCGGGAAGACGCGGTGGGAGCCGGCGCTGGTCATGGCGAAGACCTTGCTCCCCGGGCCCAACAGACGCCGGTAGACCATGTCCTGCACCCAGTAGACCAGGCTGTGGGCCATGACGTCCAGTGTCATCTCCATCTGGGCCCGCGTCACCGCCTGGCCGGGATCCTCCGGGACGTAGGGGCGCAGGGTGCCGAAGGCCAGGGAGTGGAGGAGGACGTGGACGTACTCCCCCTCCGGGAGGCGCTCCCGTATGGCGTCCAGCACCTGCCGGCGCTTGGCGTCGTCGGCGGCGTTGGTGTTGAAGAAGACAGCCTCGCTCCCCAAGTCCTGGATCTGGTGGATGACCCGCTGAGCGTTGGGCAGAGTGGCCCGCAGGTCCAGGTGCACGCCGAAGATGTTCATCCCCTCCCGCGCCAGCTCCAGGGCGACGGCGGCACCGTGGCCGCTGGAGGCCCCCAGAATGAGGGCCCATTTGCCTCTCAGGGGTCTCATAGACGTTCCTCCTGCTGGCTGGGACCTATAAAAATGCGCTGAGGAAAGGATAATGGCAGGTGAAGGTAGAGGGAAGGGGGTCAGGAGGGGGGCGTCTCCAGGAGACGCTCCAGATAGGGCCGCAGCTCCCCGGACATCCGGGGGTCCCGCATGGCCAGGGAGAGGGAGGCCTTGAGGAGCCCCAGCGGGTTCCCGGTGTCCAGCCATTCCCCCTCCAGGCAGCGGGCGTAGACAGCGCCGCGACCGCACAGCTCGGCCAGGGCGTCCGTGAGCCAGACCTCTCCCCCCTTCCCCACCGGGGTGGCTTCCAGGACGGGGAAGACCTCCGGCGTCAGCACCAGCCGCCCCACGATGGCCAGGGCGGAGGGCGCTTCCTCCGGGGCGGGCTTCTCCACGGTGCGGCGGACGCGGAAGACGCCATCGCCCAGGGGCTCCGGGTCTATGACGCCGTAGCGGTGGACCTCCTCCCGGGGGACCTCGGCCACCCCCAGCACGTGACCGCCCCAGCGGGCCTGCGCCTCGATGAGCTGGCCGATGGCCGGCCGGTCGCTCACCACGATATCGTCCGGATAGAAGAGGGCGAAGGGGCCGTCCGCCAGGAGCCAGCGAGCCTGCAGGAGGGCGTGGCCGGTGCCCAGCCGCTCCTTCTGGTAGACGAAGGCCAGAGAGCCCAGGCTGGCCAGGCGGCGCACCGTCTCCAGGCGATCCTCGTCCCCCTTGGCGGCCAGGGCCTCCTCCAGCTCCCACGCCCTGGCGAAGTGACTGGCCATCACCTCCTTGCCCAGGGAGGTGACGATGACCAGCTCCTGGATACCGGCCGCCACCGCCTCCTCCACGATGTGCTGGATGACCGGCCGGTCCAGGAGCGGTAGCATCTCTTTGGGGACCGCCTTGCTGGCCGGCAGGAACCGGGTGCCGAAGCCAGCGGCCAGGATAATCCCCTTGCGGACCGTCATAGCCTCCCTACCCCGCGTGAAGTCCCGTCGCTCATTCTACCTGTGACGGAAGGCCGGCGACAAGCTGAAATGGGACTTGACGAATAGCGTTATATGGTTAAGGTGTAGAGAGGGGCCGTGCTAGGCGGGGAGCTGGCGGTGCCCTGGACCCGCAATCCGCCATAGCGGGGCTGAATTCCCGCTCGAGGTCCGGCGCCGTGGTCACTGCCGCCGCTGTACGGCGATGATGGCTGGGTCCTGCGCGGCGGGGCGCTATGAACCCCGTCAGGCCTGGAAGGGAGCAGCGGTAAGTAGTAGCCCCGGGCGCCGCAGGTAGGCCTGGTCGGAGCTGGTTAACGGCGGTAAGCCCGTGGTGACGGGTCGACAGCGGGTGCACGGCCCCTCAAGGCCAGGCATCGCCCCGGCCTGACCAGATACATAAAGGGGGGGACTTGACGGGCTTAGCGAGGCGGGCCCGCCCCTGGGTGGCCCGCTGCCGCGAAGCTATCGCCAGACCTTTCATAGAGTGGTTGGCCAGACGCCAGCCCAGCGCCAGGCACCACCTGCCCATGGGCCTGGTCGGTGGGCTGGCGGCCTTGGTTATACTGGCCATCCCCCAGCTCTCCAGCGAGAGCGGGGAGCGGCCGCACACCGCCATCGCCTGGCACAGCGGCATCATCGTCCTGCCGGTCTCCAAGTCTGGCCAGATCTCCCTGGGCTCCTTCCCGCCCGAGGGCTATCTGGACTTCACCGTTCAGGACGGTCCTCTGTCCCTGACGGCCTACTCCCGGCCCACAACGGTGGGGGAGGCGCTGACGGCGCTGGGTATCCAGCTGCGGCCCCGGGACAGGGTCGTGCCCACGCCGGAGACTCCCCTGACGGCTGGCCTCAAGGTGCTGGTGCGGCGGGCGGCCTCCGTCACCCTGGTGGTGGGGGGCGAGGCGCGGCCGGTGGAGACGCAGGCGACGACGGTGGGCCAGCTCCTCAAGGAAGAAGGCGTGGAGCTGGGTCCCCTGGACCGGGTGACGCCCCAGACCAGCGCCCTCGTCAAGAACGGTATGGCCATCGAGGTGGTGCGGGTCCAGGTGGAGCGGGAGGTGCAGGAGGAGACCATCCCCCGGCCGGTGGAGTACCGGGACGATCCCAACCTGCTCAGCGGCCGCAGCTACGTGCTGCAGCCGGGAGCGGACGGTCTCATCCGCCGCGAGTTCGAGGTCAGGAGGGAGAACGGCCGGGAGGTGGCCCGCACCCTGGTGAGCGAGACGACGGTGCCGCCGCAGCCACGGGTGGTGGTGCGGGGGACGGGGCGCCTCGCCCCGGCGGGTAGCAACTGCGCCGGCCTGGCCTACCGGGAGGCCCTCACTGTGTGGGCTACCTGGTACAACCCGGCCAGCGCCGGGGGCTACATCACCGCCACCGGCGCCGTCCTGGACTACGGCATCGTGGCCGTGGACCCCACGGTCATCCCTCTGGGGACGCGCATGTGCGTACCCGGGTATGGGATCGCCGTGGCGGCGGACACGGGCGGTGGCGTCAGGGGGTACATGATAGACTTGGGCTACCCGGCCGGCGTCATCCCCACCTGGCGCACCGGCTACGTGACCATTTACATCCTCAACTGAGGCCGGCGACGCCACCCTGCGCCCGGCGGCCGTCCGAGGGCCCTCAGCTCACCGCCCGCTTCACCAGGCTGGCGATCCTCGCCTCCTCGGCGGCGGTCAGCTCCTTCAGGGCGAAGGAGACCGGCCACATAGCCCCTTCGTCCAGGTTCGCCGCGTCGGTGAAGCCGAACGTGGAGTACCTCGTCTTGAACTTGTGCGCTCCCTGGAAAAAGCAGACGACCTTGCCGTCCCTGGCGTAGGCGGGCATGCCATACCAGAGCCGCGGCCAGAGGGACGGCGCTGTGGCCTTGACGATGGCATGGAGCCGCTGGGCCATGGTGCGGTCCGGCTCGGGCATCTCGGCGATCTTGGCCAGCACATCGGCCTCATCGTCGGCTTGCGAGCGTCGGCGCCCTGCCTTCATCTCACGGGCGCGCTCCTGCATGGCGGCCCGCTCCTCGGCCGTGAACCCCTCGGTAGATTCCTCATTCGCGCCGGCTTCCCTGGCGGACTTGCGTCTTTCCTTCATCGCGAGTCTCCTCCTCTACGGGTCTGGAAGGGAGGCGTCCTCATGCTGGCCTGGAGGCGTCGTGACGGTAGCACCCGGCGCCGCACATCGTCCATCATACATGCGAAGGCTCTATCATGGTCCCTAGGGGGTGCGCGAAGGCGGTGATGGGCCTGCGTCATCGGCGACGGGCGCTGGGGCAGCACTGGCTCCGCGACCAGCGCTATCTGGTCCGCATCGCCCGGGCGGCCGATTTCTCCCCTCAGGATACGGTCATAGAGGTGGGCCCGGGGACGGGCAACCTGACCCGTCTTCTCCTGGCGCGGGCGACCCGCCTCGTCGCCGTGGAGGTGGACGAGGCTCTGGCAGCCTCTCTGGGCGGGCGCTTCCCCCGGGCGACCAACCTGACGGTGGTGGCGGGGGACGTCCTCAGCCTTCCGCCGGCGGAGCTCCTGGCGCGGGCGGACGCCGCGCCGCCGTATGTGGTGGTGGGCAACCTCCCCTACGCCATCGGCACGGCGGTGCTGCGTCACTTCCTGCGGGACGAGGTGCGGCCCCGCTGGTTGCTGGTGATGCTGCAGGAGGAGGTGGCGCGCAGCATCGTCGCCGGGGCAGGGGGCATGACCTATCTCAGCGTGGAGATGCAATGCCTGGCCGAGCCGCGGCTCCTGTTCACGGTGCCGCCGCGGGCCTTCTCTCCCCCGCCGCAAGTGCGCTCGGCCGTGCTGCGGCTGGAGGTCCGGGAGCGTCCCCTCCTGCCGGAGGGGGAGCTGGACGCCTTCCTGCGCTTCGTCCAGGGAGGGTTCGCCGCGCCCCGCAAGCAGCTCCGCAACTCGCTGGCCCTGGGCCTGAGGCTTCCGCCGGCGAGGGCGGAGGCTCTCCTGGTGGCGGCGGGGCTGGAGCCCGCACGCCGCCCCGGCGAGCTGACGCTCCACGAGTGGCTCCGTCTCTACAGGGCGGCGGCCGCACAGGGCCTGGTGTGACAGGGATGCGAGCGAAGGCGCCGGCCAAGATCAACTGGACGCTGGAGGTGCTGGGCCGCCGGCCGGACGGCTACCACGAGGTTCGGACCGTCCTCCAGACCATCGCCCTGTGGGACGAGCTGGAGTTCTCGCCCGGCCAGGGGCTGTCCCTGCGCTGCGAGGGCCCCCACGAGGCCAGGGAGGACGACCTCGTCCTGCGGGCCGCCCGCTGCCTGGGGCAGGAGGGGGGCCTGAGCATCGTCCTGCGCAAGCGCATACCGCCAGGGGTGGGGCTGGGCGGCGGCAGCTCCGACGCCGCCGCCACCCTGCGGGCCCTCCGTCGCCTCCTCTCGCTCCCCCTCTCCGAGGCGGAGCTGCTGGAGCGAGCGGCCGGGCTGGGCTCCGATGTCCCCTTCTTCCTCCACGGGGGGACGGCGCTGGCCAGCGGCCGCGGCGAGCGGGTCTCCCCGCTGCCGGATGCCCCCAGGGTGTGGCTGGTGCTGGTGGTGCCCCCGCTCACTCTGCCTGGAAAGACCGCCCGCATGTACGGCTCCCTCTCTCCCGCCACCTACAGCGATGGCTCCTTCACCGAGCGCTTCCTGGAGCGGCTGGGCGAGCAGGGGCTGGTGGACGAGAACTACATGCACAACGCCTTCGAGGCCGTAGCCTATGCCCTCTTCCCTGACCTGGCCCTCTACCGGGCGGCGCTGCTGCGGGCGGGGGCCAGGCGAGTGCACCTGGCGGGTAGCGGGCCTGCCCTCTTCGCCCTCGCCACCAGCGAGGAGGAGGCGCGGGCCGTTCACCTGCGGCTGGAGCTGCCGGCTGGCCAGGCGCTGGTCACCCACACGGTGGGGCGGGCGGAGGCCCTGGAGGGGTAGGACGATGGCGGAGGTCTTCTCCGGCGCGGTGCTGGGCTATGGCCTCTCCCTGGTGCTGGTGTGGCCCCTGAGCCTGGGGCTGGTGCGGGCCCGCGAACGGGTGCCCACCCTATCGCGGGCCATCGCGCCCAATATCAACGCCGTGATGCTGGCGGTGCCCCTCTCCCTGCTCCTTTTCACCTGGGGACCTCTCATCGGCATCATCCTGGGGATGCTCTACCGCGGCGCCCTGGATAATCTGCCAGGGGCTGGCCTGGGCAGCCCGAACTGGGCCTTCACCCTGGGGGTGCTCCTCTTCGGCGGCGGGCTCCTGGGGGCGGTCTTCTATGTGTGGCAGCGCCTCTCCTGGTGGCTGGTGGCCACGGTGGCCGTCTGGGTGGGCGCCTTCGGCTGGGGGTTGCCCTACCTGGCGCGGGCGGCGCCCTGAGGGGGCGCCGGCGTGGACAGAGACGGGCCGATGACTTACCTTACGTAGTGACATGGCTGGCACCATCGTCGACATGCACGTGCACACCGTGCGCGGCGCCTCCGACTCCTCCCTGCGGCCAGAACAGCTCATCGAGGAGGCCCGCCGCATCGGGCTGACGGGCGTCAATATCACAGAGCACGACCGCGCCTGGGACGACCACGAGGTGGAGGAGTTCCGGCGCCGCTCAGGCCTCTTCGTCAGCCGGGGCATGGAGGTCTCCACCGACCTGGGCCACATCATCGTCGTTGGGCTGACCCGTTACGTGCCGGGCATCCGCAAGGCGACGGAGCTGCGCCGGGTGGTGGACGAGGTGGGGGGCTTCATGATCGCCGCCCACCCCTTCCGCCACTTCTTCGACCCCGTCCACTACCGGCGGGACGGTCGGCCCCCGGTGGAGCTGACGCCGGAGGCGGCCGCCCGGCTGCCCATCTTCCAGCTCGTGGACGAGGTGGAGGTGGCCAACGGCGGCTGCACGCCCCGGGAGAACGCCTTTGCCCTGGCGGTGGCCCGCCTCCTGGGCAAGCGGGGCATCGGCGCCAGCGACTGCCACTCCACCAACGGCCTGGGCTGCTTCGTCACCGTCTTCGAGGAGGAGCTGGAGTCCCAGGAGCACATGCTGGCGCTCCTGAGAGCGGGCCGCTACTATCCGGCCGCTGGCCTCAACGTGGGCCAGCTCCGCCCCTTCGAGGAGACGGTGACCGACCTCATCCCCGGCTAGGCGGGAAGGGATGGCGTCTCCGGCCTGCGTCTCCAGAGTGGAGTTGCGACCCCTGGGCCCGGGGGAGCGGGAGCGACTGGCGGCCTGGTGCCCGGGGCTGGCCGCAGCCGGCGAGGAGATGCTGGTGGGAGTCTGGGAGGGGGAGGAGCTGCGAGGGGTCGTGGGCTACCGCCTGGGGAGCCCCCGGGTCGGCTGGTGCACCTTCACCCTGGCCGTCATCGAGCCGGCCCGCCGCGGCTATGGCCTGGGGAGCGAGTCGGTTCGACGGCTGGAGGAGGAGGCGGAACGCCAGGGGGCGCGGGCCTTCCAGGCGCTGGCGCCCCTGGACCTGGGCCTGGCCTTTTATTTTTGGCTAAGATTAGGTTACCGGCCACTCGTTCCCCAGGGGCAGGCGATGCCCATGGTGCGAGAGCTCTGAGGAGGTAGGCCATGGAAGACCTCTTTCGTTACCTGGACGACCACCTGAGCGAGGCGCTGCGAGAGCTGCAGGAGCTGTGCCGGCTGCCCACCGTGAGCGCTCAGGGCAAGGCCATAGAGGAGACGGCGGAATGGGTGGCCGCCCGCCTGCGCGCCCTGGGCTTCGAGGCGGAGGTGCTGCCCAAGCCCCGGGAGGGCAACCCCGTGGTCTACGCCTACCAGGCGGGGGACTCGCCCCGCACGCTCCTCTTCTATGACCACTACGATGTCCAGCCCCCGGAGCCCCTGGAGCTGTGGAGCTCTCCCCCCTTCCAGCCCACCCTGCGGGAGGGGAAGCTCTTCGGCCGCGGCGTCTCCGACAACAAGGGGAACATCATCGCCCGCCTCTACGCCATACGGGCCTGGCGAGAGGTGCGAGGCGGGCTCCCCTGCAGCGTCAAGTTCTGCATCGAGGGGGACGAGGAGATCGGCAGCCCGGAGATGGAGGAGTTCGTGGCCGAGCACCGCGAGCTCCTCAAGGCCGATGCCTGCCTCTGGGAGGGGGGCGGCGTCACCTGGGACGGCCGCCCTCAGCTCACCCTGGGGGTGAAGGGGCTCCTCTACGTGGAGCTGGCGGCCCGCACCATAGACCGCGACGCCCACTCCTCCTGGGGGACGGTGCTCCCCAACGCCGCCTGGCGGCTGGTCTGGGCCCTAGCCACCATCAAGGGGCCAGACGAGCGGGTGCGCATCGACGGCTTCTACGAGCAGGTGCGGCCGCCCACGCCCCAGGAGCTGGCGGCGGTGGATGCCATGCCCGACGAGGAGGAGGAGACGCTGCGCAGCTATGGCATCAGTGAGTTCGTCGCTGGCCTCTCCCCCCGGGAGGCCCGCCGACGCCACATCTTCGACCCCACGGCCACCGTGGACGGCCTCCTCTCCGGCTACACCGGCCCGGGGCCCAAGACCGTCCTGCCGGCGGAGGCACTGGCCAAGATGGACTTCCGTCTGGTGCCGGACCAGGACCCGCTGGACATCCTGGAGAAGCTGAGGCGGCACCTGGAGCGGGAGGGCTACGGCGACATCGAGGTGCGGCTCCTCAGCGCCGAGCGGCCGGGCCGCACGCCGGTGGACCACCCCATCGTCCAGATGGCGCGGGAGACGCTGCGGCGGGTCTACGGGAAGGAGCCGGTGGTGGTGCCCTCCATGGCGGGGACGGGGCCCCTCTACCCCTTCGTCAGCACCCTGGGCCTCCCCACCATCGACTTCGGCGTCGGCTACCCGGACACCCGCATTCACGCCCCGGACGAGAACATACGGGTGGAGGACTTTCTGCGGGGGGCCAAGGCGGTGGCCGCCCTGCTGGAGGACTTCGCCCGGGCGGGCTAGCCCTCTTCGCCGGCGGCGGGGGTCGTCTGGCTGGCCCCGCCAGTCACCCTGGTCTCCGCGCACACGGCGCAGAGGTAGAGCATCCCTCAGCAGGCATAGGGGTTGGGCATGACGCGGCCGCAGGCGCGGTCGGGGGAGAAGTGAAAGGGACCGCCACAGAGGTAGCAGGGGAGCCCTTCTCCCGTCGCGATCTCTTGCTGGCAGATACGGCAGAGCACGGCCTCACCTAGTGGCCGCGGCCCACCGGCGGCTCCTGCCCGGCGGCCCTGCCCAGGCAGACGTTGCAGGCATACTCCAGGACCAGGTACTGCTCGTCCAGCCAGGCGATGCCGCAGTCGTCTGCCGGGGGGGCGCCGCTCCAGCTCCAGTGGAAGAGGCCACCGCAGCCGTTGCAGGCGGCATAGTCGGCGTTGCCCAGGGGGGCGCCGCAGACGTGGCAGGGGGCGTTCGGCAGCTTCTCCAGTCCCATCATGCCTTCTCTACCTCGCCGGCCGCTAGCAGGGCCCGCACCATCTCCATCTCCTCCTCCCGGGAGCGGACACGTCCCTCCAGGCGGGCGTCCCTGAGGGCGGCCAGGAGCTGGCCCATGCGGGGCCCCCGGGGCACGCCCAATCGCAGGAGGTCTCGGCCGCCCAGCGCCGGCCTCACCTGGCGCCACTCTCTAAGGTAGCGCAGGACAGTCCCTCTGGCTAGCTCGTCGGGGCCGACGAGGGCGAAGGCCCAGAGGGAGGCCGTGGGGAAGGGCTCCAGCAGCCGCACCGCCTGGCTGGGGGAGGCGTCCCCGGCCAGGCCCCGGGCCGCCCGGCGGAGGCGGGGCATGGCCAGCACCGCCTCCCGCTCCCGTCGGTTCAGGGAGAGGCGCTGGGCCAGGGAGGCCGCCTCTCCCTCCGCCAGGCGGGCGGCCAGGACGGCCAGGTACAGGGGCGGGCCGGCCTCGGCGCCGGCCAGGGAGGGGGCGAGGGCGAAGGCGCGGGCCATCCCGTCATCGAAGGCGAGGGCGGGATAGATGTGACGAAGGGCGCCCAGCCCCTCCAGGAGGGCGAGGGCGTCGGCTGGCCTCTCCTCCTCGAGGGTGCGCAGCAGCTCGTGGCGGAGCCGGGGCCCGCTGATGGTGGCCAGGTAGGGGGTATCCCTCTCCATCCAGACCAGCGTCCTCGCCTCGAGGTGGAAGGAGAAGCGGGCGGCGTAGCGGGCGGCCCGCAGGATGCGGGTGGCGTCGTCCTGGAAGCTGGCCTCGTGGAGGACGCGTAGGAGACCGGATCGCAGGTCGGCCAGGCCACCGTGGGGGTCCAGGAGCCGGCCCTCCCGGGCGCCGCTCAGGGCGAGGGCCATGGCGTGGACGGTGAAGTCCCGCCGTCCCAGATCGTCCTCGATGGCGGCGGGCCGCACGCGAGGGAGGGCGCCCGGCCGCGGGTAGCTCTCCGCCCGGGCGGTGGCCAGGTCCAGACGGTAGCCCGGGCCCAGGACGGTGGCGGTGCCGAAGGCGCCGTGGACGGTAGCGCGGGCCCCCTCCAGGGCAGCCGCTGCCGCCTGCGCCAGGGCGGGGGCGTCCCCCTCCACCACCAGGTCCAGGTCCAGGGTGGGGCTTCCCAGGAGGAGGTCGCGCACGCTGCCCCCTACCAGATAGAGGGGGAGACGACGCTCACGAGCCAGGGCCAGGAGGAGGGAGAGGGCCTGGCCCTGTGCGGGGCCCAGACGGGCCCATAATTTTACTGTCAAGTTTGGCTTTTCCACGACGCGCCCTGCATTATAGCCTCCTCAGCTTGACAGCGGCAGCCCGGACAGATATGATGGCCCCTAGTCGGGAACGGCGCCCCAGGAGCGTCCGGGCGGCCCTTTCCGTCCACCGGCGAGCTTTTATTGACGTTATGATTAAGCTATGACGGAGCGAGCGCGGGACTGGCGAGAGCTGGCGGAGCGGGCGAGGCTCTCCTTCCGGCGTCCCGAGCTGCTGCAGCAGGCCCTCGTCCACCGCTCCTATGTGAACGAGGCCCGCGGCCAGGGGCTGGAAGACAACGAGCGCCTGGAGTTCCTGGGGGACGCTGTCCTCAACCTCGTCATAAGCGAGCACCTCTATCACCTCTTCCCCGGCCGGACGGAGGGAGAGCTGAGCCAGATGCGGGCCCACCTGGTGCGCTGGGATACGCTGGCGGCAGTGGCGGAACGCCTCTCCCTGGGAGAGTACCTGGTGCTGGGGCGGGGGGAGGCCCTCTCCGGCGGCCGGCGGCGGCCCTCCAACCTGGTGGGCGCCTTGGAGGCCGTGATAGGCGCCGTCTTCCTGGACCGCGGCCTTCCGGCGGCGCGACGGTTGGTGCTGCGGCTGCTGGGGCCGGAGCTGGAGCGGCTGGCGGCCGGTGAGCCGGTGGTGGACAGCAAATCGGAGTTGCAGCGGGTAGTGCAGTCACGCTGGCACCAGTTGCCTCGTTACCGGGTGGTGGAGGCGGAGGGGCCTGACCACGCCAAGACCTTCACGGTAGAGGTAGTGCTGGGCGAGAGGGTGCTGGGACGTGGCCGGGGCAGGAGCAAGAAGCAGGCCGAGCTGGAGGCCGCTCGCCAGGCCCTGGAGGCCCTCTCCACGGCCAGCTAGCCCATGTATCTGAAGCGGCTGGAGATAGCCGGCTTCAAGAGCTTCGCCAGCCGGACGGTCTTCGAGTTCGGGCCGGGCATCACCGCTATCATCGGCCCCAACGGCTCCGGCAAGTCCAACATCGCCGAGGCCCTGCGCTGGGTGCTGGGGGAGCAGTCCACCCGTCTGCTGCGGGCCCGCAAGACGGAAGAGGTCATCTTCGCCGGCTCGCAGCGTCGTCCGCCCGCCGAGCGGGCTGAGGTCTCCATCGTCCTGGAGGACCAGGACGGCGGCTTGCCCTTCGCCGCCTCCGAGGTGATCATCGCCCGCCGCGCCTACCGGACCGGCGAGAGCGATTACTTCATCAACGGTCGCCGTGTCCGCCTGCGGGACGTCCAGGAGCTGTTGCTGGAGGCCACGGGCTTCGCCGGCAGCGGCTCCTCCTACGCCTTCATCGGGCAGGGGGCGGTGGAGGCCTTCCTCCAGATGCGGCCGGCGGAGCGCCGTCAGCTCATCGAGGAGGCGGCCGATGTCCAGCGCTACCGCTGGCGGCTGGACGCCGCTCGCTCCCACCTGGACGCCGCAGGCGAGGCCCGGGAGCGGCTGCAGATGCTCCTGGACGAGATCTCCCCTCGCCTCGCCCAGTTGGAGCGACAGGCCCGTCGGGCGGCCGAGCACGCCCGCCTCTCCCGGGAGCTGCAGGAGGCCCTCCGTTCCTGGTACGGGGCGAAGTGGCGACAGCTCCAGGGGCGTCTCCTCCTCGCCCGGGAGGCCCTTCAGGAGGCGGAGGCCACCGAGGCCCGCCTCAGGGGCGAGGCCGAGGGCTATCGTCGGGAGCTGGCGGCGGTGGAGGGAGAGGTAACGCGCCTGCGGGCCGCCGTCCGGGAGGCGGCCGAGCGCCTCCAGCGGCTGCGGGAGGCCCTCCACCAGCAGGAGCAGCGCGTCGCCCTCGCTCAGCAGCGCCTGGCCATGCTCCGGGGCCGCCGCGAGGAGCTGGCCGAAGAGCTGGCGGCCCTCCAGGAGGAGCGCCGTGCCGCCGCTCCGCCGGACGAGGGACGCCGGCGGGAGGAGGAGCTGAGGGCGGCTATGGCCCAGGCGGCCCAGGAGCTGGCCCGGGAGCGGGAGCGCCTCCAGCAGGTAGAGGGCGAGTGGCAGGAGCTCCTGGCCTCCCTCCGCTCCGCCCGCGAGAGGGCGGAGCGGCTGCGGACGGCCGCCGCCGAGGCTGCCCGCCGCGCCGAGCGCCTTCGCTCCTCCCACGGGGAGGGCAACCGCCGCCTGGCCGCCGAGGAGGGACGCCGCCGCCAGCTCGTCCGCCAGATGGCCCAGACCGTACAGGAGCTGCGGGGCCTGCGGGAGGAGGACTCCGTCCTCCAGGCCCAGGCGGAGGCCCTGGCCCAGAGGGTCCAGACACTGGAGCGGGAAGCGGCCCAGGTGCGGGCCAACCAGGCGCAGGTGCAAGCCAACCAGCAGTCCCGCCGGGCGCGCCTGGAGGAGCTGCGCTCCCGTCTCCAGTTCCTGCAGGAGGTGGAGCGACGCCTCTACCCGGAGGGCGCCCAGCCGGAGGAGGGCGTCCTCGTCCCGGGTCTGGAGGCTCTCCTGTATCGGGTGCTGCAGGTGCCCCCGGGGCTGGCCAGGGCCATAGAGGCTGCCCTGGGCGAGTGCCTGGAGGCCGTCCTCGTCCCCACCTATCAGGACGCGGTGGCCGGGGCGGGCGCCATCGCCGGGCAGGGGATGCCCCGCACCTACGTGGTCCCCCTGCAGGGGCTGCGGCCCGCCTATCCTCTGAGCGTCCTCAAAGAGAAGGGCATCATAGGGGTGGCCGCCCGGCTGGTCAGGTGCGATCCCCGCTATCGCCCGGTGGTGGATGCCCTCCTGGGCCGGGTCATCGTCGTCAAAGACCTGGAGGTGGCGCAGCGGGTGGCCCGGCGCGGCTTGGGCACGGTGGTCACCCTGGATGGCATTGTCTTCCATCCCTGGGGGGCCATATCCGCTGGCCAGCCCCGCTCCAACCGCCCCTTCCCCCTGCGAGCGGACTGGGACAGAGAGGGGCTAACCCAGGAGGTACAGCGCTTATCGGCCCTCCTGGAGGTGGGTCAGCGGGAGCTGGAGCGCCTCCAGGGGGAAGCGCGGGAGCGGGAAGAGGCCCTGGCCGGCCTGCGGGCGGAGCTGGCCGCCCTGACCCGACAGCGGCAACGCCTCGGTGAGGAGACGACGCGACGACGCCAACGGCTGGCCCAGATGCGGGGCGAGATGCGGGGCCTCGTATCCTCCCTCGCTCGCCTGCGGGAGGAGGACCAGGAGGCGCTGGGGGAGGCCCGGGATCTGGAGGAGAGGAGCAAGGCCCTGCTGGAGGAGGCGGCGGAGGCGGAAGGGCTGGCGCTCCAGATGCAACGGGCCCAGGAGCTGATGGGGCCGCGTCGGCAGGAGGCGCTGGCGGCCGTCGCTGCCGCCAGCGCTCGCCTGGCCGGCCTGGAGCGGGAGCTGGCCGCACTGGAGGAGGAACGCCAGCGCCGACGTCAGCAGCTCGCCCGTATGGAGGAACGGACGCGGGCCAAGGAGGGGCAGCTTCGCCATCTGGAGCAGGAGATGGCCGCCATCGCCGCCGCCCTGGAGGCGGACGGGCGCCGCCTGGAGGGGCTGCGACGAGAGCTGGAGGCGGCCACCGCCCAGGCCCCGCCGGGGGAGGCGCTGGCCCAGGCGGAGGCCAGGGAGCGGGAGCTGCGGGCCCGGCTCATGTCCGTGCAGGAGACTCTCATCCAGGCCGAGCGGCGCCTGGCGGAGGCAGGGGCCGAGGTGCGCCACCTGGAGGCAGAGGCAGCGTCCCTGCGCCAGCGCCTCCAGGAGGAGGGGCTCCAGGTGGATCTGCCCGCCCTTCCCCTGGACGATGGCCAGCCCGGTCAGGTGAACGAAGAGGAGCTGGCCGCCCTGGAGCAGCGGATAGAGCGGCTGCGGGGCCAGCTACGGCGCCTGGGCTCCGTCAACCCCGAGGCGGAGGCGGAGTATGGGGAGCTGCGGGAGCGCCACGACGGCTTCCGCAGCCAGATGGCGGACCTGGAGGGGGCGGCGGCCGTCATCGGCCGGGCGATGGAGACGCTGGAGGAGTTCCTGCGCCAGCGCTTCCGGGCCACCTTCCAGACGGTGAGCGAGGGCTTCAGCCGCTACTTCCGCTCCTTCATGCCCGGGGGCGAGGCGCGGCTCGTCCTCACGGAGGGGGAGGAGCCAGGGGTGGAGATGGTGGCCCGCCCGCCCGGGAAGCGGGTGCGCACTCTGAACCAGCTCTCGGGTGGGGAGCGCTCCCTGACGGCCATGGCCTACCTCTTCGCCCTGCTGGAGGCCAATCCCTGGCCCTTCTGCGTCCTGGACGAGGCCGATGCCATGCTGGACGAGGCCAACGTGGGCCGCTTCGCCGCCGGCCTGCGGGAGCTGGCCTCCCAGACCCAGTTCATCGTCATCACCCACAACCGCCGCACCATCGAGGCCGCCGACGCCGTCTACGGCATATCCATGGGGCCGGACGGCGCTTCGCGCGTCATCTCCCTGCGCCTGAGCGAGGTGGCGGCCGCCGAGGCCTAGCCGCGGTCGCCTCCCACGGGGCGGCGGGTCGGCGGCTGAGGCGGCCGGTAGGGGACCGGCACATACTCCACGGAGGGCCGTCCTGCCCCCGCCTGGGGGTAGAGGTCCATGAGGCGGTAGATCTCGGTGGGCATATCGGTGCTGACGTTCAGGTTCAACTGGCGCGCCTGGTCCACGGTGATGGGGTAGTCATGGGTCCAGGTGCCGCTGGTGAGGAGGTCTGCCACTCGCTCCGCCTCCTCTGGCGCTAAGCGCTCGGTCAGCAGGTCGGCCACGGTCTCCCGCATCTGGCGGAGCGCCTTGCGGGAGATGTCAGCCAGGATGAGGGTCTGGTCGTCCAGCTCGTTGGTCTCCTTCTGGGAGACTACCTGCAGGATAGAGGCGGCCGGATACTGGCCCACCTGGGGGTCCACGGGGCCCAGGACAGCGTTCTCGTCCATCACTATCTCGTCGGCGGCCAGGGCGATGAGGGTGCCGCCGCTCATGGCGTAGTGGGGGACGAAGACGGTGACCTTTCCGGGCCGCCTCTTGAGCGAGTAGGCTATCTGCTCCGCTGCCAGCACCAGGCCCCCGGGCGTGTGGAGGACCAGGTCTATGGGCACCTGGGGGTCCGTCATCTTGATGGCCCGCAGCACCTGCTCCGAGTCGTCCATGTCTATGTAGCGCACTATGGGGAAGCCCAGCAGGCTCATGGTCTCCTGACGATGGATGAGGGTGATGAGGCGGCTCCCCCGCTGCCGCTCTATCTCCCGGATGAGGCGCATCCGCTGCGCCATGAGGAGGCGGCGCTGTATGGCGGGCTGGAGGGCGGCCAGGATGAAGAAGATCCAGAGGAGATCGAATATGGAAAAGGTCATGGGTCCCCTCCGCTGTCCGTCCTAGCGCTGATTATAGGCGAGGGCAGCCGGCCAGACACCTGCCGCATGGACCAGCCCTCGTTGGTCTCCGCCGGGGCGAAAAGCCCGGGCGCGCCGCTTCCTGCAGCGTGTCTTCCCCTGACTGCCTGTTCGCTGGACGCAGGGCTGGGGCCTAGCCGGTGTGGCAGGCGTAGTCCCCACCGTAGCCGTTCAGGGGAAACTGGACCAGCCAGGGCGTCCCCCCGGCGAACCAGTAGGTAGGGTCGGCGCAGCGGGCCTGGGCGCCCTGGAGGTCGCCCGCTCCCGCCACCCAGATGGGCAGGCCGGGGCTGAAATCGCCGGCGATGATCCCCCACTGCCGGCGAGTGGAATAGATGCCCACCGTGCGCCCCTGCTCCTGCAGGTAGTCGATGGCCCCCTGGATGACCAGAGCGTTCAGCTCCGTCCGCTTGGACCAGGTGTTGGTGGTCTCGATGTCCAGCCACCACACCCGGGCCGAGGCTCCCTGAGAAGCGGCATAGGCGAGGGCGTATTGGGCGGCGTTGTAGCCGTAGTTGTAGGCCTGACAGGCCTTGTCGCTGCGACGGCACTCCCCCATGGGCCCCCTCAGGCCATTGGTGGCGGTGGAGCCCGCCGGATAGTTCAGGTTCATGTAGAGGGAGGGGGCCGTGGGGGCGGAGCTGGCCCACCGGAAGAGGGCGCCCAGGCAGGGGTTCTGGGTGAAGGCGCGCCCTCCCGTCACCCCGATGATGGCGAAGTCGAAGGAGAGGGCGTCCAGGGTGTCGTCGCACTGGGGCCAGGAGAGGTCGTAGCCGATGCCGCCCGGTGGGTAGGGGTTCTCCTCCCCGGCGGCCAGGGATGCCTTGGGGGAGGAGAGGAGGAGGGCTAGGACGGCGGCGAGGGCCGCCACCTGAGCGATGGCCCTCAAGGCGTGTTCTCCACGGCTGCCAGGTCGGGCACCTTCATGGACATGGCGCAGTATGGCAGCCGGAGGCCGCCCCCGTCAAGCCCGCTGGCCCTGGCCTTTGACCCTCCCACCGGCCCCTGATATCCTCTCCCCGGAGAGATGTTGGGCCTGTTCGGACGAGGACGTCGCACCCAGGAAGCGGTAGAGCGGACGCAGCGGACCTGGTTCTCCCGCATCGGTGGGCTCTTTCAGCGCGGCCTGGACGAGCCGGTGTGGGAGGAGCTGGAGGAGACCCTCCTGGCGGCGGACGTGGGCGTGGCCACCACCATGCGCCTCCTGGAGCGGCTGAGAGAGCGGGTGAGACGCGAGGGCATACGCGACCCCCAGGGTGCCCTGACGGCCCTGCAACGAGAGCTGGTGGCCCTCCTCCAGGTGGACGGCCGGCGGGGCCAGCTCTGGGGGAGAGAAGGCCCCTGGCCCCGGCCGGCGGTGGTGCTGGTGGTGGGAGTCAACGGCACCGGGAAGACCACCAGCATAGGCAAGCTGGCCCACGCCTACCGCTCCCAGGGGATGCGCGTCCTCCTGGCGGCCGGCGACACCTTCCGGGCGGCCGCCATCGACCAGTTGCGGGAGTGGGGCCAGCGGGTGGGTGCCGATGTGGTGGCCCATCAGCAGGGGGCCGACCCGGCGGCCGTGGTCTACGATGCCCTGGCCGCCGCCGAGAGCCGCGGCGCCGATCTGGTCATCATTGATACGGCGGGCCGCCTCCACACCAAGACGAACCTGATGGAGGAGCTGCGGAAGGTGCACCGCGTCATCCAGCGTCGCATCCCCGAGGCGCCCCACGAGGTGCTGCTGGTGCTGGACGCTACCACCGGCCAGAACGCCCTCCAGCAGGCCCGCTATTTCACTGAGGCGGTGGGAGTGACCGGCGTCCTCCTGGCCAAGCTGGACGGCACGGCCAAGGGAGGCATCGTCTTCGCCATCGCTCACGAGCTGGGGCTGCCGGTGCTGTTCATCGGCACCGGCGAGGGCGCCGACGACCTGGAGGTCTTCGACCCGCAGGAGTTCGTGACCTCGCTCTTCGCTCGGTGACGTCCTTTCCCGGAGCCCGACCGCGGGCCATCCCCCGGCGGCCCGCCCCCTCGGCCCGCCCTCCGCTCCCCGGCGGCCCGAGGGCCCTGTCCCCGCCCCACCTGGCGTCCCTCGCCCTCCTGGCGGTCAGCGCGGGGGCGGCCGGCCTTCGTCTGGCAGACCTGGGCCGCGGCCCGCTCCACCTGAGCGAGGGGGCCTACGCCTTCTCCGCCTGGCTGGCCGCCCGGGGCCTGGCCCCCCTGGACGGCCCCCTGGGCCTGACGGGTGACCTCATGGCCGTTCTCTTCCGCGCCGGCGCCGATGGCGATGGCGCGGCCCGCCTCGTCCCCGCCCTGGCCGGGACGGCCGCGGTCCCCGCCCTCTATCTCCTGGGTCGGGAGCTGGGCCGCGGGCCAGCCCTCCTGGCAGCCGCCCTTCTGGCCCTCTCGCCCCTGGCGGTGGCCAGCGCCCGCTCTGCCCTCCCCGGCAGCCTGGGGGCGTTGCTCTCTCTCCTGCTCCTGGTCTCCTTCTTCGCCTGGCTGCGGGGCCGACGCCGAGCGCTGCTGCCCCTGGCCCTCCTGACCGGCCTCGCCCTGGGCGCCGATGCCGTGGCGGTGACGACGCTGCTGGCGCTGGGCGCCTTCCTGGCCCTGGAGGGCTGCTGGCGAGGCGCGCCGGAGCTGCGACGGGCGCTGGCCGGCCTCGTCGCCTCGCCCGGGACGACGACGCTGGCCGTCCTGGCCTTCCTCCTCGCCCTGGCGCTGACGATGGTCGGGTCCTGGCTGGGCGGCCCCAGCCTGGCCCTGCCCGGTCTCCACCTGCTGGCCTCTCTTCTCTCCGCAGAGGGCCCGGGCACAGCCCCCCGATGGCTCTTTTTGGGTTATGATTGGCCTTTGTGCGCCGCCGGGCTGGGGGGTGCGCTGGCTCTGCTGGCCGCCTGGGCAGGGAAAGGGGGAGGCGCCCTCCGCCCGCTGCAGCGTTTCCTCCTGGTCTGGGCGCTCACGGGGCTGCTGGTGCTGGCCCTGAGCGGGCGGGCAGAGTCGGGCGATGCCCCGGCCCTGCTCCTGCCCCTGGCCCTGCTGGGGGGCTGGGTCCTGTGGCGGCTCCTGGAGGCCCTGGCCGCTGGCGGGGGCGCGGCCTGGGCTCTGGCGGGCCTGGTGGCTGTCTACCTCGTCTTCGGTGGGGTGGCGCTGTCCCGCTGGGCGGCCGGGGCCTCCGCCGCCCTGGGGCCGTGGGCGGTGGCCGCAGGAGCGCTGGGTCTGCTGGCCCTCACCTGGACGGCGAGGGAGCGGACGGGCGGGAGCGCCCTCGCTGGCCTGGGGCTAGCAGGGGCGGCGGGAGGGCTCCTCTTCGCCCTCCATTCGGCCTGGGCGGTGGCCTTCGGAGCGGGGAGCGAGTTCGCCCTGGGGCCGCGGCCCACGCCTGCCCTCCAGGGGCTGGCGCGCGAGCTCTCATCCCGCCCTGGCGACGGGGCGCCGGTGGCCCTGGCAAGGGAGGTGGCGCCGGCCCTGGGCTGGCACCTGCGTGGGCTGCCCCTGGCCCTGGGTGACCCTCCCCAGCGCTCGACCGTTTACATAGATAGAGCGGGAGTGCCGCCGCCCCGCGGCTTCCAGCCTCGAGGAGCGCCGATGACGATAGCCGAGGACTGGCATCCCCCCGCCTGGACTTTGAGGGGGCTGTGGCGCTGGCTGGTCCACCGTCAGCCCTACGGCCCTCCGAACAGGGTTGAGGTCCAGCTCTTCCAGCGGTCGCCATGAGGGAGAGGACAGCGCCCGCCGGCCGGGCCTTCGGCGTCTCCCTGGAGGAGGCACTGGCGAGGCCAGTCCGCCTCTCCTGGGAGGGGGCGGGCTACCTGGCGGCTGTGGCACTGGGGGCCGGGCTGCGCCTATGGGACCTGGGCTCGCGGGCCCTCCACCATGACGAGAGCCTGCATGCCTTCTACTCCTGGCTCCTCTACCGTGACGGCGTCTACGAGCACATGCCCATGATGCACGGCCCCCTGAAGTTCTTCCTGACCGCCCTCTCTTACTTCCTCTTCGGCGTGAGCGATGTCACGGCCCGCCTGCCCTATGCCCTGGCGGGGGTCGCCCTGCTGGCCCTGCCGGTCCTCCTGCGTCCCTACCTGGGGCGGGCGGGGGCCCTGGCGACGTCCTTCCTCCTGGCCCTCTCGCCCGTGCTGCTCTATTTCAGTCGCTTCGCGCGGGACGATGCCCTGGTGGCCCTCCTCACCCTGGGGATAGTGGTCTGCCTCTGGCGCTACCTGGACGAGGGCCGGCCCCGCTACCTCTATGGCCTGGCCTTCCTCCTCTCCCTCAGCTTCAGCACCATGGAGAACACCTTCCTGCACCTGGCCATCTTCCTCCTGTTCTTGGACTTCTGGCTGGCCTTCGTCTACTGGGAGCAGGTGACGCCGGCCCACGGACAGCGCTCCCCATGGCGGGTGCTGGGGCTACCTCTCCTGGTAGCGGGCGCCTGGGCCGTGGCCGCCCTGTGGCCTCTGCTGCGCCCCTGGCGGGAGCGGCTGGGCCTGGTGCGCTGGCATCCCGCCGGCGACCTGCTGGTGCTGATGGGGACGCTCTCCCTCCCCCTCTTCGCTGCGGCCGTGCAGGTGCCCCTGGCCTGGCTGAGCGTGCGAGACCGCGACCTGGCCCAGGTGGCCTGGGAATCGCCCTGGGGGGCCATCACCCGGGAGCAGGTGCTGGGGTGGGCCACCTCCCTGGCCCTGCTGGCGGCGGGGGCTGCGGTGGGTGTGGCCTGGCGTCGCCAGTGGTGGCCCCTGGCCCTGGTCTTCTGGGCCCCCTACATCCTCCTCTACACCAGCTTCTTCACCAATCTGGCGGGGCTGGCCACCGGCGTCTGGGGCTCTGTGGACTACTGGCTGGCCCAGCACGACGTGCGCCGTGGTGCCCAGCCCGACTTCTACTACCTGGTGCTGCTGCCCGCCTACGAGTTCCTGGCCCTGGCGGTGGCCGGCCCGGCCCTCCTCTATTACTGCCTGCGGGGAGGGCCTCGCTCCTGGCTCCTCACCGCCGTGACTGTCCTGGGGCTGCTCCTCTTCTTCGCCGCCCGGGGCGGCCCGCCGCCCGGGCAGGGGCAACTGGCCTTTCTGGTTCCCCTGAGCGCCCTGGCCCTCTTCCTGGCCGTGCAGGGGAGCATGTGGGAGCGGTTCCTGGTCTTCTGGCTGGCCGGCGCCATCTTCGCCTACTCGCTGACGGGGGAGAAGATGCCCTGGCTATCGGTCCATATGGCGCTGCCCCTCTCCCTGCTGGCGGGGCACACCCTGGGGAGGCTGCTGCCCCGGGCGGCGGCCAGCCTGCGGGGGCTCCTCCTGCCTCTGGCTGTGGCGCTACTCTGGGGAGGGATGGCCCTGCTGGCCGCCTTCGGGCCGGAGGAGTGGTCGACTGCCAAGCTGGCGCTCCTGGCCCTGGGCGCGGGCAGCCTGGCGGCCCTGGCATTCCGACGCGGGCTGGCGACGGCGGCCCTGGTGGCCCTGGTGCCCCTCTTCGCCCTCAGCGTGAGGACGGGCATCGTCGCCTCCTTCCGGTACGGGGACGTCCCCCGGGAGATGCTGGTCTACACCCAGACCTCGCCCTGGCTGCCGGACGTGGTCGAACGCATCGATGACTACGCCCGCCAGACAGGCCTGGGCCGAGACCTGCCCATCGTCATCGACGTCACCGATGCCTCCTACGCCTGGCCCTGGCACTGGTACCTGCGGGACTATCGGGACGTGCGCTACCAGCGGCTGGGCGAAGGGTTCGTGCCGCCGGCGGGGGCGGTGGTCGTGGTGGCGGTGGAGAGGGACCATCTCATGGAGCGCTACCGTGAGCGCTACGATCCGCCCTACCGCTTCCCTCTGCGCTGGTGGTTCCCCGAGGTCTACCGCCGGCTGGAGCAGGGAGGGCTGGGGCAGTCGCTGGTGGCCCTGGGGCGCGATGCGGTCGAGCCCTCTACCTGGGGCAACTGGTGGCGCTATATGAAGGACCGCGTGCCGCCGGCCCCCGTCTCCGCCGAGCGGGGGCAGGACGACCGCTGTCCCTGGTGCGGCTCCGTGGACCTGCTGGCCTACTTCCCCAGGGAGGGCGCGACGCAGGGCACCCGCTGGCAGGAGGGGGAGGCGACCCTTTTGAGCCTATCCGCTCCGGCGCCTATACTGGGCATTGTGCGTTCTCTAAGGGGGGAAGGGTAGTGGGGCCATGGCTACGACGCAACGCCAAGGTGTGGCTGGGGCTCCTGGGGACAGCCGTCTTCCTGGGGCTCTTCTTCGCCAGCACTCATCCCCGTGAGCTGTGGGACGTCCTCTCCCGGGGGGACTATCGCTGGGCTGTCGCCGCCGTCGCCCTGTGGTTCGTGGCCGCCTGGTTCCGGGCCCTTCGCTGGGGCTATCTACTGAGGCATCTGGCCCGCATATCCACCTTCTCCCTGTACCCGGTGGTGATGATAGGCTACATGGCCAACAACTTGCTGCCTGTGCGCCTGGGGGAACTGGTGCGGACGTACATACTGGGGGAGCGCCAGCAGCTCCCCAAGATGGCGGTGCTGGGCACCGTGGCCGTGGAGCGGGTGCTGGACGGCCTGGTGCTGGTGGCCATGCTGGCCTTCGCCGGGGCGCTGGTGGGGCTGCAGGGCTCCCTGCGGCTGCTGACGGTGGCCGCCGCCGGCCTCCTGGTGGCCGCCTTTCTGCTGGGCCTCTGGCTGACGGCCACGGAGTGGGGGACGCGGCTGCTGGCCCACCCCCTGAGGCTCCTGCCGGAGCGCTGGCAGGCCCGCGCCGCCGATTATCTGGCCTCGTTCGTGGAGGGCCTGGCGGCGCTTCGCTCGCCTCTCGTCCTGGGGGCGGTGGCGCTGGTCAGCGGCGTCGCCTGGCTGCTGGAGGGGGCCATGTACTACCTGGTGGGGAGGGCCTTCCAGGTGGGGGAGCCCTTCGCCGTGTACCTGGTGCTGGCCGGGGCGGCCAACCTGGCCATCATCATCCCCTCCACGGCGGGAGGAGTCGGCCCCTTCGAGTGGGCGTCGCGGCGGGTGCTGGTGGCGGCCGGCGTGGGCTCGGCCACCGCCTCCGCCTATGCAGTGGCCCTGCACGGACTGCTGCTGGTGCCCGTCATCGCGGCGGGGCTCCTCTTCCTGTGGGGGATGAACCTGCCCCTGGGGCAGCTCTTCCGTAAGGAGAGGGTGCCGGCAGCGGTGGAGACGGCGGAATGAGCCGGGAGCGAAGGCGCGTGGCCATCATCGGCGGGGGGGTGGCCGGCCTCACGGCGGCCTACCGGCTCCTCCAGCGGGGCTACGATGTCCACGTCTACGAGGCGAGCCCCTACTGGGGCGGCCTGGTGCGCACCTTTGAGGTGGGGGGCGGCCGCCTGGAGTGCTTCTACCACCACATCTTCACCACCGACAGCGATTTCATCGCCCTGGTCCAGGAGCTGGGCCTGGGGCCGCGGCTGGTCTGGCGGGACTCTAAAGTGGGTATCTTCTACCAGGGCCGGCTGTACGACTTCGTGACCCCCGTAGACCTCCTGCGCTTCACGCCCGTGTCCCTGATGGACCGCCTCCGCCTGGGGCTCATGGCCCTCTACCTGCGACGTCAGCGGGACGGCGAGCGCTTCCTGCATATCACGGCCAGGGACTGGATCGTCCGCTTCGCCGGGCAGCGCAACTGGGAGGTGGTCTGGGGGCCCCTCTTCCGCGGCAAGTTCGGCGATATGGCGGACCAGGTCTCCATGGTCTGGCTGTGGAACAAGGTGCGACTGCGCTTCTCCTCTCGCCGGGGCGGGCCGATGCAGCGGGAGGTGCTGGGCTACATGCTGGGCTCCTTCGGCCTCTACGTGGATGAGCTGGTAGCCCGCATCCGCGCCCTTGGCGGCCACCTCCACGCTGGTCAGCCGGTGGCGCGCGTGGCGGTGAGGGACGGCAGGGCCTGGGGCCTCCTGCTGGAAGACGGCCGCAGCGAGCCCTTTGAGGCGGTGGTGGCGACGGTGGCCAACCGCACTTTTCTGCGCCTGGTGCCGGAGCTGCCCCCGGACTACGCCTCCCTCTGCCAGGCCATACCCTACCAGGACGCCCTCTGCCTGGTACTGTCCCTGAAGCGCCCCCTCAGCCACATCTACTGGCTCAACATAACCGACAGAGGCTTCCCCTTCCTGGCCGTCATCGAGCACACCAACTTCATCGGCCCCGAGCACTACGGTGGCCAGCACGTCCTCTACATCTCCAACTACCTCTCCAAGGACTCCCCCCTGCTCCGCATGGACGAGGAGGAGCTGTGGCGCCTCTACCGTCCCTACCTGGGGCGCATCAACCCCGCCTTCGACGATTCCTGGGTGACCGGCCGCTGGCTCTTCCGCGGCCCTGACGCCCAGCCTGTCTTCACGGTGGAGAACGCCGGGCGGGTGCCGCCCCACCGCACTCCCGTCCAGGGCCTCTACCTGGCCAACATGGGCCAGATCTTCCCCGAGGACCGGGGACAGAACTACAGCATCCGCCTGGGGGAGACGGTGGCCTCCCTGGTGGCGGAGGACCTGGCTGCCGTCTCCTACGCCGCCCCGCGCCTAGACTGAGACAGCCGCCCGGCCCTCGGCGATTGCGCTAGGCTGGTGAAGATGGTTACAATTGCTGCGAACGGAGCAGGGAAGGATGGGCCTCACCTCCAGGCACTCCTCTCGCTACAGCGTCGTCGAGTTCGTCGACGAAGACCCTGACCTGCTG
The DNA here is from genome assembly GCA_034435615.1 of Dehalococcoidia bacterium. Classification (GTDB taxonomy): domain Bacteria; phylum Chloroflexota; class Dehalococcoidia; order SM23-28-2; family HRBIN24; genus H17-190. Next base: position 37,473 of record DAOTWZ010000009.1, read on the forward strand.
GCCAGGGTGAAGTCCCTCATCGCCGACCTGGAGCCGGACCGGGCCGATCTCCTGGACGCCCTGCACCGCATCCAGCACGAGTTCGGCTACGTGCCCAAGCTGGCCATTCCCTTCCTGGCCGCCCGGTTCAAGACCACCCCGGCCCTCATCTTCGGCACCATATCCTTCTACTCGGAGATACGGACGGAGCCGCCGCCGCGGGTGGAGATCCAGTGGTGCAGCGGCCCGGCCTGCCTGCTGAAGGGCTCCCGCAACATCCGCCTGGCCCTGGAGGCGGTGCTGGGAGTAGGCATGAACGAGGCGACGCCCGACCGCGCCATCGGCCTCCGGCTCGTCCAGTGCGATGGCACCTGCCATCTGGCCCCCCTGGTGCGGGTGGGCGGCCGCTATATAGGCCCCCTGACGGTGAGCGGGGCCATCCGCCTGGCCCGCCAGCTACAGGAGGAGGCCCGCCGCGGCTAGGGACGGGGAGATGGCCGACGTTTCCGGGGCCCTGCGAACGCTGCGGGAGGCGGCGGAGGCCGCCTGGCGGCCCTATGCCCAGCCCGAGCGGCCGCTGATACGCCTCCCCCTGGCCACCTGCAGCCGCGCCGCCGGCGCCGCCGAGACCCTGGACGCCCTGCGACGCGAGCTGGCCCGGCGGGGCGAACCCGCCCACCTCCTCATCGTCGGCTGCCCAGGCCTCTGCTTCGCCGACCCGGTGGTGGACGTCCACCTGCCCGGCCTCCCCCGTGTCCTCTACGGCCGGGTGACGGCCGACCGCGTCCCCGCTCTCCTGGACGCCGTCCTGGGCGACACCAGGGTGCACCGGGAGCTGGCGCTGGGCGTCCTCCTGGACGAAGGCGACTCCCTGGAGCGCTACGCCAGCACCCCCGTGGCCGACCTCCCCGACCTGGCCAGCACCGACTGGATGCGCCTCCAGGTGCGGCGGCTCATGGCCAACGTGGGCGTCATCGACCCCGAGAACATAGAGCACTACATCGCCCGCGGCGGCTATGAGGGGCTGGCGCGGGCCCTGGGCATGGAGCCGGAGGCCGTCATCCAGGAGGTGCTGGACTCCGGCCTCTGGGGGCGCGGCGGCGCCGCCTTCCCCACCGGCCGCAAGTGGGACTTCCTGCGCCAGGCTCGCGGCGGCCCCAAATACCTCATCTGCAATGCCGACGAGGGTGACCCTGGCTCCTTCGTCAACCGTAATCTGCTGGAGGGCGACCCGCAGCTCATCATCGAGGGAATGGTCATCGCTGCCTGGGCCACCGGCGCCTCCTACGGCTACATCTACATCCGGGACGAGTATCCCCTGGCCAACGAGCGGATGAACCGGGCGCTGGAGCAGGCGCGGGCCAAGGGGCTCCTGGGCAACGACATCCTGGGCTCCGGCTTCGCCTACGACATGGAGGTGGTGCGGGGCGCTGGCTCCTACGTCTGCGGCGAGGAGACGGGCCTCATCGCCTCCATCGAGGACGTGCGGGGGATGCCCAAGATACGGCCTCCCTACCCCGCCCAGTCCGGCGTCTTCGGCAAGCCCACCAACGTCAACAACGTGGAGAGCTACGCCAACGCTCCCCTCATCCTGCGCCACGGTGCCGCCTGGTACGCCGCCGTAGGCAGCGAGCGCCACAAGGGGACCAAGATGTTCAGCCTCTCTGGCCAGGTGATGCGGCCGGGGGTGCTGGAGGTCCCTCTGGGCACTCCCATGCGGGATGTCATCATGGTGGCCGGGGGCGGCATCCCCGAGGGCAGGAGCCTCAAGGCGGTGCAGCCCGGCGGTCCCCTCTCCGGCGTGGTGCCGGCCTCCCGCGTCCTGGCCGAGGACGGCCTGCCCCTGGAGCCGGAGCCCTTCCGCGAGCTGGGGATGTTCATGGGCTCCGGCGGCCTGGTGGTGCTGGACGACTCCTCCTGCGTGGTGGACCTGGCCGTCTACTTCGAGTGGTTCGCTGAGGACGAGTCCTGCGGCCGCTGCACCACCTGCTTCGCCGGGACGCGGCGGCTGCTGGAGATCGTGCGGCGCATCTCCCGGGGCAGGGGCCGGCCGGAGGACCTGCAGCTCATGCGCATGCTGGCCGATTCCATGCGCTACTCCAACTGCGTGCACGGCCAGGCAGCCCCCACCGTCATCATGTCCCTCCTGAACCTCTTCCCGGAGGAGGTCCAGGAGCACCTGGAGCGTCGCCGCTGCCCCGCCAAGGCCTGCCGCGGCCTCGTCCGCTACGAGGTGGCGGGGGACGACCCCAACCTGCCGGCTGCCGCCGAGATCTGTCCCACCGGCGCCATCGTCCGTGATAACGGCGGCTACCGGATAGACCAGGGGCTCTGCATCCGCTGCCACGCCTGTAAGGAGCTGGCGCCCCAGGGCATCCAGGTGCTGGACGCCTTCGCCTGAGGCGGCCCGCCTCCTCCGGCCGCCCCGGCCTGACGGTTAAGGCTAAAACGTCTAAGGCACTGTATAATTGTCCCAAAGCGCGGGGAGCGCTGTATGGCCGAGACACCGCTGCGGCGTCAGTATCTCGAGATCAAGCGTCGGTACCCTCACGCCATCGTCTTCTTCCGCCTGGGCGACTTCTACGAGACGTTCGACGATGACGCCCGCACCGTGGCCCGGGAGCTCGAAATAGCCCTCACCTCCCGCCCGGTGGGCAAGGGGAAGCGGGTGCCGCTGGCCGGCGTCCCCCATCATGCCCTGGACTCCTACCTGGCGCGGCTCATCGCCAAGGGCTACAAGGTGGCCATCTGCGAGCAGGTGGAGCAGCCCGCGCCGGGCAGACGGCTCCTGGCCCGCGAGGTGGTGCGGGTGGTGACACCGGGCACCCTGGTGGAGGAGGGTCTCCTGGACCAGCGCAGCAACAACTATCTGGCCGCCGTGGTGGCGGAGGGCGATGCGGCCGGCCTCGCCTATACGGACATCTCCACCGGGGAGTTCGCCTGTACCCAGTTGCCCCTGTCGGCCCTGGCCGTGGAGCTGGAGCGGCTGCGTCCGGCGGAGCTGCTGGCCCCCGTCGACCTGGAGCTGGGGGAGCACCCGGCCTGTCGCGGCCCCCTGCCGGAGGAGGCGTCGGACGGGGAATGGGCGGCGGGGAGGCTTCTCGCCCACTTCGGCGCCCCGGCGCTGGACGCCCTGGGCCTGGAGGGGATGCCCCTGGCCACCCGGGCGGCCGCCGCCCTCCTGCGCTACCTGGAGGAGAACCAGCGGGCCGCCCTCCCCAACGTCTCCCGTCTCCTGGTCTACAACGCCAGCGCCTACATGCTCTTGGACGCCCAGACCCGCCGCAACCTGGAGATATTCCGCTCCCTCCGGGCCGAGGGCGGGGCCTCCCTCCTCTCCGTGCTGGACCTCACCGGCACGGCCATGGGGGCACGGCTGCTGCGGCGCTGGCTGGGCCAGCCTCTGCTCGACATAAAGGCGATACGCCGTCGTCAGGACTGCGTGGAGCTCTTCCACAGCTCGGCGGTGCGACGCGGCCGCGTCGCCCAGGTCCTGGCCAAGATGCCGGACTTGGAGCGGCTCATGGGGCGCGTCGGCTCCGGGGTGGCCACTCCACGGGACCTGGTAGCCCTCGCCCGGGGGCTGGAGCTGGTGGAAGCGCTGCGGCAGGCCCTGGATTGGGACCTGGAGCGGCTCCCCCCCGGCTCCCGCGCCCTGCACGAAGAGCTGCTGGGGCGGCTCAGCCCCTGCGCCGATGTGGTGGCCCTGGTGCGGGGCGCCCTGGTAGACGACCCTCCCAACAGCTTCGACGAAGGGGGCGTCATACGGGCTGGCCTCTCGGCGGAGCTGGACGAGGCTCGCGCCCTGGCCCAGGACGCCCGTCAGGTGCTGGCCGATCTGGAGCGGAGGGAACGTGAGCGCACCGGCATCAAGAGTCTGAAGCTGGGCTACAACAAGGTCTTCGGCTACTACATCGAGGTCTCCCGGCCTAACCTGCACCTGGTGCCGCCGGACTACGAGCGGCGCCAGACCCTGGTGGGGGGAGAACGCTTCGTCACGGCAGAGCTGCGGGAGCTGGAGTACCGCATCCTGCACGCCCGGGAGCGGCAGGTGGAGCTGGAGCGGGAGCTGTTCCAGCAGGTGTGCGGACAGGTGGCGGCGGCCGCCGACCGCGTCCTCCGCACAGCCGGGGCGGTGGCGGAGGTGGACGTCTACTGCGCCCTGGCCGAAGCGGCCGCCCGCTACGGCTACGTCCGCCCCGAGGTGCACGAGGGGGACGAGATCTGGATCAAGGACGGTCGCCACCCCGTGGTGGAGCGGATGCTGGGGGAGGGGCAGTTCGTCCCCAACGATACCCATCTCTCCAGCGACGAGGCCCAGATAATCGTCCTCACGGGGCCCAACATGGCCGGCAAGTCCACCTACCTGCGGCAGGTGGCCCTCATCGTCCTCATGGCCCAGGTGGGGAGCTTCGTCCCCGCCGCCGCTGCCCGCATCGGCCTGGTGGACCGCATATTCACCCGTATCGGCGCCGTGGACGATATAGCCGCCGGCCGCTCCACCTTCATGGTGGAGATGGTGGAGACGGCCGCCATCCTCCACAACGCCACGCCCCGCTCCCTCCTGCTGTTCGACGAGATAGGCCGCGGCACCAGCACTTACGACGGCATGGCCATTGCCCGCGCCGTCGTGGAGTTCATCCACAACCGGCCGGAGGTGGCGGCCAAGACCCTCTTCGCCACCCACTATCACGAGCTGGTGGAGCTGGCATCCTTCCTGCCCCGGGTGCGCAACTACCACGTGGCGGTGGCGGAGGAGGGGGGCCGCGTGGTATTCCTCCACCGCGTCCTGCCCGGCGGCGCCGACCGCTCCTACGGCGTCCACGTGGCCCAGCTAGCGGGGCTGCCCCGGGCGGTGGTCTCCCGCGCCCAGGAGCTGCTGCAGGAGCTGGAGGCCAGGCGCGGGGGCGATGCGCGCCGCCCCCAGAGGCCGCCGGCCGTCCAGCTACCCCTCCTGGTGCCCGGGCTGGAGCTACTGCAGGAGCTGGCGGAGCTGGAGGTGGACGGCATGAGCCCCTTGGAGGCCCTCACCAAGCTCTACGAGCTGCGGGAGAGGGCCCGCCAGGGGCTGGCGGAGGCGCCGCCACGGCGAGGGCAGGGGGGCCGGGGATGGCCATAAGGGTGCTGCCGCCGGAGGTGGCGGAGCGCATCGCCGCCGGGGAGGTGGTGGAGCGGCCGGCCTCCGTGGTCAAGGAGCTGCTGGAGAACGCCCTGGACGCCGGCGCCCGCCGCATCGCCATCGAGGTCAGGGGTGGGGGGCTGGAGCTGGTGCGCGTCAGCGACGACGGCTGCGGCATTGCCGAGGAGGAGCTGGAGCTGGCCTTCGCCCGTCACGCCACCAGCAAGATAGCCAGCGCCGAAGACCTGTGGGCCATCGACACTCTGGGCTTCCGGGGCGAGGCCCTCCCCTCCATCGCCGCCGTGGCCGACGTGGAGCTGGCCTCCCGTCCCCCGGAGCGAGAGGAGGGGGCCTGGGTGCGGCTGGAGGGGGGACGGGTGGTGGCGAGGGGCCAGCGGGGGATGTCCCCGGGCACCGTGGTGACGGTGACCGGTCTCTTCGCCCGGCACCCGGCGCGGCGCAAGTTCCTCCGCTCCCCCCAGGGGGAGGCCCAGGCCATCGCCCAGGTGGTCTCCCATTACGCCCTGGCCTATCCGGAGGTGCGACTCTCCCTGCTGGTGGACGGTCGACGCCTGCTGGCCACCCCGGGCTCCGGCGAACTGCGGGACGCCGTGGCCGCCGTCTACGGGGTTGAGACGGCGGGAGCCCTGCTCCCCGTGGACGGGGAGCACGAGGGGGTGCGGGTGGCCGGGCTGGTGGGGCCGCCCCATCTGCACCGGGCGGGCCGTGGCCAGCTCAGCTTCTTCGTCAACCGGCGCTGGGTGCAGAACCGTCGGCTGGCCTTCGCCCTGGAAGAGGCCTACCAGGGGCTGCTGCCCGCGGGCAGACACCCGGTGGCGGTGCTGTCCCTCACTCTGCCGCCAGGGGAGGTGGACGTGAACGTCCACCCGGCCAAGGCGGAGGTGCGCTTCCGCCGGGAGGGAGCTGTGCTGGGAGCGGTGGCCAGGGCCACCCGCGCTGCCCTGGTGGCGGAGGCGCCGGTGCCCCGCCCGGCCGCCGCATCCCCTACCGCGGACGGGCGGGAGGCTCCCCTCCTCTGGCAGCGGGCCGCCTCCCCACCCCGCAGGAAGGAGGAGGCCGGCCCCCGCCCCCAGCAGCCGCCCTCGCCCACGCCCCGTCGCGTCCTCCCCCTGCTGCGAGTGGTGGGCCAGGTGGCCAACCTCTACATCGTGGCGGAGGGGCCAGACGGCATGTATCTGATAGACCAGCACGCCGCCCACGAGCGGGTTCTCTTCGAGGAGATAGCGGCGCAGCGGGCCAGGGGAAAGGTGGAGCGCCAGGGCCTTCTACCGCCCCTCCTCCTGGAGCTGACGCCGGCCCAGGCGGCGGCCCTGGAGGAGTGCGCCGGGGCCCTGACCGACCACGGCTTCGAGCTGGAGCCCTTCGGCGAGCGGGCCTACCTGCTGCGGTCGGTGCCCTCCCTCCTGGCCGCTCGGGGAGGCGACGTTCGGGAGGCAGTCCTCTCCCTGCTGGACCGCCTGCGGGAGGGGACTCCCCCGCCGCCGGACAGGGTGGCCATGACGCTGGCCTGCCACGCCGCCGTGCGGGCGGGCAAGGCTCTCTCCCTGGAGGAGATGCGGGAGCTGGTGCGCCGGCTGGAGGAGACGCAGACGCCCCATACCTGCCCTCACGGCCGGCCTACCATGCTGCAGCTCACGGCCGATGCCCTGGCCCGTCAGTTCGGGCGGCGCTAGCGCTGGGGGATGCCCAGCCTCTCGGCCAGGTAAGGGGGGAGGGCCATGGAGGCCCGGTAGACCTCGTAGCTCAGGTATCTGACCTCGTCTTGCACCAGCGAGAGCCGACGGGCGAAGGTAGCGGGGGTCAGGCGGGGAAGGGGCCGCCCTGAGGCGAAGAGGAAGGCGAAGAGGCCCGCCTGGTAGGAGGGGACGACGGCGGTGTGCAGCCGCACGTGAGGGAAGACGGAGGAGAGCTCCTCCCTGAGCCGCCGCACCCACTCCGGCTGAAAGGTGAGGGAGCCGCTCTGAATGGAGAGGACGCCGCGCCCCCGCAGCGCCCGCTTCAGGTCCCGGAAGAAGGGCGCCGCATACAGGGGGCTGGAGGGGCCCTCATCGGTGGGGTCCGTCAGGTCTACGATGGCGACATCGAACTGACGACGGAAGCGGGCCACCCAGGCGAGGCCGTCGCCGATGATGACCTGAGCGCGGGGGTCGTCGAAGGCGCCGCGGGAGATGGAGGGCAGGAAACGGCGGCTCACCTGGATGACCCTTTCGTCCAGCTCCACCTGGACGGCCCGGCGGACGGTGGACATGGCGAGGGCGCGGCGCAGGGCGCCCCCATCGCCGCCGCCGATGACCAGGACGTCCCGCGGCCGGCCGTGGAGGAGGCAGGGGAGAAGGGCCACCATCTCATGATAGATGAACTCGTCGGCCTCGCTGGTCTGGACGATGCCGTCCAGCAGGAGGCTCCGCCCGAAGTTGCCGACATCGAAGACCTGTATGTGCTGGTAGGGGGTGCGCTCCTCGTGCAGGACGCGATGGACTCTCACCTGGGTACGGAGGTTCTCGTCCCAGTAAGAAGGCAATGACTCGGTGAACCAGAAAGGTCCGTCCTGGGAGGAGTCAGCCATCGGGCGTCACCCCTGGGCCGCGGCGCACCTCCAGGAGCTGCTCCCGGCGGGCCCGCAGCGCCTCCCGCAGCAACTCCGTGGCCCGGTAGGGGTCCATGGTGCGGCCACAGGTGAAGACGTCCACGGCGGCGTAGCCCAGCTCTGGCCAGGTGTGGATGGATATGTGGGACTCGGCCAGCAGGGCGATGGCGGTGACCCCGTATGGCTTGAAGGCGTGGGACTTGATCCCCAGGAGGGTCCCGCCGCAGGCCTTTACGGCCTGCCGCAGCACCTGCACCAGGTAGCGCCGGGAGTTCAGGAGCTCGCGGTCGCACTCCCAGAGCTCGCAGAGCAGGTGGGTGCCCACGCCTACGCCGAGGGCGGTCCTCTCACGCTCTTTGGTGACGGTAGCGTACCTCTCCATCTCCCCTCAGTCCGGTATCGCTTTTCGGCCTCCTCGCTGGGGCGGTGGCCAGGCCGGCGGGTAGCAGCGGCTACTCCAGGCCCAGCTCCCGCTTGACCATGCGCACCCCCTGCACCATGACGCGCAGCTTGGCCTCCGCCTCCTCCACCGTGCGGGTCTTGAGACCGCAGTCCGGCAGTATCCAGACCCGCTCCGGAGGAAGCAGACGGAGCACCCGCTTTATCCCCTCCACCACCTCCTCCACCGTCTCTATGCGGTGGTTGTGGACGTCCACCACTCCCGCTCCCAGGTCCTTGTCCGGGGCGTAAGGGTGCTGCTCCAGCAGCTTCAGGTACTCGAAGTTAGTGTTCTTGAAGGCGAGGTGGATCTGCTTGACGGGGAGCCGCAGCATCTCCGGGTAGATCTTCTCCACCTCGCCGTAGCAAATGTGGGTGTGGAACTCGGCGTCGATCCCCTCCACCACGGCGCGGAAGGCCCCCACCGCCAGGTCGAAGTCCTCCTCCGGCCGGGTGTGGATGGCCGGCTCGTCTATCTGGATGTAGCGGCAGCCAGCGGCCACCAGCGCCTCCACCTCCTGACGGATGACGCGGGCCATGTCCATGACGGCGTCCCGGCGCGTCGGGTAGTACTCGTCGAAGGACCACTCCACCATGGTGTAGGGGCCGGTGAGCATCCCCTTGACCGGGCGGTCGGTGAGGCCCTGGGCGAACTGCCACATCTCCACCGTCATGGGGCCGGGCCAGCGGAGGCGGTCGACGATGATGGGCTTGTGGTAGTAACGGTTGCCGTAGGAGCGCACCAGTCCGCCCAGGCGCATACCCTGGATGGGGGTGCCGCCTCGCTCTCCGGCGAAGTAGGCCACCATGTCGCCCCGCTCCTGCTCTCCGTGGACCAGGACGTCCAGCCCCACGTCTTCCTGGAGGCGGATCCAGAAGGCGGTGGCCTTGCGCTCCAGCTCCCGCAGCTCCGACAGCTCCAGCTTCCCCTGGGCGAGGGCGTTGCGGGCCCGCACCAGGTAGTCGGGCTTGGGATAGGAGCCCACGGCGGAGGTGATCAGCGCCTGTGCCATCCTAGCTCTCTCCTATTCCCAACGCCTGGCGGGCGGCCTGGACACCCTCCACCAGGCGGCGCAGCTTGGCCTGGGCCACCTCCCGGGGCAGGAACTCAAGGCCACAGCTCGGGTTGAGGTAGAGACGCTCCGGGGGGCAGACCCGGCTGAGGTAACGCACCGCTCCCACTATCTCCTCCACCGCCTCCAGCCGCGTGTTGCGCCCGTTGACGATGCCGGCCGCCAGCTTCTTGCCAGGGGGCAGGGGGTGCTGGCCCACCACCTGCCAGTTGATGGCGTAGGAGACCAGGTCCACACCGATGGTGGTGACGTAGGGCAGGGCCAGCAGCTCCCGATAGACCCTCTCCACGCTGCCGAACCAGGTGTAGAGGGCGGTCTCAGCGCGGACGCCCTCCAGCATGCGGCCCAGCGCCTTGGCAAGGAGAGGCATCTCCTCCGGGTGCTTCAGGATGAGGGGCTCGTTCACCTGGATGATGGGGGCGCCAGCCTCGTCCAGCAGGCGCACCTCCCGGGCCAGGCAATCGGCCAGGGCCAGCACCAGGCGGGCGCGGTCGTTGTAGTGGGCGTCCTTGGAGAGGGCGGCCAGGGTGAAGGGGCCGGTGATGACCGCCTTTACTGGCCTGGGGCTGTGCTGGACGGCGAACTGGTAGTCCCGCAGGAGGATGGGCCCCTGCCACTCCACCTCTCCCTCCACCACCGGCTGGCGGAAGTACATATTGGTGTCCAGGTAGCGGACGAGCCCGTTTATGGAGATACCCTTGAGACGACGGGCGATGTAGGTCTGGTCGTCCTCCCAGCGGATCTGGCCGTCCGTGATAATGTCGATGCCGGCCTCCACCTGCTCCTGGATGACCTCCAGCGTCACCTCGTCCTCCACCCTCGCCAGCTCCTCGGTGTCGATCTCGCCCCGCTCGAAGCGGGCGATGGCTGCACGCAGGCGGGCCGGCCGCGGCCGGTTAGGTATTTTAGGGTAGTTCCCCACCACTGTAGTCAGCATCGGTCCAGTCCCTGCCGCGGGAGCGGGAGCCCCCTAGGTCTTCTCTCCCTCCCCCTGCCGGGCCCGGCGCTCCCCCACCGTCGCCCCCGGCCGCGGGGACGGGACGCCCGCACCACGGGGCCAGAATCGGAAGGGGATGGTCCTGCGCATGGGCCCGTACCGACTTTACACAGAGAGAGGGCCGAGCCCGACCTCGGAAGGCTTCGACCCCCAATGTTCTACTGTCTATTAGAACGTTATCGAGTGTAACAGGTGGGCTGGGCCCAGTCAATCACCCTTTCCCCCATCAGCGATGTCCTCCTGCCCGGCCGGGCGGCCGCCCCTGGCCGGGCCGCGGACGTCAGGGCTCCACGCTCACCCGCATGCCCTGTCGGTAGACTAGGGTGCCGCCCAGGTAGCCGCCCAGCATCAGGGCCAGGCAGCCCAGCGCCTGCAGGGCCAGGGGCGCCGGCGCTGTCCGTCCCCCGGGCCGGGCAGCCCTCAGCACCAGGCTCAGGGCAAAGAGCCCGGCGGCCGTCACCTGGGAGAGGAGATGATAGGTGGCCAGGCGGCGCTTGCGGGAGCCCGGCACCATGGTCAGATAGTCCACCAACCCTGTCAGGGCGGTAGGGACGAGGACGCTCAGGGCGATGACCTGGTTATAGTAGGCTGCCCGCGGCAGTGCCGGGTCATCGCGCAGGCGGGAGGCCACGTCCAGGGCGAGAGCGGCCACGGGCAGCGCCATGGGGAAATGGGAGAGAAAGGGATGGCTGGGATGGCCCAGCGGCCGTCCCTGAACCACGTCCCGGACGGTCCACCGTCCGCCCGCTACAGGGATGCCGTCCCAAAGCCTCCGCAGCCGCATGGGAGTGCTCGAGGATGCCGGGGGCCGGAGGGGCTACCCCTCCGGCCCCGGCCCTTGACTAGCGCTGTTGCGCCTGTTGCAGCCCCTGCTGGATGTTCTGCTGGAGCTGCTGCATGTCCACGCCCGCTGCCTGGGCGGCCTCACGGAACTGCGAGAGGGTGATGTTGCGGGGATCGCCGTGGTTCTCCTCGAGCTGGCCGCAGCCACAGGTGACACACATGGCCCCACCTCCCTTCCTCAGCTTGACGGGGGCCATTATAGCACCGGCCGTCCGGGAGTGGCCGGTCGCCAGTATATAGACTGCATTGCGAAAGCGGCTCGAAAGGGACGCCGCCGACGGGACGGTGCTAAAATGCCTGGGAGCAGGGGACATGGGTGGGCGTGCGAGCGGTCTGCTGGCGGTGGCGGTCGCCATCGCCCTCGCGCTAGGGTGCGGGGGAGGGACTCCGCTGGCGCCGTCGGCCCAGGAGGGCCCCCCAGGCCCCGGCGAGGGGGCCAGCAGCGTCCCCCAGGCCGGACCCTCCCCGGCCCTCCAGGAGGCTACGGGACGCGGCCGTATCTGTCTCGATCCCGGCCATGACGCCCGCTACCCCGGCGCCAGCGCCAGGGACGCCACCGGGCGTGTCCTGTTCGACGAGCATGTGCTGACTCTCCAGGTGGCCTACCGCCTGAAGCCCCTCCTGGAGGCCCAGGGGTTCCTGGTCTGCGTGACTCGTGACGAGCAGGGAGAACTGCTCCCTCAGGGCCGGGACGAGGACGGCAACGGTCGCATCGAGGCGTGGGAGAGGGCGCAGGCCAAGATAGACTTCCTCAACGCCTTCGCCCCCCAGGTGCTGGTATCCATCCACTTCAACGGGCTCTCCGACCCCTCCGTCAGAGGGAGCGAGGTCTACTACTCCGATACCGGCCCCTGGATGGAGGAGAACCGTCTCCTGGCCCGGACGCTCCTGTACTCGCTGGTGGAGGCGCTGCAGGCCGCCGGGCACGCGGCGGTGGACCGCGGCATCAAGAGCGACAACTACAAGCCTTACGGTCGTCTCTACGTCCTGGGCAACAACGACCGTCTGGTGCGCAAAGGGACGTGGCAGGCGGGGGCCCTGGTGGAAGTGCTCTTCCTCAGCAACCCTGTCGATGTTGCTTTCCTGCAGCGGCCGGACGCCCTGGAAGTGATCAGCCAGGGGCTCCTCCGGGGCATCGTGCGCTTCTGGGAGGAGCGCTCGCCTTGACAGGGGCGGCGCCGGGGCCTATATAGCCGTCAAACGGCCCTCGGCGGCGCCGACAGGGGGTGATGCCCGGGGTGGAAAGGGACTACATCGTCCGTCGCAGCGTCGGGTAGGGGACCGGGGCCCGCCGCCCCGGCCAGCGGACGGCAGGCGCAGGAGAGGAGGCGACACCATGGAGGCGCCATCTGTCCGGTTCGGCCTCTGGTATGACTTCCGCAGCCCTCCCCAGTGGGGGATACCCTTCGGCCAGCTCTACCGTGAGAACCTGGAGCAGATCCGGTGGGCAGAGACGCTGGGTTACGGCTCCGTCTGGCTGTCCGAGCACCACTTCGCCGAGGACGGTTACCTGCCATCGTTGGCGGTGATGGCGGGGGCCATCCTGGGCTGCACCAGGGAGATGCTGGTAGGGACGGCCGCCCTGTTGCTGCCCCTCCACAATCCGGTCCGGGTGGCCGAGGACGCCGCTGTCCTCAGCCTGCTCTCGGGCGGGAGGTTCGTCCTGGGGGTGGCCATGGGCTACGTGGAGGAGGAGTTCCACGGCTTCGGCATACCGCGCCGCAACCGCCCCAGCCTCCTGGAAGAGGGGGTGCAGGTCATCCGCCGGGCCTGGAAGGGGCAGGCGCTGGGCTTCACGGGCCGGCGCTACCGCTTTCCCGGGGTGGTGGTGACGCCGGCGCCGGAGAAGGAGCCGCTGCTGGCCACCGCCGCCCTCCAGGAGCCGGGCATCCGCCGGGCGGCCCGGCTGGAGGCGGCCGGCCTCAGCGAGGGCTTCGTGGCCGCCAACAGCGCCGCCCTCCCCATCTATCTGCAGGCGCTGCAGGAGGCGGGAGGCGACCCGCAACGGACGAACCTCTTCGTGGGCCTGTGGTGCGTGGTGGACGAAGACCCGGAGCGGGCCTGGCAGGAGGTGGGGCCCCACGCCCTCTATCAGATGAACGTCTACGTCCGCTGGGGGGCCTTCGCGGCGCCCGTCTTTGAGGACCCTGCCCAGTTGCTGGAGGTGGGGGCCTACCAGGCCCTGGACGGCGAGGCCGCTGCCAAGGAGATAACCTCTCTTTTGCGCCAGTACCCCCAGGTGCGGGACGTCTACCTGTGGGCTCGCTTCCCGGGCGAGGGGGTCCGGACCAGCGCCCGGCGCGTAGAGTACTTCGCCAGGAAGGTCATTCCTCAGGTGAGCGCCCTCCTCCGGGAGGGGAGGGGGTAAAGGGGGGCGACGGCCTGGGCAGGGCGAGGACAGGCCCGGGGGAGGTCGTCGAAAAGAGGGCGGCCGGCGCTCCCCCCGACAGGCGACCCTCCGTGGTGGTGATAGGGGCCGGCTTCGGCGGCCTGCGGGTGGCCCGCGGCCTGGCCCGCCTACCTGTCGACGTCACTGTCGTCGATCAGAACAACTATCACCTGTTCGTGCCCCTCCTCTATCAGGTGGCCACCGCCGGTCTGGAGGCGGAGGAGATAGCGCAGCCGGTGCGCCGCATCCTGTCCGGGCAGGGGAACCTGCGCTTCCGCCTGGGGCGGGTGACGGGCGTGGACCTGGAGGCCGGGCTGGTCCGCACCGATACCTGCGAGCTGCCCTACGATTTCCTAGTCATCGCCGCTGGCAGCACCACCAACTACTTCGGGCTGGAGTCGGTGGAGCGGACGGCCTGCACCCTTCGCACCCTGGACGATGCGGAAATGGTGCGCGACCGCCTCCTCTCGGCCCTCGAGGAGGCAGTGGCGACAGACGATCCCGTCCGCCGACGGGAGCTGATGACCTTCGTCTGTGTGGGCGGCGGCCCTACCGGCGTGGAGCTGGCGGGTGCCCTGGCGGAGCTGCGGCGGCACGTCCTGCCCCGGGACTATCCGGAGTTGGCAGCCAGCGACCTCCGCATCGTCCTGCTGGAGGCGACGGATCGCCTCCTCCCCGGCTTCCGCCAGAGGTCTCAGGCCCGTGCCCTGGAGCAACTGGTGCGCATGGGCGTGGAGGTGCGCCTGAACGCGCCGGTGGTGGACGCCGATGAGGGAGGCGTGACCCTGAAAGGGGGCGAGCGCATCGGCGCTGGCGTCGTCGTCTGGGTGGCGGGCATGCGGGCGGCGCCGCTGGCGGCTGCCCTGGAGACCCCCAAGGGTCCGGGCGGTCGGATCATCGTCAGAGAGACGCTGCAGTTGCCCGAACATCCGCGCGTATACGCCATAGGGGACATAGCCCACGTGGAGACGCCCAGGGGACGCTCCTACCCCATGATGGCGCCGGTGGCCATCCAGCAGGGCGACTTAGTGGTGGAGAACATCCGCCGTCAGCTCGACGGTAAGAAGCCGCGTCGTTTCCGTTATCGCAACCCGGGGGCGATGGCTACCATAGGGCGACAGTCGGCGGTGGCGGAGGTCTACGGACTCCAGTTCGGCGGCCTCTTCGCCTGGGTGCTGTGGCTGGCCGTCCACCTGTTCTGGCTCATAGGGCTGCGCAACCGCATCCTGGTGCTGGTCAACTGGGCCTGGAACTACTTCACCTATGACCGCAGCGTGCGCATCATCCGTCGTCGCTCCCCGGCACGGGGGAGATAGTGCGCTCAGCCCCGAAGACCATGCACGAGCGGCAGGCTGCGCGGGCGCCCGCGCTCCATGATGGCATGGTCACGTCAGCGGCGCTGCGGTGGGGGGAGAAGCGAAGGACGGTGCCAGGCACGGCCTCGGCCACGCCGGTGCGGGCGAAAGAGTCATCTGCAGTGGCCTCAGGGTACCCCACGCCAGGCCAGAAGGCCCATCCTGGCCCAGGCCCTGGAGCGGGCGACGGGACTCGAACCCGCGACCCTCTGCTTGGGAAGCAGATGCTCTGCCGACTGAGCTACGCCCGCTCCTGCTCGGCGGGAACCTCCCCGCCGGCCCTTATTCTAGGCCTGGTCGCCGCCGCCCGTCAACGGCGCCGGCCCCTCGCCCCAGCGGGCCCCGGCCCAAACCATCGCCATGGCCAGGAGAAGCAGGGTGGCCCCCAGGGCGCTCAGGGCCAGATAATTGCGCAGAGGTATGGCCATAGCGTCGACGCCGATCTGCAGCATGCCCTGGACGAAGGCGTCGTCGGTGTCCTGGGCGGAGCGGAGGCCGAAGCGGATCGCCACCGTAGCCGCCAGCAAGGGGAGAGAGGAGCCCAGGAGGACGCCGCCCAGGGCCGCCAGCCGGCCAGCCCAGGAGGCGAGGGAGGTCAGGAGCAGCAGGCAGAGGGCCAGGGCCACCAGGCCTGAGACCACGGCCAGCCCCACCAGCCAGCGGTGAGTCTCCTCCGTGATGATCCCCAGCCCGCGGTCTATGGCCCGCGCCGCTGAGACCTGCCCCAGCTCCCGCCTCGCCTCGGGGTCGGAGGCGAGGACGTCCAGGCCGTCCTCGTATGCCCTCTTGGAGCCCTCTGCCACTAGCAAGGTCCGCAACGCCTCCCCCTGGAGCGTCCGGGCCTGCTCCGGCGTCACCTCCACCGGGATGGGGAAATCGGGCACCAGGACGGGCCCGCTCCCGTCCGTCTGGGACGCTCGCAGGGAGCGCTCGATCTCCGGCAGGGCGGCGTCCAGGTCGGTCAGGACGACGATGACCCGGGAGAGAAGCCTCTTCCCCACACCCTCGGCCGTCAGTTGGGCGCCGCTCAGGACGGCCAGGAAGACGGCGGTCACCAGGGTCGCCAGGACGCCCAGGACTATCAGGTAGAACTGGCGCAGAAGGGGGGTGCCGTTTCCCCTCATGAGAGATCGACGACCATGGTGCCGGCCAGGAGGTCGGGGAGGCCGCGGCGCCGGCGGTCCACCAGCGCCGGGAGGTAGCCCAGGACGGGGAAGGCCAGCGCTATGACGTAGCCGATGAATCGGACCAGCGCTACCGCCAGACCCAGAGGTCGCCCGTCCTGACGGACCACCTTCACCCTTACCGCCATCTGGCCCACCGTCTGCCCCCGCCAGGCCCAGAGGGCGATGTGGTAGAGAGGGACGAAGGCTAGCCAGCCCAGGACGATGAAGATGGCGGTGTTGACGGCGGCATCGGAGTCGGTGCTGCCCCAGCCGGTGCGCAGGAGCACCTGCAGTCCGGCCACCACCAGGAAGGCCATGAAGGTGGAGGCCAGGACGATGATATCCAGCACGAAGGAGACCGCCCGCACTCCCAGCCCCGCCGGCTGCCAGCGGGGCTGCGGGCTGGCCTGACCGTTCCCCTGAAGGCTGCGCATCACGGGGCTGTAGACATAGCGGTTGCGCCTGCTCATGGGCCAGCGGGGATTATAGCACGGGCCATCACGATGCTGAACGCGGCCATCTCAGCCCCGGGCCAGGAGGGCGGCTGTCAGGTAGAGAAGGACGACGGGGCGCCGCAGCGCCACGAGGGCCAGCGGCCCCAGACCTGGCAGCGCCGTGGCCATCCGCAGCAGCGTACGGGACGGATAGTCGATGTCGGCGTGGCGGACCGCGATCCCCCTCAGGCCGGGCCGGGAGAGGGTGCGGGCCAGCATCTCCAGCTCCGCCTCGCCCAGGGAGAGCCCCAGCCGACGAAGCCAGCGGCTGCGGGCCAGCTCCCGGCCCAGGGCCCGACGCCAGGCCCGCTCGTAGCGAGAGAGGAAGGAGGCGGAGAGGTCGTCGGCGGCCAGGGCAGTGGCCGCCGTCTCGGCGCAGTGGCGGGCAGCCACCAGGCTGGTGTAGATGCCTCCCCCGGAGAAGGGCTTCACCTGGCCGGCGGCGTCACCCACCAGCAGCACGTGGTCGCCGTAGGTGCGGGCGGCCGGGGCCAGGGGGATCGTCCCGCCGTAGAAGCGCACCTCCTCCACCTGACCCAGCAGACGAGGGAAGCTCTCGCGCAGGCGTCGGTAGCAGCGCAGGGGCTCCCCAGCGCCCCCGTAGCAGCCGATGCCCAGCCGGGCCAGGCCGTCCCCCGCCGGGATGATCCAGCCGAACCAGCCCGGGGCCAGGCTTGGCCCTACGAAGACGTGGACGAAGTCCTGGCGCGGGGTGCGCACTCTGGCCTCTACTCCCAGCGCCTGCACTCGCTCCACTGGCCGCGGTAGGCCCAGGCTGCGGGCCACCCGGGAGTGGGCGCCATCGGCGCCGACGACGAGGCGAGCGGCCAGCCGCCCCTGATGGCCGTTCCGCTGCAGGTGCAACAGGACGCCACCGGCGATGCGCTCCGCCCCCACCAGGCGGCCGGTGACGGCGTCGGCGCCGGCCTCGTAGGCCTGCTGGGCCAACGCCTGGTCCCAACGGACGCGGTCTATGGCCACCGCCCGCACCGGCTCCCCACCCAGGGCCGCTTCCCCACCGCCGACGGTGTGCACGAAGGCGCCGCGGAGCTCGTTGCGGACCAGGGAGGCGTCGTCCACCTCGCCCAGGGCCCAGGTGCGAGGGCTGATGAGCCCCGAGCAGTGGGAAGGCACGCCCACCTGTCGGTGCTCCTCGACGAGGGCCACCCGCAGGCCGCGGCGGGCCAGGTCCCGGGCGGTGCGGGAGCCGGCTGGCCCGGCCCCCACCACAGCCACGTCGTAATCGAACCGCACCGTCATCGTCCTGTGCGACGCCGCTGGCCCGGCCCGCGGGCCAGCCCATAAGAGAACGTCGGCTGCCGCCCGAAGGTATCGCCGGCGGGGCGCTGGGGCCATTATAGCCCCCTGCCCGCCTGGGCGCCGCCTCAGGGTATGCGGAGGCGGTCGCCCTGGCGGATGATGGGATTGGGCCCGCTGAGCCTGTTGAGGGCCTTCACCTGCTCTATCCAGGCCGGTATCTGGTGCTGGGGGACCCCCAGGTGCTCCGCTACCCCCCACAGCCCCCGCACCCCCTCCGGTCCCACCACGTGGTAGCGTTCCCCGGCGGGCGGTGCCTGCCCCAGGCGTCCCTCCAGGGCGGCCACCCGTCCCTCCAGGGCAGCCACCCGCGCCGCCAGCTCATCGTACTGGGCGCTCATCGTCTCCTCCTCCCCGCTCAGCGGCCAGGGGACGGCCGCCACGGCCTCCCACATGGCCGCGTCCATGTGCTCGTAAGACCAGAAGCTGATGCCCGGCGAGCCCCGCTCCCGCGCCAAGGCGGCGAAGAGGGCCACCTCCTCGGCGGACGGATAGGGGACGCTGCCCTCCCGGTAGAGGCCGGCCACCGGGTAGAGCCGCTGCGGGGAGAGCCCGTAGGCGGCGTAGTCCTCGTAGGTGAGGGCGAGGGACTCCCGCGGCGGCCGCCGGAAGGCGTTCCAGTAGACCTGGGGCACTGCCCCCTGGCAATGGTCGATGAAGGCCCTGAAGGGGAAAGACCGGTGGTGGCGGGCCAGGGCGAAGGAGGTGAAGTAGACGGGATAGGAAGCCCCCAGCTCCCGTCGCAGCCCGCGGCAGAGAGCGAGGGCTGCCGCAGCGTTCTCCTTGAACTCGCCTTCCACGTCCAGCACCAGGAGGTCGGCCTCACCGAAGGTCGCCGTCTCCACGGCCCGCCGCGTCTCGCCCGCCACATCCCGGCCGTAGAAGTAGCCCCAGCCTCCCACCAGCAGCCCCTCGGCCCGGAGGGCGCGGGCCAGCTCCCGCCAGGGGCGGCCCTGGTCGAACCAGAAGGGGCCATCGTGAGCTTTCACCAGGGCGCCGCGGCAGCCCGCCCGCCGCAGGCGCTCGGCCACGCGTGAGGTGTCACCGTCGTCGCAGCGACGCCAGTTCCAGAGCCAGACCCACTTGCCAGCCAGGGTGGCGGCCATGTCGCCCACAGGATGCCCCGTCGGGCTGGCGTCGCCAAGAGGCGGCTGGCACCGCGGCCGGCTACTTGATGGCCAGGGCGTTGGGGGGCGAGCCGACGCCGCCCGGCAGGTTCAAAGGGGCCGAGGTCAGGAGGAACTCGTAGACGCCGTCCCGGGCGCAGTCCTCGGCCAGGTCGTCCAGGTGCCAGAGCTCGCCCAGGGGCATCCCCAGGTAGGCGATGACATAGTAGTGGAGGAAGCCCCGCTCTCGGGTGGGCGGCCAGGCCTCCACCGTGGGGTTGTCGGCGGCGATGGCGACCACGCCACTGTCCCACAGATAGGCGGCTATCTCCACCGCCGGGCCGAGGCCGGGGCCGCTGCCCTCGCCGGTGGCGGACTCCCGCGCCAGCCGCTCGCGGCCGGCGGTGTCCAGCTCGTGCCGGTACCAGTGGAGCCAGCCGGTGCGCACCAGGAGGATATCGCCGCGTCGCAGCGTCACCCCCTGGGCTCGGGCGCAGCCCTCCAGGTCTTCCCGGGTGATGAGCTGGGAAGCCCGGTAGTCCAGGGCCCGGCCTTGCTGCCGCAGGTAGCGCTCCACGTCCAGCAGCACACCCCGGCCGACGATGCCCCGCCGCGCCCAGTGCTCTATCCCCAGGCGGCCGCCGCCGGGCCTCACCTCCTCGTCGCCGACGCCGTTGTAGAAGCCGTCCCGCGGGTGGCGGATGTGGCGCAGGCCGTCCCACTGGCTGGAGCCCTGGAGCCAGAAGCCGTCCAGGTAATCGTCCTTGGCGATGGGGCTGAAATCTATGATGTGGTGCTGGTAGGGTCGCCGACCGAAGAGAGGCGGGTCCGGCAGGTTCAGGGGCAGGTTCAGGGGGAAGACCGCCCCCTTGCGCACCAGACGAGCCGCCTGCACTACCAGGTCCGGCGTTATGAGGTTCAGGGCGCCCACGTTATCGTCATCACCGAAGAGGCCCCAGTTGGAGCCCCTGGGCGCCCCCGGCCGCACCGGGAGCTGGTCAAAGGACGGCAGCCGGTCCAGGTCCATGGCCATCTCTACCCTCCTCTACCGCAGTAGGAACTTCAGGGTGCGGACCTCGTTGGGCCGCAGGTCCAGGGGGATCCAGCCGTCGTCAGCGCTGACCTCCCTCAGGAGGGCCTCGTTCAGGTCAACCTCCTCCACCGGCCCCCGGTGGAGGGGCATCCGCAGCCTCCCTCTGAGGGGCCGCGAGGCGGCGTTGTAGGCCCGCACGACGACGCCGTCCCCCTCCTCCGCCAGCTTCACGGCCGAGACGACGAGCTGGGAGGGCTCGGCCTCCACCAGAGCGGCGGGGGAGGTCAGCCGCCCGGACCCGCCCCGGCCCAGGGCTGCCCGCAGCGGCCTGGCGAAGCGGTGGGCCTGGGGCATCGCCTCCTCCCAG
This sequence comes from Dehalococcoidia bacterium, assembly GCA_034435615.1. Classification (GTDB taxonomy): domain Bacteria; phylum Chloroflexota; class Dehalococcoidia; order SM23-28-2; family HRBIN24; genus H17-190. The sequence continues at coordinate 57,757 of DAOTWZ010000009.1, forward strand.
GTGCCGGCGTAGGTCACCAGGGAATAGTGGAAGCGCCAGCGGCCCAGCATCTGGGCCTCCGGGGTGACCAGGGCGGGACCGGCGGCCCCGCGTCGCCAGGGAGAGAGGTCCAGGCGGGAGAGCCAGCCCACGCACCGCAGGAGGGTGAGGGCGAGGGTGACGGTGCCGTCCGGCTCTCGCAGCGCCTCGTACTCCGGCAGGCCGCGGTTGGCCAGCATGAGGCCCCGCTGGCCGTCCTCCACAGCGCAGAAGCTCTTCTGGGGGAAGGTGCCCAGGGGGAGCTCCCAGGCGTCCGTCGAAGGGGCGGGGGCGTCCACCGGCCTCTCCACCACGCCGAAGTGTTGCTCGGCACAGGAGCGGTCCGCCCGCAGGCCGCTGGGGAAGTGGACCCGCAGCCGGTGGTCCAGCGCCCGGTTCGTCACCTCCGTCTCGATGTCTATGCGGGGCACCCCCTCGTACAGGTACACTCGGGCGACGATGGGCACCCTCACCCGCGCCCTAGACCGACGCCCTCCCGAGGCGTCCAGGGAGCGGGGCAGGGAGTAGACCAGGGCCACCTCCAGGGCGTGGCGCGCCGGCCCCGATTCCAGCACCCTGATACGGGGTGGCTGGGCGGGGACCGTCACCAGTTCGTCCATCGCGGGCGGGCAGTAGTTGTATTCGTCGCCGCGGTCGCCGCCGTCCACGAAGCGGTTCAGCCCCTGCAGGGCCACGCCCAGGCGCTTGTCGTGGACGGTGAGGGTGCCGTCGCGGGGGTCGGCCGAGACCTGGAAGAACTCGTTCTCGATGGAGGTGCCGTGGGGGCGGGGGGAGGGGCGGCGTCGTCGCCCGTAGAGGGGCCGGAAGGCTCGCAGCCCGTGCCCCGGCACCCCGGGGGCGACGAAGCCCAGCCGCACCTCGCCAGCTCCCCGCGGCGCGGCGAGTCGCTGCAGGGGCAGGGCCTCCCCCTCTTCCGTGAGCAGGGCCGAGGGGAGACGGGCGCCCCGGCTGGGCAGGGAGAGCTGACAGAAGTCGGTGCGGGGGCCGTCCTCGGAGTTGAAGACCACCACCCGGCCCTCGCTCCCCGGGGGGGCGGCCGCCCGGGCCAGGGCGGAGGCCGCCTCCTCCAGCGCTGCCTCGCCTATCGCCTGGCAAGCGTCGAAGCGGCCCGCCATCTCCCGGTGCACCTCGTCGATGGAGCAGCCGCAGATGGAGTCGTGAGGGGCGTTCTGGAGGAGGAGCCGCCAGCCGTGGGTCAGCCGCGAGGCCGATGGCACGGCCTGGCCGTGGTCGTCGGCCTGCAGGAGGGAGGCCCAGGCGACCAGCGGCTCAGCCCAGCGGGCCAGCAGGTCCTCGCACTCCTGGTAGCGTTGCTTGATCCACATACGGGCGGAGAGCACCCCGGGGAGGACATGGGAGCGGCTGGCTGAGCGAAACTCCCCCTGGATGAGGGGCAGAGAGAGGAGCCGCTCGCCCAGCTCACGGCGGACGGCCTCCAGGAGCCAGGGGTAGTCCCCCAGCACCACCTCGGCATCGTCCAGGAGGGCGCTGGCGGCGCGCGCCGCCTGGGGCAGCCCTTCCTGGGGGCGGCAGTGGTCGTCGCCGTTGGGCAGGAGGATGTAGCGGGTGGTAGCGAAGGGGGCCAGGGCCCGCCGCATCTCCTCCAGGCGGGCGGCCAGGGCCTGCGGCTCCAGGGGCAGGGAAGCGGCCAGGGAGTAGCCGTAGCGCAGATAGAGGGCCAGCACCTCCGAGCCGTCTGGCGAGGCCCAGCGGAACTCGCTGGTGGTGGCCTCCTCCCCCACGCCTCGCCAGATGACGACGGTGTCGATGCCGAAGCCCCGCAGGATGGCCGGCAGGTGGGCGATGTGGCCGAAGGCGTCCGGGGAGTAGCCCACCAGCATGGGCGGGCCGAAGGAGCGGGCCGCCCGCAGGCCCAGCATCAGGTTCCGCACCCAGGACTCGCCACCGATGAGGAATTCGTCGGGGAGGACGTAGTTGGGGCCGATGAGGAGGCGCCCCGCCCGCACCAGCCGCTCGATGTCGCTCCGGCGTTGGGGCCGCACCTCCAGATAGTCGTCCAGGAGCACGGTCTGGCCGTCCAGCACGAAGCTGCGGAACTCGGGCTCCCGGTCCAGCAGGTCGATGAGGCCGTCCAGCATCTCCACCAGCCAGGAGCGGAAGGTCTGGAAGGGCTCGTACCACTCCCTGTCCCAGTGCGTGTGGGGGACCAGCACCAGAGTGTGTCTCGGCGGGCGCGGCGCCTCTTCCATGGCCTATCCTGCGCTCTCCCCGCGGTCCAGCCAGATAGGGTTGGTGAGGGCCCAGACCGTCTCATCCGGCTCCCGCAGCTCCGCCCGAACGTAGCCAGGGCCCGCCACGGTCAGCGTGGTGGCGTGGACGTAGTGGTCCGTGGGCACCGTCACGGCCTCCACGTAGCGACCGTCCTGAACCAGCCAGAGGCGCCGGCCGGCGCCGCCCCTGACCTCCACCCGCAGGGCGAGCGAGCGCCCCCGGGGGGCCGCTCGCTGGCCCATCCTCGCCTCGTAGGAGCCGTCGCCGTCGGCGTCCGCCTGCAGGAAGAGCTGAGGGCCCTCGGGGCTGAAGGAGACGAAGACGTCGCCCTGGCGTATCCCCTCCAGCAGCGCCGCCGGCGTGGCCGGCCCCCTGACGTAGACCCAGGTGGTGGGATGCCCTAGGGCCAGGGGATGCCGCGCCGAGCGCCGCAGCGAATGGGTGTCGCTCCCGCCCACGGCCACTATGCGCTGGCCGGCGCACAGGAGGGAGTCCCAGCGCTCCAGGGACTCCCAGTTGTAGAGGCCCCACGGCCCCTGCCAGACCTCCAGGCAGGAGAAGCCCTCCCACAGGGGGAAGAGCCAGGGGGAACCGGTGCCCTTGGGGTGGTTGATGGAGATGAGGCCGCCCTCTTCCAGGACGGCACGCTGCAGGGAGCGCAGGGAGTCGGCGTCGGTGCAGCGGAAGTCGGCCAGGCGGCGGAGCCCCCAGACGTTGGCGTGGCCCCAGTAGGTGGTCACCTCCTCCCCGGGCAGGAGCAGAAGGGGGAGGTGAGCAAGCGCCTCCAGCTCTGGCAGATGGGCGCAGGTGTTGTGGTCGGTGATGGCCAGGAAGTCCAGCCCCTGCTCCAGGGCGGCCAGGGCCAGCTCCTCCACCGTATTCTCACCGTCGGAGTGGTGGCTGTGAGAGTGGAGGTCGCCCCTGAGGTAGCGGTCGCCGGGCAGGGAGGCGGGCGCTGGCAGGGCGCCTGCCTCCGGGGGCTGGCCGTGCGGCGTATCCTCCGACGACAGCCTCGCCGCTACCTGGTAGCTCACTCCTGGCTCCTGCACGCGGGCGAACCCCAGGACGATATGCCATACGCCGGGATAGATGGGGCCGGGCAGGTAGCCCGGGGTGGCCCGTTGCCCTTCGATGAAGAACTGGCGCCGGGCGCTGCCGCTCCAGCCGCGGAAGCCGGGCGCCTGCGGGAATCCCGTCCCCCGCGGGTCGAAGATGCCGATGTCCACCACGTTGCCGTAGCCGAGCCCCAGTGGGGCGTCCAGGGGGCTGTCGAACCAATAACTGACCTCGATGCGACCGGTGCCCGGCGGCACCGTGAGGGGAAGATAGAGGTAGCGTCGGCGGCGCGCCTCGGCCGGGGTGACGAAGCCGCTGAAGGTCGCTTCAGAGGGCAAGAGGCCTCCAGTGGCGGCAGCCCCTTCCCCGGTGCTCTCGCTCGGGGTGCAGGGCTGTGCCGGCCAGACGTGCCATGCTCGCGCCCTCTATCATAGCCCTCCCTCCCCGTGTAGTATAGAGGCGATGGTCTGGGCCCTCACCGGCGCCCGCGTCCTCACGCCCCAGGAGGAGATCGCCTCGGGGACGGTGGTGGTAGAGGGCAGCCGCATCGTCGCCGTGGGGGCCCACGTCCGGCCCCCCTCCCAGGGGCAGCTCCTCTCCCTGGCTGGCCTCACCCTGGTGCCAGGCTTCATAGACCTCCACGTCCACGGTGGCAACGGCTACCGCCTCTCCACCAGCGACCCGGTGGAACTCCAGGCCTACGCCCGCTGGGTGGTGAGCAGCGGCGTCACCGGCTTCCTAGCCTCCATAGCCGCCACCGGCCATGCCGAGGCGCTGGACTACCTGAAGACCGCCGCTTCCGTCTGCGGCCCGGTCGCTCGAGGGGCCTCCCTGCTGGGGATACACCTGGAGGGTCCCTTCGTCAGCGCCGCCCACCGCGGCGCCCTGCCCCCCACCTGGCCGCGTGACCCCAGCCTGGAGGAGCTGGAGGCCTACCTGGAGGCGGCGGGAGGCCATCTGCGGCTCCTCACCCTGGCGCCGGAGCTCTCCGAGGCCAGGGCAGTGATGGAGGTGGCCCTGAACAGCGGCGTTGCCGTGGCCATGGGGCACACCGATGCCAGCTACGCCGAGGCGAAGGGCGCCCTGGAGGCCGGCATCTCCCTAGTCACCCACATCTATAACGCCATGCGACCCTTCCACCACCGCGACCCGGGGCCGGTGGCGGCGGCCCTGGAATCGCCTGGTGTGGTTGCGGAGGTCATAGCCGACGGCGTCCATGTCCACCCGGCGGCCGTCAGGCTCCTGCTGCGGGCCAAGGGGGCCCTTCAGGTCGCCCTGGTGACGGACGGCTCGCCCCTGGCCGGGCTCAGCGAGGGCATCTTCCACCTGTGGGGACAGGAGGTGCGGCTCGCCGCTGGCCGCGCCACCCTCGCCGATGGCACCCTGGCCGGCTCCGCCCTGACCATGGACCGCATGGTCGCCAACCTGGTGGAGTGGGGCGACTGCTCCCTCCGGGAGGCAGTGACCATGGCCACCACCGTCCCCGCGCGCGTCCTGGGACTGGCCGGCTACAAGGGGCGCATCGCCCCTGGCTACGACGCCGACCTGGTGGCCCTGGACGACTCCCTGGAGGTGGTCATGACCTGGGTAGGGGGCGAGCTGGTCTACCAGCGGCCCCGGCCCTAGCTCCTGGTGGCTATTGCATACTGGCCGGCCCCTCGCCCGGCGATGCGCCCGAAGACGGCCCCCGCCATGAGGCCAGAGCCACCAGGGTAGTTGTGGTAGAAGAGGCCGCCCACCAGCTCCCCGGCGGCGTAGAGGCCAGGCAGGGGGCGGTCATAGATGTCCAGCACCTGCCCCTGCGTGTTGATGCGCAGGCCACCGTAGGTGAAGGTGATGCCGCAGGTGACAGCGTAGCCCACGAAGGGTGGCGTGTCTATGGGGAGGGCCCAGTTGGACTTAGGGGGCGTGATGCCCCGCGTCCCCTTGCCGTCCTTGATGGCCGGGTTGAACGTCCCGTCCTGGACGGCGGCGTTGAACTCCCGGACCGTGCGCAGGAAGCCCTCCCGGTCTATGCCCAGCCGCTCCGCCAGCTCCTCCAGGGTGTCGGCGGTGGCCTTGGTCACCTGGGGGATGCGGTATTCGTCCCGCAGCAGGTGCGTCACCTTGGCATCGAATATCTGGAAGGCGATCTGCCCCGGCTGCTTGAGGATCTCCGCCCCGTAGCGAGCGTAGGTATAGTTGCGGAAATCGGCGCCCTCGTCCAGGAAGCGCTGGCCCAGACGGTTCACCACTATCCCCAGCGGGTAGGAGTGTTTCTGGAAGAGATCGCCCACCTTGCGGTCGCCGTAGGGGGGAGCGTTGGCGTCCCAGGCCACGGCGTGGCAGCCGCTCCAGTGGCCGAAGGGCTGGGCACCGATCTCCAGCGCCATGCGGATGCCGTCACCCTGATTGAAGGCGGTGCCGCGGACCTTGGCCAGGTCCCAGTTGGGCCCCAGGTAGCGGGCCCGCATCTCCGGGTTGGCCTCGAAACCGCCGCAGGCCAGGACGACGCTGCGCGACCCCACCTCCAGATAGCTTCCCTCCCGCTGCACCAGGACCCCCCTGACCCGTCTGCCGTCATCCGTGAGGAGGCGAAGGGCGCGCGCCTCGTACCAGACCTCGGCCCCGTCCCGCTCCGCCGCCCGGAAGAGGGCCTCTATGAGCCCCGGCCCGCCCCCTACCGCCTCCACCACCAGGTTGCCGTAGAAGCGGAACCGGTCTCCCACGCGAAAGGCCTGGCGACCCGTGGCCAGGGTGAAGCGCACCCCTTTCTCCTGCAGCCAGCACATGGTGGGGAAGGCATTGCTCACCAGGCAGGCGAGGAGCTCAGGGTCGGCCCGGTACTCGCCCAGGCGGGCCACGTCCTCGTAGAACTGGTCTTCGGTGTAGGGGTCCAGCTCCACGGCGTTGGCCTCGGCCTCGCTCAGGTCGGGTATGACGGCGCGGATATCGTCCATCCCCCGGAAGGGGAAGCGCATGAGCCCGCCCGTGAAGTAGGAGTTGCCGCCGCGGGCCTGCTGGGGCGCCGCCTCCAACACCAGGACGCTGGCCCCCTGCTCCCGGGCGGCCAGGGCGGCGCAGAGGGCGGCGTTGCCGGCGCCCACCACCACCGTATCGTAGCTTCGCTCAGGTCCCGCCATGCTGACCCCCCGCTCGACGGTCTCGCTCTGCGGGGCCTCCCCGCAGCGGGCGAGGACTGGCACTGCCCCGCAGCTATCGCTATTCTATGGGCGACGACTTCATCGCGACAGGAGGGAGAGGATGGACTTGGGGATCGCGGGCCGGGTCGCCCTGATCACCGGGGCAGGACGGGGCATCGGCCGTCAGATCTGCCTCACCCTGGCCGAAGAAGGGGTCAAGGTGGCCGTCAACGACATCGTCCAGGAGCGAGCGGACGCCGTGGCCGAGGAGATAGCGCGGGCGGGTGGCCAGGCCATCGGCGTCGTGGCCGATGTGACGGACGGCGACCAGGTCTACGCCATGGTGCGGCAGGTCCAGGAGCGGTTGGGGCCGGTGGACATCCTGGTGAACAACGCCGGCATCCCCCTGGTGCAGGCGGCCGATCTGACACCCGCTACCGGCTCCTTCTTCCTGGAGAGCGACCGTGCCCAGTGGGACCGGACCATGAACATCATTACCTACGGCACCCTCTACTGCACCCATGCCTGCCTCCCCGGCATGGTGGAGCGCCAGTGGGGCCGCATAGTCAACATCATCTCCGACGCCGGACGCGTGGGAGAGCCGCGGCTGGTGGCCTACTCCATGGCCAAGGCGGGCGTGGTGGGCTTCAGCAAGGCGCTGGCCAAGGAGGTGGGCCGCTTCCGCATCACCGTCAACTGTGTCTCCCCGGCCACCACCGAGACGGAGGTGACCAGGGAGTGGATAGAGTCCATGGGCCAGCGCATCCTGGCCTTCTACCCTCTGGGAAAGGGCCTCAATCGCCTCGGCCGGCCCAGCGACATCGCCAACGCCGTGGCCTTCCTGGCCTCGGAGCGGGCGGAGTGGATCACCGGCCAGGTGCTGAGCGTCAACGGCGGCTACTCTATGGTCGACTGAGGAGGTGACGAATGGTCCGCGCCATCGACATGCACGTGCACGTCCCGCCCCCGCCGGGGACCCCGCCCTCGCCCCTGCGGGACGCCATGCGAGAATACTTCCGCGCTCCCCCTCAGCCGGAGAGCGTGGAGGAGATGGCCCAGTACTACCAGGAGCGGGACATCATAGGAATCATTCTGGCCGAGGACTGGGAGGTGAAGACCGGCCGGCCTCCCATCACCAACGATTACATAGCCGACATCGTGCGCCGCTACCCCAAGCAGTTCGTGGGCTTCTGCTCCGTCAACCCCTGGAAGGGCCGCCGCGCCATCGACGAGGTGCGGCGCAGCGTGGAGGAGCTGGGACTGCGGGGCGTCAAGTTCCACCCCAGCCTGCAGGAGTTCTTCCCCAACGACCCCCAGCACTATCCCCTCTGGGCGGCCATCGCTGACCTGAAGGTGCCCGTCCTCTTCCACACCGGTATGACAGGCTTCGGCGTGGGCATGCCCGGCGGCTTCGGTATCAAGACCAAGTACTGCGCACCGATACCCTGCATCGACGACCTGGCGGCTGATTTCCCGGAGCTGACCATCATCATGGCCCACCCCGCCTTCCCCTGGGTGGACGAGCAGCTAGCGGTGCTCCTCCACAAGCCCAACACCTTCATGGACCTCTCCGGCTACTCTCCCAAGTACTTCCCGCCCCAGCTCGTCCAGTACGCCAACACCCGCCTCCAGGACAAGATGCTCTTCGGCTCCGACTATCCCATGCTGCCCCCCGACCGCTGGCTGGCCGACTTCGCCGAGGCTCCCTTCCGGGAGAACGTCCGCCCCAAGATCCTGAAAGAGAACGCCGCCCGCGTCCTGGGCCTGGACGTGACATAACGGGGAGGGGCCAGACATGGAGTTCCGGGACGGCTTCCAGCACCACTTCGCCGAGATAAATGGCCTGCGCTACCACTACGTGCGCCAGGGGGCCGGGCCGCCCCTGATGCTCGTCCACGGCTGGCCCGGCTTCTACTACGAGTGGCACCTGAACATCGGCCCCCTCTCTGAGCGCTTCGACGTGGTGGCGCCGGACATGCGGGGCTATGCCTACACCGACAAGCCCGACCTGCCGCCCCACGAGGGCTACACTCCCGCCGCCTTCGCCGACGACCTGCGCGCCCTTTTCGACCACCTGGGCTGGCAGCGGGCCAGCCTGGTAGCCCACGACTTCGGCGCCATCTGGGTGCGCCGCTTCGCCAGGGCCTATCCGGAGCGGGTGGAGAAGCTGGTGCTCTTCAACCCACCCTACCCGGGCGTGGGGGCTCGCTGGTTCGAGCCGGCCCAGATGTCGGCCAGCTGGCACGTGCTATTCCATCAGGTGCCCATCGCCGAGGAGTTGGTGGGGGCCAGCCGCCGCAACATCGAGCTATATCTGCGCCACTTTCTCTCCGAGTGGTCATACAGGAAGGACCTCTGGACGGACGAGGAGCTGGTCCACTTCGTGGAGGCCTACTCCCAGCCAGGGGCGCTGCGGGGCGGCTTCAACTGCTACCGGGCCACCTTCCGCCTGGGACGCTGGTACCGTGGCCCTGCCGACAGGAGCGAGCAGCAACTGGACCCCAGAGTGCATGCCCCTACCCTCGTCCTCTGGGCAGAGGCCGACCCCAACCTTCCGCCGGCCTGGGCCGACCGCCTGGGCGAGTTCTTCCCCCACCACGAGCTCAAGCTGGTGCCGGAGGCGGGCCACTTCCTGCAGCGGGAGCGACCAGAGCTGGTCAACCAAGAGATAGTCCGCTTTCTCCTGGGCTGAACCGGGCCGCTGCCGCCACAGCCTGACGAGACGCCCTGGCCTCCGCCTGCCCCGAAGGGGACGGAGGCCAGGGCCGCTCCCCCGAAGACCATCGCCTGTGCTGCCTCCTCGCACGCGGAGGAAGCGAATGCGAGTCTGAAATAAATGCTCGCCTGCGAGCGTTGATATCTGTGAGGTTGGCGAGATACGGGCACCGCCGACCACGGCCAGGGTCCCTCCTCCCGGAGGCCGACACTGGCGACGAGGGGTCGTGTGGGATGAGGTTGATCGTTCTGGCCATCCTGTCGCTGGCGGCGTCGGTGGCTGCCATGTTCCTGGCAGTCCCTGCGGCCAGAGCGGACGGTGGCCAGCCATCCATCGGTGGGCTGGTGGGGCGGACGGCGGCGCTGGCCGGCCAGACCGCGGCCACGCTGGTGGAGACGACGCAACCTACCACCACGGATGTCAGCGAGGCCACCGCCCCGCTGGTCGGGCCAGTGGGGGAGGCGGGCAGGCCCGTAGTCGCTCCGCTCGCCGAGGTTACGGGGCCTGTCCTGGACACCCTGGAGGAGGAAGCCGCCCCGGTCCTGGAAGCGACCAGCCCGGCCATAGATCCCATCCTGGAGACCGCTGAGCCCGTCCTGGAGCCGGTCAGGCCGGCGCTTGAGCCCGTGACGGAGGCCCTCTCACCGGTAACCGATGCTCTGAGGCCGACGATAGGCCTCCTGCCTCCGCCGCTGGACGGGCCACCCGTCCCGCCGCCTCCCCCGATGGGCGGGGCCGAGGACGCGGACGACCTCCACCTGGCATCGCCCCCCAGCGAGGTCCCGAGGGCGAGCGGCGAGGCCCACCCGCCGGGAAGCGGCGGCAAGGTAGCTTCGCCAGGATGGTGGGCACCCGGGGGCCACGGCCTCGGCCCTGGGGCGCCTGACCACGGCAGGCCGCCGGCATCGCCGCCAGTGTTGCCGTCTCTGGGCAGCCTGCTGCGCTCTGTCCTGGGCGCTGCCGGTGGGGGGCAGGGGCAGACGGGGCCGACCACCGCCGCAGCCCTCGTCCCGCTCCTGCTCCTGGTGACGGTGCTGGTGCTCCTGGGCAGGATCCCTCAGGGAAGAGTCTCCTTATCCCTCGTCTCAGCCGCACCCGACGAGCCTCCCAGGTAGTCCTTCCCCGGGCGTCGCTCCTCCTTCTCAGTCCTGTGCTGCAGAGGCCGCGGAGCGCGGCGCCCGGGTCCCCGCCCGCTATCGCAGGTGAGTCTCGACCGGCCTCGCCAAAAGGGGCCTGGACGAGGAATCGGGGAAAGGAGGACCAGTTAGGATGAAGCTCTTGATAACGGCAGCAGCGGGCGTGGCCAGCCTGCTCTTCGCCCTCTGGTCGACGGGTGTTGCCTTCGCCGACGGGCCGGCCAACTCGGCCCAGGGCTCCCTGGGCGTGGTGCAGGTGGGGGACGTGTCGCCCCAGACGGTGCTGCAGGTGAGCGTGGGCGGTGAGAACGAGAGCGAGGTGGAGGGGTCTGGCGACGGTGGGGACGGCAACCGGGCGTCGGGCTCCCTGGGCGTGGTGCAGGTGGGGGACGTGTCGCCCCAGACGGTGCTGCAGGTGAGCGTGGGCGGCGAGAACGAGAGCG
>DAOTWZ010000010.1:0-8626 GCA_034435615.1 Dehalococcoidia bacterium
CATCCGCCCACCGCCTCAGCGTCGACTCGTTCACCCCCAGCAGCTTGCACGCCTCCCCCAACGTCAGCCAACGACCCACCTTCTCCTCAGACTCCACACCGACCGTTCTCGTAGCCACCACTACACCTCGCTAATCTTGTTAAATCTAGATTAAAATTCGCCTTCACACTTCATAATACTGGACGGATACCTTCGTGTCAAGCGTCACAAATATCATTTTCGGCCCTGGGTAGGTATGGCGTCGTCCTTTGTTTCGTCCAGAATGCGCAGGACGAGGCTTATCCAGTCCACGCGGGAGTCCAGGAGCCGTCCCACGCCACTGAGGAGGCCCAGCGCTCGCATGATGAGCACCAGCTCGCGCGGGTACTCCACCAGGGGGTTGTGGCGCAGCGCTCGCATGAGGCGCATGTTCCCCTCCACCACCAGCTCCAGGTCAGCGTAGGCGTGGCCGGGCTTCACCCCCGAGAGGAAGCTGTCCCGGAAGACCAGAAAGAGCTGGGGGTCGGGCTGCTCCGTCCTCATGCCCAGGGCAGCGAAGGCGTCCATCACCTCCTGCGGCTGGTTGAGGAGCATGGCCCGCGTGAGGCGCACGTAGGTGCGGCGGAACTCCTCCGGCAGACGGCGGCAGAGCCCGAAGTCCAGGAGCACCAGGCGCGGCCCCGGCTGGACGAGGAAGTTGCCCGGGTGGGGGTCGGCGTTGAAGAAGCCGTGGACGAATATCTGACGGGTGTAGACCTCCAGTAGCAGGCGGGCCACCTCCTGAGGGTCGATCCCGGCCTGGGCGAGGGCGGCGGTATCGCTTATCTTCAGCCCCTCCACGAACTCCAGCACCAGGAGACGGCGCGTAGTGTACTCCCACACCACGCGCGGAACTATCACCTCCGGCCACCCGTCGAAGAGGGCGGCCATCGTCTCGGCGTTGCGGGCCTCGTTGCGGAAGTCCAGCTCCAGCGGTATATACTGGGCCAGCTCCTCGGCGATGGGCATCAGGTTGAGACCTCTCTCCAGCCGGTTGAGGAGCCGTAGCAGGTGGGAGATGACGGCGGTATCCAGGCGGGCCAGCTCCTCCACGCCGGGGTACTGAACCTTTACCGCCACCTGCCGGCCGTCCCGCAGCCGCGCCCGGTGCACCTGGGCCCAGGAGGCGGCGGCGATGGGCTGCCGCTCGAACTCGGCGAAGACCTCGTCCGGGCGGCCCAGCTCTCGCTCCAGGGCCCGCCGGACCACGGCGTAGGGCCGGGGCGGCACCTGGTCCTGGAGACGGGAGAGCACCTGGATGTATTCCTCGGGCACCAGGTCGGGCCGGCTGCCGATGATCTGGCCCAGCTTGATCATGGGCCCCTGGAGGGCCACGGCCGCCCGATAGATGCGCCGGGCGCTCCAGCGGTGATGGGCCCGCCGCTTGGCCTCGGCCACAGCCCGGGGTAGCCCCAGGTAGCGCTCGCGGAAGGAGATGAACTTATAGACCACGTAGATGCGGGCCGCCAGGCTGGTGACGATGAGGAGACGGCGGAGGCGCTGCCAGTGGCTCGTCCAGTAGAGTGGCCGGTCAAGCATCTACCTAAACATAAGCCTACCAGAAAATCAGCGTATGTGTAGCTCCCGCGCCGTGGGGGACAGGAGGGTCTCAGCGGTGGTCAGGGCCCGCGGGCCGTAGCGACGGCGCACCCGGTCCAGGGAGCGGGCCAGCCGCTCCCAGCGCTCGGCCCCGGCGGCCGGGGAGTCCCTGTCCAGGGGCAGCGATAGCTGGAGCTCCCTCAGCAGCCCGCCGACACTCAGGCCGATGAGGCGGACAGGACGAGGCGACTCGTCCAGGGCCCTGTCCAGGAGACGGCAGGCTGTCTGGAACAGGAGATGGTCGGCGCTGGTGGGGAAAGGCAGAGTGGCGGAATGGGTCACGGTGGCGAAGTCGTCAAAGCGCAGCTTGAGGACGAGGCTGCGGGCCCGCTGGCCGGCCTCCCGCAGCTCGGCGCCGATCCGCTCTGCCTGCAGGCGCAGGGTGGCCCGGAGGTGCTGCCGGTCGGCCGTATCGTAGGGGAAGGTGGTCTCCCGGCCCACGGACTTGGCGGGACGGGGGAGGCGCAGGGGACCGCCATCAACTCCCCGGGCATGCAGCCAGATGAGGTGGCCTCGCACACCGAAGCGGGTGTGCAGCAGCTCCGGCGGGAGCCGCGCCAGCTCCCCGATGGTGCGGACGCCCATGGCCGCCAGCGCCTGCTCCGTGCGCCGGCCCACGCCTGGCAGGGAGCCCACGGGGAGGGGAGCGAGGAACTCCCGCTCCCGCCCCCGGGGGACGTGGAGGAGGCCGTCCGGCTTGGAGAGCTCGGAGGCCACCTTGGCCACCACCTTGGAGGAGGCGACCCCTACCGAACAGATGAGCGACAGCTCCTCCCGGACGCGTTGGCGTACCTCTCTGGCTACCTGGAGGGGGCCGCCCCGGGGAAGGCGGCCGGTGAGATCCAAGAAGGCCTCGTCCAGGCCCCAGGGCTCCATCTCGGGGCTGTAGTCGGCCAGGATGGCGTGGAAGCGGCGGGACAGCTCTTCGTAGTAGGGGAAATCGGCCGGAAGGAGCACGGCCTGGGGGCAGAGACGCAGCGCCTGAGGGAGAGGCATGGCTGTCCTGACGCCGCAGGCTCGCGCCTCGTAGGTGGCGCTGCAGACGACGCCCCGCGGCGGCGCCCCGGGCCGCCGCGGCCCTCCTCCCACGATGACCGGCCTCCCCCGTAGCGTGGAGTCGCGCGCCACCTCTGCCGCTGCGAAGAAGCAGTCCAGGTCAGCGTGCAGGATGGAACGAGGATGACGCATGGCGCTCCCTCCGCCGGGAATAGAACATATGTTCCATTGCCCTGTCAAGGGGTAGATGGCAGAGGGGAGCGTGTATACTGCCTCTGAGAGGCAGGACAGCCCGGAGGGAGGGTGGCGATGGCAGAGGAAGAGGAGGAGGTAGGTCTCGTCTCCGACTATTTCGCCCGCATAGGGGTGGCCGGCGTCGACCTGCACGGCACCCTGCGGGTAGGCGACCGCATCCGCATCAGGGGCCACACCACCGATCTGGAGCAGGTGGTGGAGAGCATGCAGATCGAGCGGGAGCCCGTGCAGGAGGCCGGCCCGGGCGACCGCGTCGGCATCAAGGTCATCGACCGCTGCCGGCGCGGCGACCGCGTCTACAAGGTGGTCCAGGGCTGACGCTGCCCGGGCCGCTGCGCCAGGTCCCGCCCTAGCCCGCCGGGGGACGCTCCACCGGCCGGAGCTGGATCAGCTCCTTCATCTCCCGGAACCGGTAGTCCGGGCGGTGGATGAGGGCCTGGTAGGAGCCGAAGCGCTCGTCGCCTCCCTCGTCGTCTACCAGGTCCAGGGGGTCGTAGTGGTCGTCCTCGTGCGGCGGGAAGAGGCGGCGGATCTGGTAGGTGGTGGTGCGCTCGGCGGGGATGCGCCCGATGTCGCGGATGAGCCGCCGCATCTCGCGCGGGCGCATTCGCTGACCGTACTGGGCGCCGGCGGCAGTGGAGATGGATTCGTTTATCAGGGTGCCCATGAAGTCGTTGCAGCCGGCGTTGAGGCAGAACTGGGCCAGCTTCGGCCCCTCCTTCACCCAGGAGACCTGCAGGTTGGGGATCCAGTCGTTGAGCATGATGCGGGAGACGGCATACATCTTCACCACCTCGGCACCCGTGGCCCCGGGACGAACGCCCGGCACCAGCTTCTTCTTGTACATGGGCGCCTCCTCGTGGACGAAGGAGAGGGGGACGAACTCGGTGAAGCCGCCGGTCTCCTTCTGTATCTCCCGTATGAGGGCGATGTGGGCCGCCCGATGGCGCTCCGTCTCCACATGCCCATACATGATGGTGGCGGTGGTGGGGATGCCCAGACGGTGGGCGGTGGCGATGACCTCCACCCACTGGGCGGTGCTGATGCGGCCGGGGGAGATGAGGCGCCGCACCTCGTCGTCCAGGATCTCGGCCGAGGTGCCCGGCAGGGAGCCCACGCCAGCATCCTTCAGCGCCCGCAGGTAGTCCTCTATGGAGCAGCGGGCTCGTATGGAGCCGTAGAGCACCTCCTCCGGCGAGAAGCCGTGGATGTGGATCTCCGGCAGCTCCCGCTTGATGGCTTTGGTCAGCTCCACGTAGTAGTAGCCGTCCATCTTGGGGGGGAGACCAGCCTGGATGCACACCTCCGTGGCCCCTAGCTCCCAGGCCTCCCGGGCGCGCCTGACCACCTCCTCCATGGGAAGGAAGTAGCCCTCCTCCTCCCGGTGGTCGCGGGAGAAGGCGCAGAAGCCGCAGTGCTTGATGCATACGTTGGTGAAGTTGATGTTACGGTTGATGACGTAGGTGACGACATCCCCCACGCGGCGGCGGCGCAGCTCGTCCGCCACCAGCACCATGACGTTCAGCTCCAGGCCCTGGGCCTGGAAGAGGCGCGTCCCCTCCTCCACGCTGACCTCCTCCCCGGACAGGGCCTTCTCCAGGATGACCGCCACCTCCCGGTCGATGAGGCCCAGGAGGCGGTCCCACATACCCCGTAGCTCCTGGAGCTTGCCGATGCCGCTCTGGACGGCCTCTGTCGCCATGGCCTACCTCCCGTCTCTAGATGGGCCCTTCCGCCTCCGGCCTCACCAGCCCCGAGGCGTCGGTCAGGGCGCGCACCCTCTCGCGCAGCGCCTCGGGCACGAACTCCTCACCCTGACGCACGTACTCCGGGTAGAGGGCCAGCCGCTCTCGTAGCTGGAACCCCTCCTCCCGGCACACCTCCCGCAGCTCCCGCAGCTTGGGCCAGGGCGCCTCCGGATTTATGAAGTCCTGCGTCAGGGGCGAGATACCGCCCCAGTCGTTGATGCCGGCCCGCAGGTACCAGCGGTACTCCCGCGGCGCCAGATTGGGCGGTGCCTGGATGTTCATCTCCTGCAGCACCAGCCGGGCCACCGCGATGGTGCGCAGCATCTCCTCCAGGGTGGGCTCCGGGTGGTCCCACATAGCGATGTCCGGTTTGGCCCGGAAGTTCTGGACGATGACCTCCTGGACGTGGCCATAGCGCGCCTGCAGATCCCTTATGGCGAAGAGGGAGTCCACCCGCTCCTCCGGCGTCTCCCCGATGCCGATGAGGATGCCAGTGGTGAAGGCTACCCGCTGACGGCCCGCTGCCTCTATGGTCTGGAGGCGCCGCTTGGGCACCTTGTCCGGGCAACGATGGTGGGGCATGCCCGGGCGCAGCAGCCGCGGCGAGACGTTCTCCAGCATGACGCCCATGGAGACGTTGCAGGGCCGCAACATGGCGATGTCGGCTTCCGTCAGGAGGCCCGGGTTGGCATGGGGCAACAGCCCTGTCTTCTGGAAGACCAGCCGGCACATGTCTGCCAGGTAGTGCAGGGTGCTGTCGTAGCCCCTCTCCGCCAGCCAGCGCCGGTAGGTGGGATACTTCAGCTCCGGCTTGTCCCCCAGGGAGAAGAGGGCCTCCTTGCAGCCCAGGAGCTTCCCCGCCCGGGCCACCGCCACCACCTCCTCCGGCGTCATGGTGTGGGCGCTTGCCTCCCACGGCTGCTTGACGAAGGTGCAGTAGGAGCAGGTGTCCCGGCAGAGGTTGGTGAGGGGTATGAACACCTTGCGGGAGTAGGTGACGGTCCGCCCCTTATAGCGGTCCCGCAGGGCGGAGGCTGCCTCCAGGAGGGCCTTCAGGTCCGGGCCCTCGGCGTGGATGAGGGCGTAGGCCTCTTCCACGCTGGGAGGCTGACCGGCGAGGGCCTTCGCCAGTATCTGGGAGGTCTTCAGTCCCGGGCCTTGCAGAAGGGGTCTCATCGGTAGCGGGCCTGTGCGGCGACTCACCCTACCTTACTTGATGATAGCGGGCCGTGTCAACGAGGTCATCCGTCCATGGACGAGGACTCCGCCTGCGCCTGGAGTCGCTCCCAGTCGGCCGGGGTGTCCACGTCCAGGGCGGCCTCCGGCAGCGCCACAGCGGTGACCTCTGCCCGGTGGCGCAGTATGACGGCCTTCGCTCCCTGGTCCCCCCGGAGCTGACGGAGCTCCGGGAAGAGAGAGCGATGGAACACGGCGGGCACCCCCAGGGTGCCTGAATAGGCCGCCGCCACTACAGGCGTGGCCTCCCCCTGGAAGGCGGCCAGCAGGCGGCCCAGGGCGGAGGCGTCCACCAGCGGCTGGTCCGATACCAGCATCAGGGCCGCCTCCACCGGCGGCCGCGAGCGCTCCAGGGCCTCCAGGCCCAGGCGCACGGAGCCGCTCAGCCCCTCTTCCCAGGACTGGTTGCGGGCCAGGATGACCGAGAGGCCCTGCAACAGGGGAGCCAGCTCGTCAGCGTGGGCGCCCAGCACCACCACCACCGGTCGGCAACCGGCGGCCAGGGCCTGCTCGGCGGCATAGCGGAGGAGACTACGGCCCCGGTAGGGGAGCCGCTGCTTGGGACGTCCCAGGCGGCGGGAGGCCCCCGCCGCCAGGACGATGGCCCCTACCGCTCTGGAGGAACCCTCAGGGCACCTGCACTTCGATGCTGATGTTGCGGCCGCTACCTGGCCACTCATAGGGGACGTCCTGCTGCCACTTCTCCCACACCAGAGTGCGGCCGTCCTCGTCGATGGCCACGTAGGCGCCGAAGGCCATGGCCACCAGGCCCAGCAGCAGCACTATCACCATCATGGAGCGCATCGCTAGCCCCATCACACCTCACCTCCCCCCTCCCCGCCCTGTGCGGGGTAGCCTGTAATCAGGATATCACTTCCCAGCCGGCGAGTAGAGACGCCGCTGAGGCGCAGGGCCTGGGCCATGGTGTCGGCGCCTCGTCCCGCCACCGCCGCTGGCGCCTCGGCAGCGCCCACAATGAGAGGAGCGATGACAGCATGCACCTTGTCCACCAGCCGCTCATCGAAGAAGGCCCCCAGGAGGACGCCGCCGCCCTCCACCAAGAGGGAGAGCACTCCCCTTCGGCCCAGCTCCGCCAGCAAGGCCGGGAGGGCCACCCGTCCGTCCTGCTGGGGGAGGACGAGCACCTCCACCCCCCGTCTGGCCAGCGTCTCCCGCCACTCAGCGGGGGAGGCGGCCGTGGTGGCCACCAGGGTGGGGGCCTGGGGGTCCAGGACGCGAGCGGAGAGGGGGAGGCGGCCGCGGCTGTCCAGGACGACCCGCAGCGGCTGGCGGCGGGCCGGCCGGCCGCCGGGTCGGGCCGTCAGCTGGGGGTCGTCCAGGAGCACCGTCTGGGAGCCGACGGCTATGGCGTCCACCTTCGTCCTCAGCCGGTGTGCCCACTCCCGCGCCGCCGGGCCGCTCACCCAACGGGAGTCGCCGCTGCGGGCGGCGATGCGGCCGTCCAGGGTGGCGGCGAACTTGGCGATGACGAAAGGCAGCCCGGTGCGCCGGTGCTTCACGTAGGCCTCCAGCAGCCGCGACGCCTCCGCCTCGCCGTCCCCTACCGTCACCGCCACGCCGGCCTCCCGCAGCGCCCTCACACCGCCGCCGTTCACCCGGGCATCGGGGTCTAGCATGGCCACATGCACGGCGGCCACCCCTGCCCTGAGGATGGCCTCCACGCAGGGCGGCGTCCGCCCGTGGTGGCAGCAGGGTTCCAGGGTGACGTAGAGGGAGGCGCCGCGGGCGGCCTCGCCGGCCCGGCGCAGGGCCACCACCTCGGCGTGGGGGCCAGGGGGTGGCCGGGTGCGGCCGCGCGCTATCACCTGGCCGTCCTTGACCACCACCGCCCCCACCGCCGGGTTGGGAGAGGTGGTGCCCAGCGCCCGTCGGGCCTCCATCAGGGCCAGCCGCATGTAGGGTGTCATGACAAGACCCATATTATCCCCCGGTGATAATATGGAGCGGAGAGAGGTGCCGCTATGAGCGACGAACCCCAGGTCAGTGAGCTTATGGTCAGGGGCATCGTGGTGGGGCTCTTCGCCGAGAACTGCTGGATCGTGGGCTCCCGCCGCACCGGCGAGGCCATCTGCATCGACCCCGGAGACCAGCCGGAGGACATCCTGAACCTGGCCAAGGACCTGGGCGTCCGCATCAAGTACATCGTCAACAGCCACGGCCACCTGGACCATGTGCTGGGGGTGCGGCGGATCAAGGAGGCCACCGGTGCCAAGTTCCTGATGCACAGCCAGGACGTGCCCATAGCCAAGAGCGCCGGGCAATCGGCCATCCTCCTGCTGGGGCGCTACGTGGAGCCACCGCCCGACCCCGATGCCTTCATCGAGGATGGCGACGAAGTGGACGTGGCCGGGGTGAAGCTGAAGGTGATCCACACGCCGGGCCACACCCCGGGAAGCTGTTCCTTCTACACCGAGGGGATGCTCTTCAGCGGCGATACCCTCTTCCGCGGCTCCATCGGCCGCACCGACCTGCCCGGCGGCGACTACGACCAGGAGATGCGCAGCATCATCGACAAGCTCCTGACCCTCCCCGAGGAGACGATAGTCCTCCCCGGCCACATGGAGGAGACCCGTATCGGCATCGAGAAGCGGACGAACCCCTTCGTCCTGATGGAGATGCGGCGGCGCCGCGGCGCCTAGTGCTCGTCCCGGGGGACCAGGAAGTCCTTATAGGCGCGGGAGGGAGTGGGCTCGTTCTGGCCCTGGTACTTGCTCCCCAGCCCCGGGGAGCCGTAGGGCCGTTCCACCGGGGTG
>DAOTWZ010000011.1:0-36615 GCA_034435615.1 Dehalococcoidia bacterium
TTACCCCCCGCCCTCTCTGGGGTTCAGGGGGCGCTAGGGGCCCTGGGGCGGCCTCCTACTGGCCCAAGAGAGGACGATGAGGAGGGCCAGGAGGCCCAGGGCGGACAGGGCCAGGAGGGCCATAGAGAGGGCGGTGGGGCAGTCAGTCAAGGGCTCCTCCTGCTAGGGCCTGGTCGAGGGCCTCTGCCACCAGCCTGGCCTGGGGTAGGGCATGGCGGCTGTAGGTGTCCAGGGTGATGGAGGGGCGGGAGTGGCCTAGGAGCGTCTGGACGGCCCGCAGCTCCACCCCCTGGCTCACCAGGAGGGAGGCGGCCACGCTCCTGAGGCCGTGGAAGTTGAGGCGGGGGACGTTGGCCCTCTGGCACAGCTCCGTCATCGTCCTGGCCACCTGCTTGGTGGCGGGCGGCCTCTCGGCCCAGAAGAGGTAGACGGCCTCCCTGGGCAGCTTCCCCAGGAGGGCGAGGGCCAGGGAGGGGAGGGCCACCACCCGCTCCCCCGCCCTGGTCTTGGGCTTCTGGAGGAGGGGCCGCCCCCTCACCCAGGTGAGGGAACGGCGGACATGGAGGAGGCCCGCCCCCCAGTCCACATCGCCCCAAGTAAGGCCCAGCAGCTCCCCCAGGCGGCATCCCGTGAGGAGGGCCAGCCCCGCCATGACGGCCAGGGTGTCGCCCCTCTCCTGGACGGCCTGGAGGAAGCGACGGGCCTCAAGAGCGCCCCAGCGGGGCCTCTCTGCTGGCTCATAGCGGGGCCTGGGAACCGCCTCGCACGGGTTGGCGGCGATGAGGCCGAGGTGACGGGCCTGGTTGAGACAGGCGCGCAGGGCGCCATAGGCCAACATCAGCGCCCTCTCCCCCTTGCCCCCTCGGGCCAGTTGCTGGAGGGCGTGGTGGACATGCAGGGGGGCCAGCTTGTGGAGGCGGAGGCGGCCCAGGTAGGGCAGGAGGGCGGTCATGGCGTCCTGGTAGCCCTCCACCGTCTTGGGGCGGAGGCGGCCTCTACACCCCTCCAGCCACTCCCCTGCCCAGTCCTCGAAGGTGAGGCTGGAGGGAGGGGAGAACGTCCCCGCCCGGTAGTGGCCCACCAGCTCCTGCATCTTCCGCACGGCCTCCCCCCTGGTCTTGCCATACACCGAGTAGCGGCGGCCACCGAGCATCACCCGCCCCTCCCACAGCCCATCCCTGCGCCTCCGTATGCTGCCCTCGTGGGCGGCCCTCCTCTTGGCCATCACTCCCTCCTCCTTGGGCCGCCCTATGGGGTAGGGATGGGGTAGCCCTATCTGGGGGCCATATCTGCCTTCTGGCTGGGAGCCAGGAAGCCCTCCGCCTTCTCCCCCAGAGCGCGGCCGAAATCCGCCAGCGCGGCGGCCACCAGCCCGCAGGCGAGGGGCCGCCGCGGCAGCGCCAATAGCGCCCGCGCCAGCGCCACCCCGTCCTCGAAGGGCGTGGCGGCCAGCAGTATGGGCGCATTCCCCGCTGTCCGGGCCAGGGAGGGTAATCCCTCCGGCCGGTGGTAGGAGAGGACGACGGCCTCCAGACCGGCCGCGGTGGCTGCCTGGAGGGCGCCCACCGCACACTCCCGCCCGAAGCGTCCCTCCCGGTGGACGACGACCAGCGGCCCGCTGCCGCAGCCGAGGGCTCGGGCCAGGTCCTGGAAGGCCGTGAAGTAGCGCCGGGCGGGGGTCAGGAGGTCTAGCACCCGTCCGCACGCCTCGTGGAGGGAGTCGCTGGCGCCGCCCTGGTTCCAGAGTAGGCGCCCCAGGGCGGCCGTCGCTCTGGCCGCCGCCAGGGCCAGGTCGCTCCCGTAGGGGCCTATGAGGACATGGGCGCCGTTGCTGGCCAGCCTCTCCATGTTGCGGGCGGCCAGCCCCGGCTGGCTGGCATCGTCCAGCCAGAGGAGGCGCACGGGACGGCGGTCCCTCCCCAGTCGTAGCGTCCTCTGGCCCTCGGCCCAGGTCAGGAGCCCGGCCAGGGCCTGTCGTCCCTGCCGGGCGTAGCGGCCGCTCAGGGATACGCTGATGCCGAAGAGGACGGGCGGGGAGCTACCAGCGTTCGTAGTGGACTAGCTCTTCCAGGGGCAGGCGGGGCTGTCCGCGGTGGAGCGACTCCGCCGAGGCCGGCCGCCCGAAGGCGATAGCCATGGCTACCCGCCGGCCGCGCGGGAGGCCCAGGACGCGGCGGGCCCGCTCGGCCTCGTGCAGGACGAAGGGGCAGGAGGCCAGGCCCTCCGCCCAGGCAGCCAGCATCATGTTCTGGGCCGCCCGGCCCGCGTCGAAGTCGTTCCGCGGGCCGCCGGTGGGCACCACGATGACGACGATGAGAGGAGCGGCCGGCGTCCAGTCGGCGTAGTGGCCACAGCGGGCCACCGCCTCCTTCATCTCCTGTTCCCGCACCACGATGAAGCGACAGGGCTGACCGTTCTTGGAGCTGCCGGCCATCCTCCCTGCCTGGAGGATGCGGCGGAGGGCCTCCTCCGGCACGGGGTCAGGCGCGAACTGGCGCGAGTCCCGCTTGCTGACGATGAGACGGTAGGCGTCCATCTCCCCCTACTGGATGCGGACCACCGGCCGCGCCGACTGCCAGAGCCCTTCCAGATCGTAGTAGGAGCGCTCCTCCGGCGAGAAGATGTGGACGACGATGTCCCCCAGGTCCAGCAACACCCAGCCAGAGTCCGGCTCTCCCTCGCGGCCCAAGGCCGGCCGCTCCTCCCGCTCCAGCTCCTCCTCCAGGGCGGCCAGCAGGGCCTCTATCTGGCGCCGGGACTCCCCGGTGGCGATGAGGAAGAAGTCGGCGAAGGGTGCGACATCGCTGATGTCCAGCAGAAGGATATCTGACGCCTGCTTCTCCGACAGCAGGTCCGCCAGCCTACGGGCGAGGGCCGCCGTCCTGGGCTCAGCCGTCAACGCTCTCGGCGCTGCCTCCGCTGCCTTTTGTGGTCTGGGACAACACATTATAACATGGTGGTGGAGATGGGCAGGAAGCGGGCCCTCGTGGCCATGTCCGGCGGCGTCGACTCCTCGGTGGCAGCGGCATTGCTGCTGGAGCAGGGGTACGACGTGATAGGGGTCACCATGCGCCTGTGGACCCTGGAAGACCCCCTGGCCCCCCGTCATCACCGTCGCTGCTGCTCCGTGGAGGATACGGACGATGCCCGTGCCGCCGCCGATGTCCTGGGCATCCCTCACTACGTCCTCAACTTCGAGCGGCCCTTCCAGACCTTCGTGGTGGATTACTTCGTGGCAGAGTACGAGCGGGGCCGCACGCCCAACCCCTGCCTGGCCTGCAACCGCCACATCAAGTTCGGCCCCCTGCTGGAGTATGCCCGGGCCGTGGGAGCGGACTGCATAGCCACCGGCCACTACGCCCGAGTCCGCCAGGGTCGGGACGGCTACGAGCTGTGGCAGGCGGTGGACGCCCGCAAGGACCAGTCCTACGTCCTCTACATGCTGGGCCAGGCGGAGCTCTCCCGCGTCCTCTTTCCCGTGGGCGAGTACACCAAGGAGGAGGTGCGGGCCATGGCCCGCCGGCTGGGCCTGCCCAACGCCGACAAGCCGGACTCCGCTGACATCTGCTTCATCCCCGATGGCGACTACCGTCGCTTCGTGGCGGAGCGGGCCGGCAGCGCCCCCGGCGACATCGTCGACCGCCAGGGGAGGGTGCTCGGACGCCACCCGGGCATCGTCCACTTTACGGTGGGGCAGCGACGGGGGCTCCCAGCCCGCGGTGGCCAGTCCCCCCTCTACGTCCTGGAGATAGACGCCACCAGCAACGTCATAGTGGCCGGCCCCGAAGAGGAGCTCTACAGCGATGCGGTGGAGTGCGAGGACATCTCTTTCGTGGCCGGCCGCCCGCCCGATGGCGCCGTACCGGTAGAGGCCAAGGTACGCTACCGCAGCCCACCCGTGCCAGCCCTCCTGGCGGTCGAGGGAGGGCGCGCCGTCCTCCGCTTCGAACGGCCCCAGAGAGCGGTGACGCCGGGCCAGGCGGTGGTCTTCTACCAGGGGCAGCGCGTGCTGGGGGGAGGCATCATCGCCGCTGCCCGCCGTGCCGGGAGCCCGTAGTCTTCAGATAAGGGGCCCGACGTGCTATAATTGGCGCTACATCGCCCCTGACGCTCCCCTGGGAGGTGAGAGCCTGTGCCGGAGATCAACAACCTTCAAGACCTGCGTGATCTCACCATCGTCGCCTTCACCATAGCGGGCACAGTCCTCTTCCTCCTCGGGATCATCGTCGCCCTGTTGCTGGTGCTGGTGCTCCTGAAGATCCGTTCCACCGTCTCCTCAGTCAACCGCCTGGTGACGGCCAACCTGCCGTCGGCCCTGGAGAGCCTGAGGGAGACGGCGGACACGGTACGGGGCACCACCTCCTTCCTCTCGGAGACGGTGGTGAGGCCGGTGGCCCGCGTCTACGGGATCATGGCGGCAGGCCGGCGCTTCGTCCGGGTGATGGCGCGCTTCCGCGGTGGCGCGCGCAGGAGGTAATGGAATGCGATTGCTGCTGGGCATCGCCCTGGGATTCGTCCTCGGCCTCTCCGGTTATCTGCTGTCCCGGGCCTCCAGCAGGGGGGAGGCTGGCGATGGGGAGGGGCGTCCCGCCGCTGGCGGTGAGGGAGGGGCGCAGGAGCTGACGGCTCCCCTGCGACGGGCCGCCCATGAGGCGGTGGAGCAGGCCAAGCAGGCCTGGTCAGAGGCCCAGCAGGCGGCCCGCCAGGCCGAGCAGGAGATGCTGGCCCGCTACTACCGGCTGAGGCAGGCGCCCGCACGGGAGCGCCGCTGAGGCATGGCTGGCCCACCCTCCGGAGACGGGCCCTTAGCGGGGACGCCCCGTACCGGCCAGGCCGTCCCTCCAGTCAGGGGCACGCCGCGGGGCGGCCGGCCTCTGGATGCCATAGGCATCGGCGCCGCCCTCCTGACCTGCTTCCTCTGGGGCTCCAACGGCGTGGTGGGGCGCATCGGCACCGCCGACATCCCGCCCTGGACGCTGGGCGCTCTGCGGGGATGGGTGGGATTCCTCATCCTGGCGCTGGTGCTGCTCTGGCGGCGGCCCCGCCTGCCGCGTAGCTGGGCCGCCTGGCAGCGAGCGGCCGCCATCGGCTTCCTGCAGACGGGGATACCCACCGGCCTCTTCTTCTGGGGCGTCCACCGTGTGGACGCCGGGCTGGCCATGGTGATGATGGCCACCCACCCCTTCTTCGTGGCCCTGATGCTGCAACGCTGGCCCGGAGGGGAGCGGCTCACCCGGGGCCGTCTGCTGGCCCTGGCGGCCGGCTTTGCCGGGGTGGGCCTGGTGGCCTACGCCAAGAGTGGCGCCTCCCTGGAGTTCCAGCCGGTCGCCCTGGTGGCCCTCCTCATGGCCTCCGCCTCCTGGGCCGCTGGCACTCTCCTGATGCGGCAGCCCGGCCCCGGCTGGCAGGACACCCACACCCTGGTGACCTGCCAGATGGTGTTCGCCTCCCTCATCATGACGGCGGTGGCCATCCCCGAATGGTGGGGCCCCGTGCGCTTCACGCCAGAGGCCGTCTTCAGCCTCTTCTACCTGGGGCTCTTCACTACGGCGGTGGCCTCCACCCTCTGGTTCTGGACGGTGCAGCGGCACGGCGCTAGCCGCATCAGCGTCTTCGTCTTCGGCATACCGGTTTCGGGCGTGCTGCTGGGGGCCGTCGTCCTAGGGGAGCCCCTGCCGCCCCTCCTCTTCCCCGGTCTCCTTCTGGTGGTCGTCAGCCTGGTGCTGGTCAACCTGCCGGAGTCGGCTTGGCGGGGCCGGGGAGGGCGCGCCCTCGCCTTCCTACGCCAGGGAGCGGAGTGACCCCGAGTTGCGGTCGCCATAGGGGGCAGGCCCCGGATTGCCCGGGGCCTGCTCGTCTCTGGCAGCGTTCGGCCGCGGGCGTCAGCGGCCCTGCCAGTGGGGCTGGCGCTTCTCCAGGAAGGCACACATCCCCTCCTGGGCATCGGCGGCCAGGGCGTTGAGGGACATGACCTCCTGGGCGTAGGCGTAGGCCTGGTGCTGGGGCATCTCCATCTGGCGGTAGAAGGCCTGCTTGCCGATGCCGATGACGAAGGGGCTGGCAGCGACGATGCGTTCCGCCAGGGCGCGGGTCTCTTCGGCCAGGCGCTCCGCCGGCACGACGCGGTTGACGAGCCCGTACTGGAGGGCCTCCTGGGCGGAGATGGGCTCCCCGGTGAGGAGCATCTCCAGCGTCTTCTTGCGGGGCAGGTTACGGCTCACCGCCACCATGGGCGTGGAGCAGAAAAGGCCGATGCGCACGCCCGGCGTGGCGAAGCGGGCGTCCTCCGCCGCCACGGCCAGGTCACAGGTGGCCACTAGCTGGCAGCCGGCGGCGGTGGCGATACCGTGAACCTGGGCTATCACCGGCTGGGGGATGTTCTGGATGGTGTCCATCATGACGGTGCAGGTCTGGAAGAGCCTGCGGTAGAAGTTCACGTCCTGCCCCGTCATCTCGGCCAGGTCGTGGCCGGCGCAGAACGCCGGGCCATTGCCCCTGAGGACGATGACAGCGATATCGGGCCGCTCACCCAGGCTGCGGAAGCAGTCCGTCAGCTCCTCCATGTGCTCCATGGAGAGAGCGTTCCGCTTTTCAGGCCGGTTCATCGTGACGTAGGCGATGCGGCCGTCCGTCTCCACGAGGATGTTGCGGTAGACCCTCGTCTCGCTGGTCTGCATCGTCTCCCCTCCTGCTGCGTCCTTCAGAAGCGCTGGGGCTTCGGTGCCTCTATTTTGCCACATTTCGCTACCGATTGCCTACGCTACTCGACACTGAGGCGCTTGCGCTCCCGGCCTCCAGGCGCCTCGCTGCCAGGACGGCCCCGAGGTGGAGGACCTCATGGGCAGCGGGTAGGGTCACGGTGGGATATGGCGGAGGGGGTGGGATTCGAACCCACGGTGCCCGTGGTGAGGCACACGCGCTCTCCAGGCGCGCCCGTTCAGCCGCTCCGGCACCCCTCCGCTCGGAGGGCCAATTGCTATGTTAACGCATGGGACAGGGATTGGGGGACTGGGGCCGGCCTCGCCGCTTCAGGAGGAGCCGTAGCGGGCAGCGAAGTGCTCCCACACCATCAGGGAGAGGGCCGGTCCCGTCTGCGGCCGCCTAGAGCTTCCCTGCCAGAGAGGTCAGGAGCTCACGGGTGC
This sequence comes from Dehalococcoidia bacterium, assembly GCA_034435615.1. Lineage (GTDB taxonomy): Bacteria > Chloroflexota > Dehalococcoidia > SM23-28-2 > HRBIN24 > H17-190. The sequence continues at coordinate 7,143 of DAOTWZ010000011.1, forward strand.
GGACGAGGGACTCCCTGTCCTCATCGCCGGCCCGCATGGGCGCCGCCAGGAAATCGCTGACGCCCATGTCCCGGATGGCCCTGATCTGTCGCTCCACCTCGGCCTCGTTGCCGATGATGGAGACGTCCTGCGGGCCCTCTGCCCCCTCCATCTCCAGCATGCGGCGGTAGCTGGGGAACTCCATGTAGGACTGCAGGGCGCGGGCGGCCCGCTGACGGGTCGTCTCCGGGTCGTCGGTGACGGCCACCGGAAAGCCAGCACAGATGCGGGGCTCTGGCCGGCCAGCGGCGGCCGCTGCCCTCCGTATCGTGGGTATCACGTGCTTCTCCAGCGTCCTGGGGCCTACCATCCAGGTGATGGTGCCGTCCGCCACCTCGCCGGCCATGCGCAGCATGAGGGGCCCCAGGGCGGAGACGAGGATGGGCATGGGCGAGACCTCCGGCACCTGCACGGAGGCGTTGACGCGGAAGAACTCGCCCTGGAAGTTGACCCGCCCCTCGTGCACCAGCGAGCGCAGGACGGTGGTGTACTCCCGCATAAAGGCGGTAGCGCGGTCGTAGCTCAGGCCCCAGGCGCCTTCGACCACGACACGGTGAGAGGGGCCGATGCCCAGGGAGAGGCGGCCTCCCGTGGCCCCCTGGACCGTCAGCGCCTGCTGGGCCAGAAAGAAGGGGTGCCGTATGTGTACGGGCACCACCGAGGTGCCCAGCTCCACCCGCTGGGTCCGCTGGCCGGCCATGGCCATGACGGTGAGGACATCCGGCCCGAAGAGCTGGCCGAACCAGATGCTGTCGAACCCCTGCTCCTCCGCCTCGATGATGCGCTCCAGGACGCGCTGCACCGTCCCGACGCCAACCAGGAATATACCTATGCGCATTTTCCATCCTCCGTTGGCAGACTGCGGCCGCTGCCCATGCTAAATAGGCGGGCCAGGCCATGTCAACGAGCCGCCCTTGTCCCGGACGGGCGACGGGGTCAGAATGTCCCCAGGAGAGATGGGCCGTCGATGATACTGCCCAGACAGGCGCGCAGCATCCTGACGGGGACGCTGGCTGGCCTCTACAGTGGTCTCTCCGGCGTGGGCGGCGGGGCTATCATGGTGCCCCTGCTGGTGCGGCTTCTGGGGATGGACCAGCACCGCGCCCATGCCACCTCCCTGGCCGTCATCGTCCTCACAGCAGCCGCCGCCCTCCTGGGGTACGGCCTCCAGGACGCCGTCTCGTGGGAGCTGGTGCCACCCCTGGCCGCCGGGGGGATGATAGGCGGCTATCTGGGGGCCCGCCTCATGCGACGGCTCTCGGAGCGGGCGCTGAGGCTGGGGTTCGGCCTCTTCATCCTCTCGGTCTGCATCGTCATGTTCCTGAGCGCCCGCTGAGGCTGGCTACCGGTGGAAGACCTGCTGCTGGAGGTGATAATAGGCCTGGGAGCCGGAGTCCTGAGTGGTCTCCTGGGAGTGGGCGGCGGGGCCATCATGGTGCCCGCCATGGTGCTGCTCCTGGGCGTGGAGCAGCACCAGGCCCAGGGCGCCTCCCTGGCCGTCATCGCCCTGGTGGCCACCGTGGCCACCCTGACCAACCTGCGCGCCGGCTACGTCTCGCCCAGGCAGGTAGCCTGGATAGCGCTGCCCGCCATAGTGGCGGCCCTCGTGGGGAGCGGCGTCGCCGGGCTGCTGGACGAGGAGACCTTGCGCCGCATCTACGCCATCCTCCTGGGGATCATCGCCCTGCACACTATCGTCTCCGCCCTGCGCATGCCCTCGGCCAGGGAGCCGCTGACCATGCACCCGCCGGAATCGGACGGTCCCGAAGGCTAGTCCGGCTGGCGGCTTCGCAGGCGCACCTGGCGATAGAAGGAGTCAAGATAGCGCTGCCTCTGCCGCTCCTGGGTGACGTGCATGTAGATCTGGGTGCTGGTGGGGGTGGCATGGCCCAGGAGCTCCTGGACCACCCGCAGGTCGGCGCCGCCGTCCAGCATATGGGTGGCGAAGGTATGGCGCAGGAGGTGGGGCCACACCCGCCGGTCGATGCCCGCCCGCTCGGCATACTTGTGGACGATGGCCTGCACGGAGCGCCCCGAGAGGCGGCGGCCGTCCCGGTTCAGGAAAAGGGCCGTCTCGTCAGGGTCGCGGGAGAGGCGGGGCCGGCCCTGCCTCAGATAGCGGCGCAGGGCCAGCCGGGCCGGCTCGCCGATGAGGACGACCCGCTCCCGGCCCCCCTTACCCCTCACGCGAGCGGTCCCTTCGGCCAGATCCACATCGGCCAGGTCCAGCCTGGTGACCTCGCTCAGGCGGACGCCGCAGGCGTAGAGGAGCTCCAGCAGGGCGCGGTCCCTCAGTTCCTGGGGCCCCTCGCCATCCGCCGCCTCGATGAGGCCGGTGACCGCCTCCAGCGGCAGGTAGGTGGGAAGGCGCCGCGGGCGCTTGGGTGGCCGCACCTCGGCCAGAGGACTGGCCTCCAGGTGCCCCTGCTGGACCAGGAAGCGATAGAAAGAGCGAGCGGTGCTCACCTTGCGGGCGACGCTGCCCGGCGCGGTCCCGGCCTGATGTAAGTGGGCCAGATAGCGGCGGAACCCCTGCCGGTCCAGCTCCAGGGGATCCACCCCCTCCCTCTCCAGGAAGGCGAAGAGATGAAGGAGGTCGGTCCGGTAGTTGCGCAGGGTGTAAGGTGAGAGATTGCGGGCCGCCTCCAGATAGCGGAGGTAGGCGTCCAGCAGCTCAGGAGCGTCCATCGCCGGCAGTGGCTGGCGCGGGCAGCGCCCCTCTCCACTGGCAGGCGGTGCAGCGGACGCCCTGGCGACCGTCGGCCACCAGAAGGCCGCCGCACTGAGGACAGGGCTCCGCCTGGGGGCGCTGCCACACTGTGAAGGTGCACTCCGGATAGCGAGAGCAGCCGAAGAAGGTGCGGCCACGACGGGAACGGCGCTCCATCAGCTCCCCCTCCTGGCATTCGGGACAGCGGACGCCAGTGCCCACCAGCAGCGGCCGCGTCCCTTTGCACTCCGGGTAGCGGGAGCAGGCCAGGAAGGGGCCGTAGCGGCCCGTCTTGGCCACCATTGGTGCCCCGCACTGGGGGCACTCCTCGTCGGCGGGGGCGGCGACGGTCTCGTCGCCCTCTAGGGGGCGAGCGTTGCGGCACTCCGGGAAGCCGGAGCAGGAAAGGAAGCGGCCCCGTCGCCCCCAGCGGACCACCATTGGGCGGCCGCAGAGCTCACAGGTCTGGTCTGTGGCCTCCGTAGCCTTGGGGGCGTGTTCGGCACGGGCCAGGGCCTCCTCCAGTGGCCGGTAGCAATCGCCGACGACGGGCTGCCAGGGGCGTTCCCCGCGGGCTATCTCGTCTAGCCGGTCTTCCATCTCCGCCGTGAACCCCACGTCCACGAAGTCCGGGAAGTACTGGACCAGGAGGTCATTCACCAGACGGCCCAGGGCGGTGGGCCGGAGCTGACGCCCCTCCCGTTCGGCGTAGCCCCGCTCCAGCAGGGTAGAGATGATGACGGCGTAAGTGCTGGGCCGGCCGATGCCCTTCTCCTCCAGGGTGCGGACGAGGGTGGCCTCGCTGTAGCGGCGGGGCGGCTCGGTGAAGTGCTGCTTGGGCAGCAGGTCACGAAGCTGCAGGATGTCACCCGGTGCCAGCTCCGGCAGCGTCCCCGCCTGCTCCTCTTCAGCCTCGTCGTCCGTTCCCTCGATGTAGAGCTGACGGTAGCCGGGGAAGACGAGGACGGAGCTGCTGGCCCGTAGCAGGAAAGAGTCCCCTGCTGGCGGAACGGCGACGATCTCGGCCGTCCGCACCTCGTACTGGGCGTCCGCCATCTGGCAGGCGAGCATGCGCTGCCAGATGAGGGTGTAGAGGCGGTACTGGTCCTCGCTGAGGTACTGCCTGATGGCATCGGGCTCCCGCCTCACGGAGGTGGGACGGATCGCCTCGTGGGCCTCCTGGGCGTTCTTAACCTTGGTCTTGAATTCACGGGGGGCCGGCGGCAGGTATTCCTTGCCGAAGCGGGAGCGGATATACTCCCGCGCCTCCGTCTTGGCGCTGGCGGCCAGGTGGACGGAGTCCGTGCGCATGTAGGTGATGAGGCCCACCTCGCCCTCCGCCCCCAGGCGGATGCCCTCGTATAGCTGCTGGGCGATGACCATGGTCTTCTGGGCGGGGAAGCCCAGCCGCCGCGCCGCCTCCTGCTGGAGGGTGCTGGTGGTGAAGGGCGGCGGCGGCCGCCGGGCCTGCTGCTTACGGTCGAAGGAGGCCACCCGGTAGGTGGCGGAGCGAAGGAGGGCCACCAGCCGTTGCGCCTCCGTCTCGTTGGGTATCTCCAGCTTGCCCCGCTTGCCGTGGTAGCCCATCAGCCGTGCGAGGAACTCGGCGTCCTCCCTGGCCAGGAGAGCGTCTATGGTCCAGTACTCCTGGGGGACGAAGGCCTCTATCTCTCGCTCCCGCTCCACCAGGAGCCGCAGCGCCACCGACTGCACCCGCCCGGCGGAGAGGCCCCGCTTCACCTTCCGCCACAGGAAGGGGCTGAGACGGTAGCCGAGCAGACGGTCCAGGATGCGGCGGGCCTGCTGGGCCTCCACCAGCCGCAGGTCTATCTCCCGCGGACTGCGGAAGGCCTCCTGCACCGCCTGGGGGGTGATCTCGTGGAAGACGACGCGCCGGTAGGGGCGGCCGCGGATCTCGGCCGCCTCCAGCAGGTGCCAGGCGATGGCCTCGCCCTCGCGGTCGGGGTCGGTGGCCAGGTAGACGGTGCGCGCCCGCTGGGCCGCCTCCCGTATCTTCTTCACCGCCTGCCGCTTCTCCGGCGGGATGATGTAGCGGGGGAGGAAGCCGTTCTCCACGTCCACCCCCAGCTCGCGCTTGGGCAGGTCTCTCACGTGGCCGATGGAGGCCAGCACCTCATAGCCCCGCCCCAATATGTTGGCGATGGTGCGGGCCTTGGCCGGCGACTCCACTACCACCAGGTCCCGTTTGCCGTCTCTAGCCACTTTTACCTCCCACCACCGTCGGGTGGGCCCTCACGTAGGTCATGGGGCCCACCTGCTTCACCAGCCCCTTCAGTTCTAGGATAGCGAGGGCGCTGCTCACCGTCGCTATGGGCAGGCCGCTCCTCTGGCACACCTCGTCTATATGAACGGGCTCGCGTGAGATGTGACGCAGCAGGGCATCGTCCGTGTCGTCACCGTCAGCCGGGGGCAGCAGGGGCGCCTGCTGGGGCACCAGGCCCAGGTTCAGCTCCTCCAGGACGTCTTCCACCCGCTGCACCAGCTTGGCCCCCTCCTGGATGAGGGCGTGGGTGCCCCGGCTCTGGGGGGCGTAGATGCTCCCGGGGACGGCGAAGACGTCACGGTTCTGTTCCACGGCCAGACGAGCGGTGATGAGGGCGCCGCTGGTGATGTCCGCCTCCACCACCAGGACGCCCAGGCTCAGACCGGACATGATGCGGTTGCGCCGGGGGAAATAGTCGCCGCGGGGCTGCGTCCCCAGGGGATAATCGCTCACCAGGGCGCCCTGCTCCATGACCTGCCGCGCCAGGCCGGCGTGCTCCGGCGGGTATACCATGTCCAGGCCGCAGGCGAGGACGGCCAGGGTGCGGCCGCCCGCCTCCAGGGCTGCCCGGTGGGCCACGGCGTCTATCCCCCGGGCGAGGCCGCTGACCACGGTGACCCCGCTCCTGGCCAGCCCGGCCGCCATCTCCTCAGCCACCTGGCGACCGTAAGGAGTGGGCCGGCGCGTCCCCACCACGGCCACCGCCACCTCGTCGGCCGGGGTGAGCTGGCCCCGCACGTAGAGCACGGGGGGCAGGTCATAGATCTCCCTCAGGAGGCGCGGGTAGGCGGTGTCGTGCCAGGTGAGGGCCTGCACTCCGCACCGCTCCAGACGCTCCATCTCCGCATCGGGCGAGATGCTCTCTCGGTGCTGCAGGATGGCCCCTACGACGCGCCCGTCCAGGCCGGCCGCCCTCAGCTCCGAGCCGCTGGCCCGCCAGGCCGCCTCCAGACTGCCGAAGTGTCGCTCCAGCAACTGGTGCCGCACCCGGCCGATGCCGGGTATGCGGCTGAAAGCGACCCAGTACTTCAGGTCTTCCCTCATAGCTGTGGCCCTATATTCTAGCGGACGATGCGGCAGAGACAAGCGCCGTCCTGGCGGGGCCTATTCGGCTGGAGAGGGAGGAAGGCGGCCCACGTAGACCTTTTTGATGCGCCGCCCCAGCACGGAGAGGACGCGCAGCAGGAGCCCGTCCACCCGCACCTCGTCGCCCACGTTGGGCACCTTACCCAGGTGATGATAGATGAAGCCACCCACCGTCTCGAACTCGTCGCTCTCGATCCGCACGCCGAAGAGCTCGTTCAGCACCTCGGTGCTGACGCGGGCGTCCAGGACTGCCTCGTCGTCGCTGAGGCGCTGCACCCGCTCCTCCTCCGTATCGAACTCGTCGACGATCTCGCCCACGACCTCCTCCACCAAGTCTTCTATGGTGACCAGGCCGGCGGTGCCGCCGTACTCGTCCACCACGATGGCCATGGAGACGCGGGCCCGGCGCATCTCCGCCAGGAGGTCGCTCACCCGCTTGGTGTCGGGCACGAAGTAGGCGGGCCTGATTATCTCCCGCAGGCTGGCCGGCCGGCTGCCGTTGACCAGGTGCCTGAGCACCTCGCGGGCGTGGACGATACCGATGACGTTGTCGATGGTCTCCTCGTAGACCGGGAGACGGCTGTAGCCCTTCTCCACTATGGTGCGGGCCACCTCGTCGAAGCTGGCGTCGGCCTCCACGGCCACGATGTCCACCCGGGGCACCATGACATCCCACACCGTGGTGTCCCGCAGCTCCATGATCGCCTGAATCATGGCCAGCTCGGTGCTATCGGTGGCTGCCTCCGCCTCCTCGAGAGACGGGTGAGGGCCGGCGCCCTCGGGTGTCGTCTGGGCTCCAGCGCTGGCCTGCCAGCGAGAGCGCAGGGCGCCGAGGAGGACGGCCACGGTCCGTCCCGCCGCGCTGGTGGCCATCCGGGGCGCGGCCCAGCGGGCCAGCCACTGGACGGCCAGGGCACCTAGGAAGGCAGCGCCCAGCCCGCCGGCCCAAGAGGCGAGGCCGTTGCCCCACATCGCCTGGAAGAGGGAGATGGCCGCCGCCACCGCCAACACCAGCAGGAGCGTCTGCACCACCAGGAGGGAGACCTGGCCGCCGGACCAGTCGCCGCTGCGGCTGGCCTGGGGGATGAGCATCTCCAGTCGCTTCAGGGGGAGGCTGCCCAGGGAGAGGCCGGGCGCTGGCCCTGCCCGGTAGGCCGCCACCAGCCCGAGGGCGAGAAGACTCAGTATAAGGATGACCAGGCTCGGCCAGTTACTGCTGTCCACCTTGTGCTTCTGTGCCGGCCTTCTTCAGGGGGCGGGCCGGCACGCCTACCACTACCGCCCCGGCTGGCACGTCCCTGGTCACCACGGAGCCAGCCCCGGTAGCGGCGCCCGCTCCTATCCGCACCGGCGCCACCAGCATGGTGCCGCTGCCGATGAACGCTCCGTCCTCGATGACCGTCTGGTGCTTCTCTTTGCCGTCGAAGTTGCAGGTCACGGTGCCCGCGCCGATGTTGACGTTGGCCCCCACCTGGGCGTCCCCCACGTAGCTGAAGTGGTTCACCAGGCTCTGCCGGCCCAGGCGAGAGTTCTTCACCTCGGCGTAGTTGCCCACCCGCACCCCCTCTTCCAGGTGGGCGCCCGGGCGCAGGTGACTGAAGGGCCCCACCTGCACGCCCTTCTCCAGCACTGCCTCCTCCACGACGGAGGCGATCACGCGGCAGCCTTCGCCGATGCGACTGTCCACGATGACGCTGTTGGGGCCGATCTCGCACCCGGGGCCGATGACGGTGCGACCGTTGATGGTAGTGTTGGGCCGCACCACCGTCCCCTCGCCGATGCTGACGCCGGGCCCTATGTATGTGGTCAGAGGGTCTTCTATCGTTACACCGGCGGCGATGAGCTGGGCGCAGACCTGCAGCCGCTCCTCGGCGGCACGCAGCAGGCGTCGCCATTCGGCGCTGAGGGAGTTCTTCAGAAGGCTACCCCGGGCAGGCTTCTCGGCCATAGTGGATACCTCGCTGCGGTTCAGGGGCGGGCTGCGCCAGGCACTGGGAGGCTGCTCGGCGCTGGACGGGGAGAGGACAGACCTGTTACGCCCTCTCGTTCTGGAGGTTCGGTCTTATGCCCGCTTAAGGCCTGTTCGTTCAACTCTGACCATCGGCGGCTGCTGGCACAACCACCAAGGCTTACTGTAAGTGCCTTCGCTCCATCCGTCAAGGAGGCGCCTCCCTAGGGCTATGGGCGCCTCCATGCTATAATCCGGGCCGCGATGGACTCGTCCCGGATTCGGGAATCCTTCCTGCGCTTCTTCGAGGAGAGGGGACACCAGCGGCTCCCCAGCGCCCCTCTGGTGCCCGTGGGAGACCCTACCCTCCTCTTCACCAGCGCCGGGATGGTGCCCTTCAAGCCCTACTTCATGGGGCAGGCCAGCCCTCCCCACCCCCGCCTGACCACGGTGCAGAAGTGCTTCCGCACCACGGACATAGACTCCGTGGGGGACACCTCCCACCTAACCTTCTTCGAGATGCTGGGCAACTTCTCCATCGGCGACTACTTCAAGGCGGAGGCCATCGCCTGGGCCTGGGAGTACGTGACGCGGGTGCTGGGGCTGGAGGAGGGCCGCCTCTGGACCGCCGTCTATCTGGACGATGACGAGGCCTTCCAGCTCTGGCGCAAGGTGGGCGTCCCCGCCCAGCGCATCATGCGCTACGGGGAGGAGCACAACTTCTGGTACTCCGGCCCTGTGGGCCCCTGCGGCCCCTGCTCCGAGATCCATTACGACTTCGGCGAGGCCTTCGGTTGCGGCCCCCAGTGCGAGCCGGCCCATGACTGCGGCCGCTTTCTGGAGGTCTGGAACCTAGTCTTCATGACCTACTTCCGCCAGGCCGATGGCTCTTACACGCCCCTTCCCCGCAAGAACATCGACACCGGCGCCGGGCTGGAGCGGCTCACCTCTGTCCTTCTCTTCCAGAGCGGGGGGTGGGAGCGCTCCCGGCGCCCCAGCGTCTACGACACGGATCTATTCCGGCCCATCGTCCGCCGCGTGGAGGAGCTGAGCGGCCGCCGTTACGGCGCCGACCCGGACACCGACCGCGCCATCCGCATCGTGGCCGAGCACGGGCGGGCGGTGACCTTCCTGGTGGGGGACGAGCGCACCCCGGTAGTCCCCTCCAACGAGGAGCGGGGCTATGTGGTGCGGCGCGTCCTGCGACGGGCCGTCTACTTCGGCTACCGTTTCCTCGACCTCCGCGAGCCCTTCCTGACGCAGGTAGCGAGCGCCGTCATCGACCATATGGGGAGTGTCTACCCGGAGTTGGAGCGGCAACGGGAGTTCGTCCTGCGCACCGTGGGCCAGGAGGAGGAACGCTTCCATTACACGCTGCAAAGGGGGCTGGAGCTCCTGGAGGAGCGGCTGGCCGCTGCCCCTGACGTCCTGCCCGCCCAGGACGTCTTCGAGCTCCACGACACCTACGGCTTCCCGGCCGAACTGACGCGGGAGATCGCCCGCGAGCGGGGGCTGGCGGTGGACGAGGAGGGCTTCCAGCGCCTGATGGAGGAGCAGCGGGAGCGGGCCCGCGCCGCCGCCCGGGCGGCTGAGGGGGTGGCCTCCGCCGCCCTCTACGCCTCTCTCGCCGACCAGGAGACGGCCTTCCTGGGATACGAGACGCTGGAGGCGGAGGCCAGCGTAGTGGCCCTGCTAACGGCCAGCGACGGCGGCCTCCAGGCGGTGGACCGGCTCCAGGCCCCCGCCCGGGTGGAGCTGGTGCTGGACCGCACCCCCTTCTATCCCGAAGGCGGCGGCCAGGTGGGGGACCGGGGTGAGATCGTCGGCCCCCAGGGTCGGGTGGTGGTGGAGGACACGCAGCGGGTGGCGGAGCGGGCCATCGTCCACCGCGGCCGTCTGGTGGAGGGCTCCCTCGCCGCCGGCGAGCGAGTGCGGGCGCAGGTGGACCGCCAGCATCGTGAGGACACCATGCGCAACCACACCGGCACCCACCTCCTGCACGCCGCCCTGCGACAGGTGCTGGGGCCTCACGTGCGTCAGGCGGGCTCCCTGGTGGCGCCGGACCGTCTCCGTTTCGACTTCACCTATCACCAGGCCCTCAGCGCCGAGGAGCTGGCCCGGGTGGAGGCCCTGGTGAACCAGAAGATACGGGAGAACCTGCCGGTGGAGGTGCGCTACACCACCTTCCAGAGGGCCATGGAGGAGGGCGTCCTCGCCTTCTTCGGCGAGAAGTACGGCGAGGAGGTGCGGGTGGTGGAGATAGACTCCGTGGCCCCCCGCTTCAGCGCCGAGCTCTGCGGCGGCACCCATTGCCACCGCACCGGCGACATCGGCTGCCTGGTCATCGTCGACGAGAGCTCCATCGCCGCCGGCATCCGCCGTATCGAGGCCCTCACTGGCCGGGGCGCCATAGAGTACATCCGCCGCACCCTGGACGACCTGGAGGCGCTGGCGCGGCGCCTGGGCACCTCGCGGGAGGGGCTGGCGGGCCGCCTGGAGGCCCTCCTGGAGGAGCAGGACGCCCTGCGGCGGCGCATCCGTGAGCTGGAGCGGGGCCTGGCGGCTGGCTCCCGCCTGGAGGCGCTCCTGGGCCAGGCCACCCAGGTGGACGGCGTCCGGCTGGTGGTGGGACAGGTAGAGGCCCCCAGCATGGATGCCCTCCGCTACCTGGGCGACGCCGTGCGCCAGCGGCTCAGCTCCGGCGTCGCCGTCCTGGGGGCCGTCATCGAGGGGCGTCCCGCCTTCCTGGCCGTGGTCACTCAGGACCTGACGGGCCGCCTCCACGGGGGTGAGCTGGCCAGGCAGGTGGCCGCTGTGGCCGGCGGTGGCGGCGGTGGACGTCCAGACCTGGGACAGGGCGGAGGCAAGGACGCCGCCAAGCTGGCGGAGGCCCTGGCCCTGGCACCGGAGATCGTCCAGAGGATGCTGAGAAGGGGCGATGAGACCAGCGGGTGAGGCGACCCCGGCTCTCTCCCCACCCACCGAGTGACGCGGTGCGAGTCCTGGCCATAGACATAGGTGAACGACGCATCGGCGTCGCCATAGCCGACGCCAGGGCCCCGGTGGCCATACCCCTGGAGACGGTGGAGGCCGGGCCAGACCCCGTAGAGACGGTGGTGCGCCTGGTAGAGCGCCACCGGGCGGATATGCTGCTGGTAGGTCTGCCTGTATCCCTCACCGGCGCCCTGGGCCCCCAGGGGCAGCGAGTGATGGCCCTGGTGGAGGAGCTGTCGGGACGGCTGTCCATACCGGTGGAGACCTGGGACGAGCGCCTCAGCACCGTGGAGGCGGAGCGACGGCTGGGCCGCACCTCCCCCAAGGAGCGCCGGGACGCCCTGGCCGCCGCCATCGTCCTGCAGGCCTTTCTCGATTCCTGGCGGGGCGCCGGGGGCTGAATGGGGAGGGTCGTGGGCCCTCTGGCCCTCGCGCTGGCCCTGGGCCTGATGGCCCTCGCCGCCTGGCAGGTCTACGAAAGTCCAAACGCCCTGAGCGACCGGCCCGGCGCCGGCCCCACGCCCCCTGTCACCGAGAGTCGTAGCCTACTGGTGGATGTCCGCAGGGGCGAGACGGCCGGCGAGATCGGCCAGCGGCTGGAGGAGATGGGTATCATCGACAGCGCCCTCCACTTCCGCATACTGGTGAGCCTCCTGGGCTACGATGGCCTCCTCCAGGCCGGCACCTACGAGTTCAGTCCCAACACCTCCGTCCTCACGGCCGTCCAGCGTATCCGCCACGGGAGGCTCGCCACCCATACCCTGGTGCTCATCGAAGGGTGGCGCCTCTCCCAGACCGCCCGGGCAGTAGAAGAGCTGGGCATCGCCACCGCCGAGCAGTTCCAGGCCACAGCGGTGGCCGGCCGCTACTACGATGCCTTCCCCTTCCTCCGCTCCCTCCCGCCGGAGGCGCCCCTGGAAGGCTACCTCTTCCCCGCCACCTACACCTTCCCCCGCAACGTGGCCGTGGAGGAGGTGGTGAGGGCCATGCTGGCCAAACTGGACGAGACCTTCACCCCGGAGCTGCGGCAGGAAGCGGAGCGGCAAGGGCTCAACATGCACCAGGTGCTCACTATAGCCTCTATCGTGGAGCGGGAGGCCAGGCTGCCCGAAGAGCGGCCCGTCATCGCCCAGGTCTTCCTGAAGCGCCTGCGCCTGGGCATTCCCCTGGAGGCCGACCCCACCGTGCAGTATGCCCTGGGCCTGGACGAGCGCAGTGTGGCGCAGCACGGGTTCTGGAAGGCCCCCCTCACCCTCCAAGACCTTGAGGTGGACTCGCCCTATAATACTTACAGGAACCAGGGTCTGCCGCCGGGCCCCATAGCCAGCCCGGGGCTGGACTCGATAGTGGCCGTGGTCCGGCCCGCCGGCACTAATTATCTTTACTTCGTGGCCCGGCCGGACGGTAGCCACGCCTTCGCCGAGACCCTGGAGGAGCACCTGCGCAACGTCCAGATGTACCGGGACTAGTCCCGGGCGAACGGAGCAGAGATGACGAAGCGATTGGGAGTCATCGGCTACCCGCTGGGGCACAGCCTATCTCCAGTGTTCCAGCAGGCGGCGCTGGACGCCCTGGGCATCGACGCCCGCTACGAGCGGTGGGAGACGCCCCCGGAGCGACTGCCGGAGGTGGTGGCCTCCCTGCGCCAGGCCGACTGCCTGGGTGCCAACGTCACCGTCCCCTACAAGGAGGCCGTCATCCCCCTCCTGGACGAGCTGGAAGAGGTGGCCCGTCAGGCCGGTGCGGTCAACACCATCGTCAACCGGGGCGGCCGCCTGAGCGGCCACAACACGGACGTGGCCGGATTCCTGCAGGCCCTGCACTCCGTAGGCTTCCAGCCGCGCGGCTGCGCCGCCCTGGTGCTGGGGGCGGGAGGGGCCGCCCGCGCCGTGGCGCTGGCTCTCCTGCGAGAGAGGGCCGCCTGGGTCACCGTCACCAACCGCACCTATCATCGCGCCTTCCGCCTGGTGGAGGAGCTGCGCCCCCTGGCCGGCCGCACCGTCCTCACCTCCATACCCATGACCTTCATCGCCCTGCACCAGGCCAACATCGGCTGGGACCTCATCGTCAACTGCACCGTACTGGGGATGCCGGGCACGGTGGACGAGAACAAGTCCCCCCTGCCTGCCGAGTTCATCCCCGAGGACGCCCTGGTCTTCGACCTGGTGTACGGGCCGCGGCCCACCAAGCTGCTGCAGGACGCGGCGGCGCGGGGAGCCCGCACCCTGGACGGCCTTCCCATGCTGGTCTACCAGGGGGCGGAGTCCTTCCGCCTGTGGACGGGACTGGAGCCACCACTGGAGGCGATGATGCAGGCCGCCCGCCAGGCCATCCAGCCAGTGGGCGCACAGGGCGGCCCCTAGCCCATGGAGTGGGCTCTCCTCGGCCTGGGCATCGTCTTCGCCTTCTTCTCCTGGGTGATAATCCAGGGGACCAGGGCCGCCCTGGCCTGGCGGCGGGCCATCGCCGCCGGCGATGTCGACATAATCCGACAGGTGGTGGAGGAGACCCTGGGCTCCTGGCGTTCCATGAAGCGGCCCAAGGAGGTGCCTCCTAACGTCTGGCGAGGCATCCAGGGGATGCAACTGGTCTCGGTGGACGCCCAGCACATACGGGCCAGCCTCACCGCCGAGGGGGAATACCGCCTGGAGGGCGGACGCTGGGTGGAGACGGCCAGCCCGCTGGAGGAGGGCTTCGCCATAGCGGCCAAGGCGCTGGAGATGTTGCTGTACGATATCCCCAACGTGCGGCTCCCCTGGGTGCAGGTGGACGTCTACACCAGCTTCCGCGACGCCAGCGGCCACGCCAGCCGCCAGTGCATCCTGAGCACGGTAGCCCGGCGGGAGATCGCCCGCAACGTGGACTGGGACAACTGGTCCGCCCGGGAGATAGTGGACTACCTGGGCGGGCGCTACCGCCTAGACGAGGCCGGGCAGCCCCGGCCGGTGGAGCCGGAGGTGCTGCCCATCGTCGCCCGCAGGGAGCCAGAGGGGAAGGCCCGGTGACGACGCTACGCTTCCTGACCGCCGGGGAGTCCCACGGCCAGGCCCTGGTGGCTATCGTGGAGGGGCTTCCGGCCGGCCTCCCCCTGACGGCCGACTACATAGACCGCGACCTGCGCCGACGCCAGGGCGGCTACGGCCGCAGCCGGCGCCAGCAGATAGAGGAAGACCACGCCGAGATCCTCTCCGGCGTCCGTCATGGCCGTACTCTGGGCAGCCCCCTCTCCCTCCTGGTCCGCAACCGCGTCTGGGAGGACTGGAAGGAGGTCATGCAGGTAGAGCCCTACCAGGGGGAGGCCAGGAAGCTCACCCGACTGCGCCCCGGCCACGCCGACCTGGTGGGGGCCATGAAGTATGGCTTCGACGATGCCCGCAACGTGCTGGAGCGGGCCTCGGCCCGGGAGACGGCCGCCCGGGTGGCCGTGGGCGCCGTCTGCCGTCGTTTGCTGGAGGAGTTCGGCATCGCCGTCCACAGCCACACGGTGGCCATCGGCGATGTGGAGGCCGCCTGTCAGGGCGAGCCGGACTGGGAGGCGGTGGAGGCCTCGCCCGTCCGTTGCGCCGACCCGGCGGCCGCCCGGCGCATGATGGAGGCCATAGACGCCGCTCGCGAGGCCGGCGACACTCTGGGCGGCATATTCGAGGTCTGGGCCACCGGCGTCCCCATCGGCTTGGGCTCCCACGTCCACTGGGACCGCAAGCTGGACGGTCGCCTGGCCCAGGCGGTGATGAGCGTCCAGGCTGTGAAGGGAGTGGAGATAGGGGGCGGCTTCGCCCTGGCCCGCTCCCCGGGCTCCCGGGCCCACGATGTCATCCTGCCGCCGTCGGAGTGGGGCGGCCGCCCCTGGCGGCGGGCCACCAACCGCGCCGGCGGCGTCGAGGGGGGCGTCAGCAACGGCGAGCCCATCGTCCTGCGAGGGGCGCTGAAGCCCATCGCCACCCTCTCCAATCCGTTGCCCTCGGTGGACCTGCTGACAGGCCGGACGGTGCAGGCCCACTATGAGCGTTCCGATGTCTGCACCGTCCCCGCCGCTGGCGTCATTGCGGAGGCGATGGTGTGCATCGTCCTGGCCCAGGCTCTGCTGGAGAAGTTCGGCGGCGATTCCCTGGCGGAGACAAAGCGGAACTATGCCGCCTACCTGGAGACCATCGGCCCGCGGGGCGGGGAGGATTGAGGTAGTGGAGCGGGCCAGCCGCATCTTCTTGGTGGGCTTCTCCGGCAGCGGCAAGAGCACCGTCGCCGCCCTGGTGGCCCGCCGGCTGGGCTGGCAGGCCATCGACACCGACGCCATGGTAGAAGGCATGGCTGGCCTCTCCATACCCACCATATTCCGTCGCTGGGGGGAGGCCCGCTTCCGCGAGCTGGAATCGGAGGCGCTGCGCAAGGCCTGTCAGCTTGAGCGGGTGGTGGTAGCCACCGGGGGAGGCATCCTTCTGCGGCCTCTCAACCGCCTCGTCATGTTCGATGGCGGCTTCGTCGTCTGCCTGGAGGCACGGCCAGAGACCCTCCTCGCCCGTCTCAGCGCCGCCGAGGTCAACTACCGCCCGCTGCTGGCCTCGGCCGACCCCCTGCAGCGCGTCCGGTCCCTCAAGGCGGAGCGTGCCGCTTACTACCGTCTCGCTGACTTCACCGTCCACACCGATGCTCTCTCTCCGGAGGAGGTGGCGCAGGAGGTAGTGCGGGCGTGGGAGCGGCTGTCCGCGGCCGCCCTCCAGGACAGGCGCCGCCTCTGGCGGGCCGTGGAGGGCTCCCAGCCCGACTGGCCAGGTGCCACCTGCGTCGTCAGGGCGGCCAGCGGCAGCTACCCCGTCTACGTCGAATGGGACGCCCTGGACCGCCTGGGCGAGCGAATGCGGGAGGCCGGCCTGAGCGGACGCGCTTTCCTGGTGAGCGACGCCGCTGTCCTGCCCCTCCATGGCGAGCGGGCCCTGGCGTCGCTGCGAAGGTCCGGCCTGGAGGCCCGGGCCTACGCCTTCCCGCCCGGGGAGGCGAGCAAGACGCTGGAGACGGCCAACGCCATCTACGATTGGCTCATACAGGAAAGGGCGGAGCGGGGAGACACGGTGGTGGCCCTGGGGGGTGGCGTGGTCACCGACTTGGCAGGCTTCGTGGCCGCCACCTACGCCCGCGGCCTCCCCCTGGTCCACGTCCCCACCAGCCTCCTGGCCATGACCGACGCCGCCATCGGCGGGAAGGTGGCCGTCAACCACCCGCGGGCCAAGAACATGGTCGGCGCCTTCTACCAGCCCCGTCTGGTGCTGGCCGATATCGCTACCCTGACCACTCTCCCCCAGCGAGAGCTGGCGGCCGGCTGGGCGGAGACCCTGAAGCACGCCCTCATCGCCGATGAAGGGCTTCTCGCCCTGCTGGAGGAGCAGGCGGAGGCTATACAGTCCCTGGACCCGGCGGTGGCCACCCGGGTGATAGGCCGCAGCATGGCCATCAAGGCGGCGGTAGTGAGCGAGGACGAGCGAGAGGAGTCCGGCCGCCGCACCGTTCTCAACTACGGCCACACCGTCGGCCATGCCATAGAGGCCGCCGGCGGCTACTCGCGCTACCTGCACGGCGAGGCCGTCGCCATCGGTATGATGGCCGCCGCCGAGATCGGCCGGCGGCTGGGCATCACGCCGCCTGCCCTGGTGGAGCGCCAGCGCCGTCTCATCGAACGCTACGGCCTGCCCACCCGGGCGGAGGAGATCGACCGCGAGGCCGTCCTCTCTGCCATGTCCCTGGACAAGAAGGCGCGCCAGGGCGCCATCCACTGGGTGCTGCTGGAGGACGTGGGCCAGCCCCTCCTCCACAGCGACGTCCCCGCCTCCCTGGTGGAAGAGGTGGTGACCGAAGTCCTGGGAGCATAGGCGGCCGCCCCTGCGCCATGGCCGAGAGGTCCAGACTGCGAGCGGTGGTCCGGGGACGTGTCCAGGGAGTGGGATTCCGTGACTTCGTCTGGCGGCGCGCTCGCTTCCTGGGCGTTGTCGGCTACGTGCGCAATCTGCCGGACGGCCGCTCCGTGGAGGTGGTGGCCGAGGGCGAGCGGGAGATGCTGGCCCAGCTCCTGGAATACCTCCAGGAGGGGCCACGTGGTGCTCGCGTCGACGGCCTGGACGTGGAGTGGAGCGAGCCCACCGACCGCTACACCAGCTTCAACATCGTCCTCTAGCCGCACTTCGTCAGCGAGGCGCAGGCTGCCCGGGGCTGACAGGGTCGGCCGCCCGGGGGAGAGGAGGCAGGGATGCTGGAGACCCGCTTCACGGCCCTGGTGGGATGTCCGGTGCCCCTCCAGCAGGCGGGAATGGGAGGGGTAGCCGGCCCTGCGCTGGCGACCGCGGTAGCCAGGGCGGGCGCTCTGGGGATGCTGGGGGCGGCCAGCGTCCCCGCTGGCATCCTCGCCTCGTGGCTGGAGGAGATGCCCCGGGATGCCCCAGGAGCGGTGGGCGTCAACTTCCTGATGCCCTTCCTGGACCAGGACTGGACGCCCGTGGAGGTAGCGGCCTCCCGGGCGCGGGTGGTGGAGTTCTTCTACGGCTGGCCGGAGCCCGCTCTGGTCTCCCTGGTCCACCGCGGGGGAGCGCTGGCCTGCTGGCAGGTGGGCTCCCTGGCGGAAGCGGTGGCAGCGCAGGAGGCGGGCTGCGACTTCATCGTCGTCCAGGGAACGGAGGCAGGGGGACACGTGCGGGGTAGCGTCGGCCTGTTGCCCCTGCTCTGCCAGGTGGTGGAGTCGGTGCAGGTGCCGGTGGTGGCGGCTGGCGGCATCGGCACCGCCAGAGCAGCGGCGGCTGCGCTGGCCGCCGGCGCGGACGCCGTGCGGGTGGGGACGCGCTTCGTGGCCGCCAGCGAGGCGGATGCCCATCCCGCCTACGTGGCGGCGCTCCTGGCGGCCGGGCCGGAGGACACCGTCCTCACCGAGGCCTTCTCCGTGGGCTGGCCGCACGCACCCCACCGCGTCCTCCGCTCCTGCATCCAGGCGGCGGAGGCCTTCGCCGGGGAGGTGGTGGGACAACTGGCCCTGGGAAATGCCCGGCTCCCCCTGCCCCGCTTCCACGTGGCGCCCCCTACGCGGGAGACCACCGGGGCTGTGGAGGCCATGGCCCTCTACGCCGGGCAGTCGGTGGGGGGCGTGACGCGAACGCAGCCGGCGGGGGAGATCGTGCGGGAGCTGATGGAGGGGGCGGAGGCGCTGCTACGACGCTGGCATGCCTGAGGAGGCGGCCTTCCTCAGCGGGAGCGGTCTTCGTCCCGCCAGCGGACGGTGAGCCTGATCTCCCGGGCGTCCTCGCCCCCCTTGAGGACGCTCACCATACCCCGGGACGGTGGCGGCCAGCACCTGTCGCACGAAGGGGGCCAGGGGCAGGGAACGGCCGTTCACTTCCAGCTCCACATCCGGCACCTCTGCCTCACGGTCAGCCGGCCCGCCAGCGTCCGAGCGGCGGCTCATACCTCGCTCCCGGCCTCAGCGTGGTCCTGGGCCAGGAAGGCGGGCTCCGTCCCCCACTCCTCGCCGTGGCTCCAGTCCAGCATGATGACCTCTATCTCTTCCCCCGGCTCCACCACCTGACGGCCCGGCGGGATGTAGGTCAGGGCGTTGGCGTAGGCCAGGGAGGTCAGAATGCCCGAGCCCTGGGGCCCCGTGAGATAGGCATGGTAGCGCCCGTCCTCCAGGGTGACGCGGCAGCGGGCCAGAAAGGCCCGGTCCGGGCTGTTGTTGTGGATGCGGTCACGGGCGATGGCCGTCAGCCGGGGACGGCGGAAGTCCCGCTTCCCCATCATCTTCAGGAGGGCAGGCCGGCCGAAAAGCTCAAAGGTGACGACGGCGCTGACCGGGTTCCCTGGCAGGCCGATGTGGGGGACGCGCCGCTCCCCCTGGTAGAAGCAGCCAAAGGCCAGGGGCTTCCCTGGCTTCATGGCCACCGTCCAGAAGTCTATCTCCCCCTCCTGGGCCAGCACCTCTTTGACCACGTCGTAGTAGCCCCGAGAGACGCCGGCGGAGGTGATGACCAGGTCAGCCTCCAGGGCTCGTCGCAGCTTGGCCCTGAGGGCGGAGACCCTGTCCTTGGCGATGCCCAGAAGGCGAGGTACACCTCCGTAGCGGAGGACGAGGGCGCCCAGGCTGTAGGCGTTGGCATCGTATATCTGGTGGGCTGCCTTGGGCCGGCCCACGGGGGCCAGTTCGTCCCCCGTGGAGAGGATGGCCACCACGGGACGGCGGACCACCCTGACGGTAGCCCGTCCCAGTGAGGCCAGGACACCTATCTCCGAGGGCCTGAGGACGATGCCCGCCCGCAGTACCGTCTGACCCCGAGCTATGTCCTCGCCGGCTGGACGGATGTTGGCGCCCGGGCTGGCCTCCTTGAAGATACGGACAGTGCGCGTGCGCAGGCGCCGCGCCCCCGTGGGCGTCTCCTGGAACGGCTCGTCCGTCTCCTCAAAGGGGACTACGGCGTCGGCCCCCCGGGGGATGGGAGCGCCGGTCATGATGCGCACCGCCGTCCCTGGCGTCACCTCGCCTGGGTAGACATAGCCGGCCGCCACCTCGCCTATCACCTTCAGCTCCACGGGGCGCTCTGGCGAGGCCCCGGCGGTGTCGACCGCCCGCACGGCGTAGCCGTCCATGGCGCTGTTGTCCAGCGGTGGAATATCGAAGGGTGACTGCACGTCCTCCGCCAGCACCTGGCCCAGGGCCTCCAGGATGGGCCGCTCCTCCGGCTCCAGGACGTCCACGTAGCCCAGGATACGCTCCAGCGCCTCATCGATGCTCAGCATCGTGCCTCACGCTCCCGCAGGGAAAGAAATGGTGGCGCTCCCACGCGCCACCATTGTAGCATCCGGCCTGTCCGGGCCCTAGCTCAACCGCACCACCAGGCAAGTGGTAGTGCGCTGGACGCCGTCCACCTGCTGGATGCCCTCGGTAATGGCCCGCCCCAGCTTGTCCAGGTCTTCCGACTCCAGAAGGGCGATGACGTCGTAAGGGCCGGTGACGGCGTCCACGGCCACCACGCGTGCGTCTACCAGGTTGAGCTTCTGGACGCCGTCGGCCACTCCCTTGGCCTTCCCCACCGCCGCCTCGATGAGGACGTAAGCCCGCATCGCCATCGCCAGTCCCTCCTCGGAGATGAAAATGGCTAGTCGCCGTCATGATAGCGCCGGGGAACACCCTGTCAAGATGGCGCGGGCGCTCCGAGTTGACCTAGGAAGGGGGAGCGTTCCATAATGGCCCGGAGCCCCCTTCATGATGTCCTCCATAGCAGAGGAGCTAGAGTCTATAGACCGGGAGGCCAGGACGGCGCTGGCCGAGGCCACCGAGGAGGGCCAGCTGGAGTCCTGGTGGCAGCAGTTCCTGGGCAGACGGGGACGTCTCACCCAGGTGCTGCGCAGCCTGCCCTCGCTCCCCCTGGAGGAGAGACGGCAGGTGGGCGCCCGCGCCAACGCCCTCAAAGAGGCGTTGCAGGCCGCCTACGAGGAGCGTCGCGCCCATCTGGAGCGGGCGCGCCTCGCCCGGGAGGTGGCCCAGGCCCAACTGGACGTGAGCCTCCCCGGTCGGCCTCTCCCCGTCGGCCGGCTGCACCCCATCACCCAGACACTGCGGGACATCCTGGCCTGCTTCCAGAGCATGGGCTTCCAGGTGGTGGAAGGGCCAGAGGTGGAGTGGGACTACTACAACTTCGAGGCGCTCCTCATACCCAAAGACCACCCGGCCCGGGACATGTGGGCCACCCTCTGGGTGGACTACGAGCGGGACGGCGAGCGGCCCATGCTCCTGCGCACCCATACCTCCCCCAACCAGGTGCGCTACATGGAGCGCCACCAGCCACCCATACGTATCGTCTCCCCCGGGCGGTGCTACCGTTACGAGGCCACGGACCCCACCCATGAGTGGATGCTCACCCAGGTAGAGGTGCTGGCCGTGGACGAAGGGATCAGCATGGCCGACCTGAAGGGGACGCTGGCCGACTTCGCCCGCCGCATCTTCGGCGCCGAGCGGCAGGTCCGCTTCCGGTGCGAGTATTACCCCTTCGTGGAGCCAGGGATGGACGTCCTCATAGACTGCTTCCAGTGCCGCGGCGAGGGCTGCCGCACCTGCGGCTACACGGGCTGGATAGAGATCCTGGGCTCCGGCATGGTCCACCCCCAGATCTTGGCCAACGTGGGCTATGACCCCGAGCGCTACACTGGCTTCGCCGCCGGGCTGGGCGTGGAACGGATCGCCATGCTCCGTCACGGCATCGACGACATCCGCCTCTTCTATCAGAACGACCTGCGTTTCCTGGAGCAGTTCTAGAGGTCCCGACCATGCGAGTGCCCCTCAGCTGGCTCGCCGAGTACGTCGACATCGTCCTCCCCGTGGAGGAGCTGGCCCAGCGCCTGACCGACGCCGGCCTGGAGGTGGCCGATATCGTCAAGGGGGGCGAGTGGCAGAACGTCTTTGTGGGCCAGGTGGTGGAGCTGCGGCCCCACCCCAACGCCGACCGTCTCACCCTGGCCACCGTGGAGCTGGGCGGCGAGCGGTGGACGGTGGTCTGTGGCGCCCCCAACGTAGCCGTGGGCCAGAAGGTGCCCTTCGCCAAGGAGGGGGCTACCCTCATCGACGCCCGCACCGGCCAGCCCACCACCCTGCGCCGGGCCGTCATCCGCGGCGTCGAATCGGCGGGGATGATCTGCTCCGAGAGAGAGCTGGGCATCTCCGACGACCACAGCGGCATCATGGTCCTCCCGCCGGACGCCCCCGTGGGCGTCCCCCTGTCCCGCTATCTGGGAGAGACCGTCCTGGAGTTCGAGATACGGCCCAACCGGCCAGATGCCCTCTCCATACTGGGCATCGCCCGGGAGGTGGCCGCCCTCACCGGCCAGTCCGTCCGGGAGCCCCCGCTGGACTACCCGGAGGCCGGCCCGCCCGTCCAGGGCCGGGCTACGGTTCAGATAGCGGCGCCCGATCTGTGTCCCCGCTACGTTGCCGCCCTGGTGGAGGGAGTCACCATCGGCCCCTCCCCCGAGTGGATGCAGCGCCGCCTCACGGCAGCCGGCCTCCGCCCTATCAATAACGTAGTCGACATAACGAACTATGTGATGCTGGAGATGGGGCAGCCCCTCCATGCCTTCGACTTCCACAAGCTGGTGGGAGGACGGATAGAGGTGCGAAGAGCGCGCCAGGGGGAGCGGCTCCTTCTCCTGGACGGGACGGAGGCCCGCCTCACGCCCGAGATGCTGGTCATCGCCGATGGGGAGCGCCCCGTGGCCATCGCCGGGGTGATGGGGGGCGCCAACTCGGAGGTGGACGAGTCCACCACGGTGGTGTTGCTGGAGTCGGCCAACTTCCACGGCCCCAGCGTCCGCCGTACCGCCCAGTCCCTGAAGCTCCGCACCGAGGCCTCACACCGGTTCGAGAAGGGGCTGAGCCGCTTTCTGCCGCTGCCGGCCGCTCGCCGCGCCCTCCGTCTCATGGCGGAGCTGTGCGGTGGCAGCGTGGCCCAGGGGGTCATAGACCTCTTCCCGGGCAAGCAGAAGGAGGTGCGGGTCACCGTCAGCCGTCAACGCCTGGCCCGCGTCCTGGGCATAGACCTCCACCCCAGCCAGGTGCGCCAGACGCTGGGCGCCCTCGGCTTCTCCACCCGCTGGACGCCTCCCGATACCTACGTGGTCCGCGTCCCTTACTGGCGGACGGACATCCGTATCGCCGACGACGTGGCGGAGGAGCTGGCCCGCATCAGCGGCTACGACCGTCTCCCCGTCCGCCCCCTGAGCGGCCCCATACCGCCGCCCGAGCCCTCGCCCCTGCGAGAGCTACGGGAGAGGGTGCGGGATGCCCTGGCCGCCATCGGCCTCCAGGAGGTCATCAACTATCCCCTGAGCGATTACGATACCCTGGCCAGCGTTCTCTCCGAGGAGGAGCTGAGGGCCCACCCGCCGCTGCGTCTGGCCAACCCCATGAGCCGGGAGCTGGAATACCTGCGCACCACCCTGCGGGCGGGGCTGTTGCGCACCCTGGCCCGCAACCAGCGGGTCCGCCCCGGCGTCGTCTCCCTCTACGAAGTGGGACGCGTCTTCCTCTCCCAGCCCGACGACCTCCCCCGCGAGGTGGAGATAGCGGCTATTATCATGGCCGGGCCCAAGCCCGGCCGCTGGGGCCAGCCCTCGGAAGAGGCCATCGACTTCTTCGATGCCAAGGCCTGCCTGGAGTCCCTCTTCCTGCGCCTGGGCCTGACGGCCGACTTCCTGCCGGGCGAGCACCCGGCCTTTCTGCCGGGGCGGCTGGCCGTGGTCCAGGTAGCGGGGCAGTCGGCGGGCCTGCTGGGGCAGTTGCACCCGCGTCTGGTCTCCCGCTTCGAGGCGAACGGCGAGGTCTACTACGGCGAGCTCGACCTGGAGACGCTCCTCCCCCACGTGCCGGCGTTGCGGCGCTATCGTCCCGTCTCCCGCTTCCCGCCGGTCCGGGAAGACCTGGCCATCGTGGTGGACGAGGGGGTGCCGGCAGCCCGGGCCAGGGCCATCATCGAGGAGGTGCCGCTGGTGGCCAGGGCGGAGCTGTTCGACGTCTACACGGGGCCGCCAGTGCCGCCGGGCAAGAAGTCCCTGGCCTTCGCCCTCTCCTTCCAGGCCCTGGACCACACCCCCACCGACGACGAGGTGGCGCGCGCCCGCTCTCTCATCGTCCAGAGGCTACGGGAGCGTCTGGGCGCCGTCCTGCGGGGCTGAACGAGCAGCTACCCGCCGGAGGACGATGCCCCCTGCAGGGAGTGGTCAGACGGTGTCTAGCTGCCCTGCAGGGCCGCCCTGGCCTGGTCAACTACCCGGGCGAAGGCCTCCGGCTCTTTGACGGCCAGGTCGGCCAGCACCTTTCGGTCCAGCTCTATGTTGGCCTCCTTGAGGCCGTGCATGAGCTGGCTATAGGAGAGGCCGTGGAGCCTCGCCGCGGCATTGATGCGGGCTATCCAGAGTCTTCGGAACTGTCCCTTGCGGTCCCGGCGGTGCTCGTAGGCATACTGCAGGGCGTGGATGAGAGACTCCCGCGCCCGCTTGTAGAGACGGTGTCGCACACTGCGGTGGCCCTTGGTCTGGGCCAGGACCTTCTTGTGACGTCGGTGCTTGGTGACGCCGCGCTTTACCCTCGCCAAGTTCTCTTACCCTCCCGCGTCCATCGTCTCGCCTTCGGCAGGCGGGGCCCCGCCTCTGACCGTGCCGGTCTTAGAGTAGACGTGCGCCGCCCCCTCCGGGCGCCGCCGTCAGCCGTTGTAGGGCATGAGGCGCCGCAGCCGGGGCACATCGGCTTCGGCCACGGGCAGCTTCTGCGAGATCTGCCGCAGGGTGGCCGGCCGCTTCTTGCGGTGGAGGTGGCTGGCATGCCCCTTGCGCCGCAGCAGCTTGCGCTTGCCGGTCACGTAAAACCGGTCCTTGGCCCCGGAGTGGGTCTTCAGCTTGTACTTCTTCAGCTTGGACAACGTCCCCCACCTTGTGACTCAGGTCTCGGCGTGGGCCTTGGTGGCGCTCTTCTTGGCCGGGCTGAGGATCATGTTCATATACTGCCCCTCCATCACCGGCTCCCGGTCCACCACGGCCACGTCCCGCAGGGCCTCTCGCACGCGGTCCAGCACCTCCCGTCCTCGTTCCGGGTGGGCCATCTCCCGCCCGCGGCGGAAGCGGACCGCTACCTTGACCTTGTCGCCGTCCTGGAGGAGGCGCTCCATGGTCCGCACCTTGAACTCCAGGTCGTGCCGACCGATGTTGGGGCGCAGCCTCACCTCATGCAGGACGGCGCCCTTGTGGTGCTTGCGGGACTCCCGCTCCTTCTTTTCCTGCTGGTACTTCCACTTACCGTAGTCCAGTATGCGACAGACCGGCGGGTTAGCGCTAGGGTCTACCTCTACCAGGTCCAGACCCAGCTCCCGCGCCATGGCCAGCGCCCTCTGGGTGGGCGTGACGCCCTGGTTCTTCCCCTCATGGTCTATCAGTAAGACTTCTCGGCTCCGGATGCGCTCGTTGATACGGAGCTCGCGCTTTATGACCTGTGTCCCCCCTTCTCGTCAGATTATCGGCCCCGACTATAGCACACGTCTCTTGCCCTGGCAAGCTACCGCAGCAGCAGTAGGGACTGCCCCTGCTCCACCCGCTGGCCCCGGCCCACGTAGACTTCCCTGATCGTGCCGCTGTAGCGGGCCCGCAGCTCGTTGTTCATCTTCATGGACTCGATGACCAGGAGGACATCGCCCTCTTGGACGGCCTGACCAGCGGCCACGTAGACCTCGCTGACGATGCCGCTCATGGGCGCCAGCACCAGCCAGCCGGCCGCCGTGGACTGCCATCCCTCCTCGTCCCGCACCGGCGCCGTCGGCCGGCCAGCGCGGGCGGACTGCACCAGCACCGTGTAGCGGTGAGGGCCGATGACGATGTCGTAACCGCCCGGTCGCTCCTGGGCGAAGATCTCGGTGGGACGCTGGTCCAGCTCCAGGAGGTACAGAGAGTTGCCCAGAAGGGGCTCCAGCCGCACCTCGTACGTCTGGCCCTCCAGGGTGACCCTGACCCCCTCCGGAGCCTCCTCTACCTCTACCTCTTCGAGCCAGTTGCCGAGGCTAACTAGGTACTTCTCCGCCAACTGTTCCGCTCCCTGACGCTCCAGGGGGCCTGTCCCAGCGCCTCCAGTCGGCCCCTGAGCCGCCAGCGGCTCTCGGGAGCGGCCACCGGCGCCGGCCGGGGCGCCCGCCGACGGCTGTGGGCCAGGAGGGCCGCCAGCAGCATGGCCGCCCGCTCCTCTCTCTGGCTGTCCCGCTGCGCCTGGAAGTGCTTCTCGACGAAGCCGGTGTCGAACTTGCCCGCCACGAAGGCCGGCTCGTTCATCACCTGCATGTGGAAGGGAATGTTGGTGCTGACGCCAACGACTTTGAACTCGGCCAGAGCCCGCTTCATACGGGTGATGGCCTGCTGCCGGTCGCGGCCCCAGGTGATGAGCTTGGCGATCAGAGGGTCATAGTAGGGGGCTACGTCCACCCCGGTATCCAGGGCGCTGTCCACCCGCACCCCTGGCCCGCCTGGCAGCCGGACGTAGTGCAGCGTCCCCGCCGAGGGCCGGAAGTTGCTGTAGGGGTCCTCGGCGTTGATGCGGCACTCTATGGCCCAGCCCCTGAGCTGGACGTCGGCCTGGCAGTAGCCGAGGGGCTCGCCGGCCGCCACCAGTATCTGGTCCACCACCAGGTCCACCCCGGTCACCAGCTCCGTCACCGGGTGCTCCACCTGGAGGCGGGTGTTCATCTCCAGGAAGTAGAAGTTGCCCTGGCTGTCCAGCAGGAACTCCAGGGTGCCGGCGCTGTAATAGCCCACATGGCGGGCGGCCAGGGTGGCCAGCTCTTGCAGGTATTCGCGGCGTCGCTGGTCCACGGCGGCAGAGGGGGCCTCCTCGATGAGCTTCTGGTGACGGCGCTGGATGGAGCATTCCCTCTCTCCCAGCACCACCACGTTGCCGTGCAGGTCGCCGATGACCTGCACCTCGATGTGGCGGACGGGCGAGAGGAGCTTCTCGATGTACAGGGTGTCATCGCCGAAGGCAGCGCCCGCCTCGCGGCGGGCCAGCTCAAGGGCGCTGGCCAGCTCCTCCGCCCTGGTAACGGTGCGCATGCCGCGGCCGCCGCCACCGGCCGCTGCCTTCACCAGCAGGGGGAAGCCTATCTCCCGCGCGGCGGCCAGCGCCTCCTCCGTGTCCCGTAGCTGACCGGTGCCCGGCACCACCGGCACGCCGGCCTCCCGCATCACCTGGCGGGCGCGCAGTTTGTCGCCCATGAGGCCGATGACCTCAGGCGACGGCCCCACGAAGGTTATGCCGTTGTCCTGACAGGCCTGGGCGAAGGCGGCGTTCTCCGCCAGGAAGCCATAGCCGGGGTGGATGGCGTCCACCCCCGCCTTCTTGGCTACCTCAATGATGCGGGGGATGTTCAGGTAGCTCTCCCGTGGCGGCGGAGGGCCGATGAGGTAGGCCTCGTCGGCCTGGCGCACGTGGAGGGCGGCGCGGTCCGCCTCCGAGTAGATGGCCACCGACTGGATGCCCAGGTCACGGCAGGCCCTGATCACTCTCAGGGCGATCTCGCCCCGGTTGGCCACTAGCAACTTTCTGAACATGGTCGTGCGTCCTGTTCCATCAGTTTGGGGCGCGCGCGGGCTATAGACAAGAGAGGAGCGCTAGCTCACTCGTCCGCCGGCGAGGGCGCCGTGCGCTCCGCCGCCTCCCGCGTCAGGCGGTCGACGATCTCATTGAGGGGGAGGGCTCCCAGGTCGCGCCCATTGCGCAGCCGCACTGCCGCCGTCTCCGCCGCCGCCTCGCGGTCGCCCACCACCAGCATGTAGGGCACCTTCTGGAGCTGGGCGTCCCGTATTTTGGCCTGCATCCGCTCCGGCCGCTCGTCCACCCCCACCCGGAGGCCCGCCTCCCGCAGACGGGCCGCCACCCTGCGGGCATACTCAAGGTGACGGTCCGCTATGGGGATGACCGTCGCCTGCACCGGGGCCAGCCAGAGAGGGAAGGCTCCTGCGTAGTGCTCTATGAGCACCCCCAGGAACCGCTCCAGCGAGCCCAGCATGGCCCGGTGCACCATATAAGGCCGGTGGTGGCGCCCGTCCTGGCCCACGTAGGTCATGTCGAACCGCTCCGGCAGGTTGAAGTCGAACTGAACCGTGGTGCACTGCCACTCCCGGCCCAGCGCGTCGATGAGCTTCACGTCGATCTTCGGCCCGTAGAAGACGGCGCCTCCCTCGTCCACCTGATAGGGGAGGCCCCGCTCCTGGATGGCCTCCCGCAGGACGGACTGGGCCATCTCCCAGTCCTCCTGGGAGCCGGCGTACTTGCCCTGGGCGTCCCGCGTGGAGAGGTAGACGTTGAACTCACGGAAGCCGAAGGCGTTCAGGAAGAGGAGCATGAAGTCCAGGCAGCCCTCCACTTCCTCCTTCACCTGGTCCAGGCGGCAGAAGATGTGGGCGTCGTCCTGGGTGAAGCCCCGCACCCGCAGCAGGCCGTGGAGCACGCCGGAGCGCTCGTAGCGGTAGACCGTCCCCAGCTCCGCCAGGCGGATGGGCAGCTCCCGGTAGCTCCTGACCCGGGACTTGTAGATCTGGATGTGGAAGGGGCAGTTCATGGGCTTCAGGTAGTAGAGCTGCCCGTCTATGTCCATGGGGGAATACATGCTCTCGGCGTAGAAGTCCAGGTGGCCGCTGGTCTCCCACAGGGTGGCCCGGCCGATGTGGGGCGTGTAGACCAGCTCGTAGCCGTGGCGGTAATGCTCCTGCCGCCACAGGTCTTCGATGATGGCGCGGACGCGTGCGCCCTTGGGGTGCCAGTAGACGAGGCCCGGCCCGAACTCCTCGTGGAAGCTGAAGAGGTCCAGCTCCCGACCGAGACGGCGGTGGTCGCGCCGCTGGGCCTCCTCCAGTCGGCGCAGGTAGGCCTCCAGCTCCTCTTTCGTCTCGAAGAGGGCGCCGTAGATGCGCTGGAGCATGGGCTTGCGTTCGTCCCCCCGCCAGTAGGCGCCGGCCACCGAGAGGAGCTTGAACTCCGGCACCTGGCGCGTCCGCTCCACGTGGGGCCCCTGGCAGAGGTCCACGAACTCGCCATGGCGGTAGAGGCTCACCGTGTCCCCTTCCAGCTCCTCGATGAGCTCCAGCTTGTAGGGCTGGTCAGCGAAGAGACGGCGCGCCTCCTCCTTGCTCACCTCCTCGTGCAGGAAGGGGACATCGGAGGTGATGCGCTCCCGCATCAGCTCTTCGATGCGGGGCAAGTCCTCAGGGGTGAGGGGACGGGGCAGGTCGAAGTCGTAGTAGAAGCCAGTATCGATGGGCGGGCCGATGCCCAGCTTGGCGCCCGGGAAGAGCTTCAGCACCGCCTCGGCCATGATGTGGGCGGCCGAGTGGCGCATGCGGTGCAACCGCTCCTCTCTGGTCAGCTCCTCCAGCCTGGGCATGCGCTTCCGCCCCGCGCCTCCATTGTAAGGCAGCGGCCAGCCGCTCTCCGCCTCAAGAGCGCTGACCACCGCGGCGCTCCGGTCCGCCGTAGAGCCGCCGGAGCAGCCGTCGCTGCGCCTCGAAGAGGGCCAGCGCTACCAGCGCCAGCACCACCAGCACCGCCAGGAGCGCCCAGCGCCCCGTGGCAGCGGCGGCGACGCCGAAGAATATAGCCATGGCCAGCATCAGCAGAGGCGTCCCGCCCAGCCACAGGCGCATGAGCCTCACCGCTGGCCCTTCCCTAGCCGGTGCCATCGCTCACCCTCTTCCCGGGCGCTCGCCGCCCCGCCGTATCGCTGGCGGGGCGAGACGAGACAAGCAAAAGGCCAGGGCTGCCCCTGGCCCGTCCCTCTGGCCACGCTTCAGGCTGGTGGGCGGTAGAGGACTCGAACCTCTGACCTCAGCGATGTCAACGCTGCGCTCTGCCCACTGAGCTAACCGC
>DAOTWZ010000012.1:0-10040 GCA_034435615.1 Dehalococcoidia bacterium
GCTGGACTACCGCCACTAGGCGCTGGCCCGCTGGCTACCCCTGCAGGCCGCTCCTCAGGAAGGGTGTCGGCCCCCCACGCCCGGCCACGCGGCGACGGGCCCATTCCGCCAGCGCCGGGGTGGCCCGGGCGGCTACGGCAGGTAGATGAGGGGGTCCACCGGCGCCCCCGCCGCCGCCACCGCCCGCCCCCTCCAGCAGCGGCTTCATCTGGCCGTTCCGGGGGATGATCACCCAGTACTTCAGCGGCAGCCACAAGGGCATCGACATCGCCGGGCCGGCGGGGAGCCCCGTGGTGGCCTCGGCCAGCGGCCAGGTGGTCCTCGTGTCCTACGGCAACACCGGCTACGGCAACTACATCGTCATCCGCCACAGCGACCGCTTCCAGACCCTCTACTCCCACCTCTCCGCCATTTACGTGGGGATGGGACAGTGGGTGGAGGCCGGGCAGACCATCGGCGCCGTGGGCTGCACCGGCTGGTGCACCGGCCCCCACCTCCACTTCGAGATACGGGAGTGGGGGACGCCGGTAGATCCGCTCATCTACCTGCCGTAGCCGCCCGGGCAGCGCCGGGGCGCTGGCGCGATGGGCCCGTCGCCGCGAGACCGAGCGTGGGTGCCGGCACCCTTCCTGAGGGGCGGCCTGCAGGGGTAGCCAGCGGGCCAGCGCCTAGTGGCGGTAGTCCAGCACCACCACCTGTGTCTCCTGGGGCAGGGTGCCGGAGGTGAGGGAGAGGCGGGGCTGAGGGTCCACCGCCGTCACGTCCATCTCCTTCAGGAAGCGGTCCAGAGGGTCCAGGGATAGCTTGCAGGCCGGCGTGCGGTAGTGCATCGGCACCACCAGCTTGGGCTCCAGCAGGTTCACCACCTCCGCCGCCTGGGCGCCATCGATGGTGGTGTGGCCCCCCACGGGCACGAAGAGGACGTCGACCTCGCTCAGCGCCTCCACCTGCTCCGGCGTGGGGATATGCCCCAGATCCCCCAGATGGCAGAGGACCAGCCCCTCCACCTCGAACAGAAAGACCAGGTTGGGGCCGCGGACGGCCCCCTTGCGGCCATCGTGATAGGTGGGGATGGCGGTGACGAAGACGCCGGAGATATCGTACTCCCCTGGCCCGTCCAGGACATGGGGCTGGCCCGTCACCGCCGAGACGTAGTTGTGGTCCTCGTGCTGGTGGCTGACCGTGACGATGTGGGCGCTGGGACGCCCTATGTTGTAGCCCGTGGACGGCGGACAGGGATCAGTGACGATGACCACCTGCCGCGAGCGGAGGCGAAAACAGGAGTGGCCCAGCCAGCTTATCTCCATCCCCTGGCTACGATCCCCGGCCCTCAGGAGGAGCGGCGACGTCGCCAGAAGGCGATGGCAGCGATGGCGCCTCCCAGAGCGGCTACGAGGGCCAGGACACGGCCGAGTCCCCTCTTGCGTCCTTCTTGCTCCGCCATCTCGCCCTCCAGAGGTTGCCGTGATGAGAGACCGTGGGCGAGTATAGCAGAGGCCCTAGGAGGGGTCAACGAGCGGGCCCCCCCCAGGGACGCCAGCTCCTCCTCGGAGAGCCATACCCGCGCCTTGATGGTGGGCCGGCCCAGGGCGCGGGCCGCCGCCACCCGGTGCCCCCCGTCCGACACCCGCCAGCGATAGGGGCCGCCGTCGGGCAGCCGGGAGAGCTTCACCGGCGGAAAGATATAGCCCCCCGCCATCAGCCGCCGGAACTCCTCCACCTTGGGGCGGCTCGTCTTGCGAGGAGCAATCTCCGCCAGCGGCACCTCCACGATCACCCTGGGCACCGTCCGCACCTCCTGCCTTCCGCTTCCAGGGCCCAGCGCCCCGCCGAGGCCCCGTATAAAATGTTAACATGTCTCCACCGCTGCCTGGTTACCCGGCGTCTTGACACTGGCGAGAGGGCGCCCCTAAGATGATAGAGGGCTTCGAGGAGCCCCTCAGGGGCTAAATGGGGACCAAATACATATTCGTCACCGGTGGCGTAGTCAGCTCCGTTGGTAAAGGCATCACCACCGCCGCCATCGGCCGCCTCCTCAAGTCCCGCGGCATCTCCGTAGTAATCCAGAAGCTGGACCCCTACCTCAACGTAGACCCCGGCACCATGTCCCCCTACCAGCACGGGGAGGTCTTCGTCACCGCCGATGGCGCCGAGACCGACCTGGACCTGGGCCACTACGAACGCTTCCTGGACCAGGACCTGAGCGGCCTCTCCTCCGTCACCGCCGGCCAGATCTACCAGGCCGTCATCGCCAAGGAGCGCCGGGGTGACTACCTGGGCCGCACCATCCAGGCGGTGCCCCACGTCACCAACGAGATCAAGGAGCGGATACGGGCGGTGGCCCGGGAGAGCGGCGCCCAGGTAGTGGTGGTGGAGGTGGGCGGCACGGTGGGAGACATCGAGGGCCAGCCCTTCCTGGAGGCCATCCGTCAGATGCGCAACGAGGAAGGCCGGGAGGACACCCTCTCCATCCACGTCACCTTCCTACCCTACCTGGCCACCACCGGCGAGCTCAAGACCAAGCCTACCCAGCACAGCGTGCGGGAGCTGCGCAGCCTCGGCATCCAGCCGGACGTCATCATCTGCCGCAGCGACCGTCCCGTGGGCGAAGACCTGCGGGAGAAGATCTCTCTCTTCTGCGACGTCCCCAAACAGGCAGTGGTGCCCCTCCTCACCATGCCCACCATCTACGAGGTGCCCCTGGTGCTGGAGGAGGCCGGCCTCACCGACTATATCCTGCAGCGGCTCTGCCTCCCCTTCAGCCAGCGCGACCTCCACGAGTGGCAGGAGTGGGTCTCCCGCCTCAAGTCTCCCACCGGAGAGGTCAACATCTCCCTGGTGGGCAAGTACGTGGAGCTGCCGGACGCCTACCTCTCCGTCCGGGAGGCCCTCATCCACGCCGCCGTGGCCCACCAGGTGGCCGTCAGCATCCGCTGGGTGCACGCCCAGGAGATGGAGCGGCCAGGGGCCGAGTCCCTCCTGGAGGACGCCGACGGCATCCTGGTGCCCGGTGGCTTCGGCGACCGCGGCATCGAGGGTAAGATACGGGCCGTCCGCTTCGCCCGAGAGCGGGGGGTGCCCTACCTGGGCCTCTGCCTGGGCATGCAGCTCATGGTAGTGGAGTACGCCCGCCACGTCCTGGGCTGGGAGGACGCCCACTCCACCGAGTTCGACGCCGACACCCCCTACCCGGTCATCTGCCTCCTGGCGGAGCAGGAGGGAGTGACGGAGAAGGGCGGCACCATGCGGCTGGGCAGCTACCCCTGCCGGCTGCGGCCCGGCACCCGCGCCCACGCCGCCTACGGCGCCGAGATGGCCAGCGAGCGCCACCGCCACCGCTACGAGTTCAACAACCGCTACCGGGAGGCGCTGGAGCGGGCGGGGCTCATCGCCTCCGGGACATCGCCGGACGGCGGGCTGGTGGAGGTGTGCGAGGTGCGTGACCACCCCTGGATGGTGGGCTCCCAGTTCCACCCCGAGTTCCGCTCCCGCCCCGGGCGTCCTCACCCCCTCTTCCTGGGCTTCATCGGCGCCGCCATCCTGCGCTCCCAGGTGCGCACCGCCCCCCTGCTGGCCACCCAACCCCCCTTCAGCCCCTCCTGACCCGTGGCCGAGAAAGCCCTCCTCTTCCTGCACCTGCTGGCCAGCCTCTGGCTGGTGGCCGGGCTCACTGCCGTCATGTTGCCCCTGGTGCGGGCCTGGAGCGTGGAAGAGCTCTCCCTTCAGGTGCTGGCCATCGAGGAGGCGCACCACTACCAGGGCCTCCTCCTCATACCCGGCACCGTGGCCGCCGGGGCCACCGGCGCCTTCTACTGGACGCAGGCCGGCTACAACCTCTTCGCCACCGGCTGGCTGCTGGCCCTGGGCCTCCTCTACCTGCTGGTGCTGCTGGTCTGCCTGCCCCTCATCGGCATCGGCCTGCGACGGCTGCGGCTGGCCGCTCTCCAGGCCGCCCGGGAAGGCAGCCCCACCCCGGAGCTGGCGGAGGCCCTGGCCGACCGCGTCCCTCTCGTCTTCGGCGGCCTGGCCTTCCTCGCCCTGCCCGCGCTGGTTGCCCTCTCCGTCTTCGGGCCGTGAGGGGCCGCCCCTGGCGGGCCGCCCAGACGAAGGCTATACTACACGCCGACTAGGAGGAGGTGAGCCATGGCCCAGTTCCAGAACATTATCTACGAGAAGAAAGGGCGCATCGCCTACGTCACCCTCAACCGTCCCGAGCGACGCAACGCCATAGACCCCGCCACCAGCCGCGAGCTCTACGAGGCCTTCCACGACTTCAAGGACGACGATCAAGTGTGGATCGCCATCGTCACCGGGGCGGGCGACGTCGCCTTCTCCGCCGGGGCCGACCTGATAGCCCTCTCCGAGGCCCGTGCCCAGGGGGGCCGGCCCGACCCGGGCGTCCCCTTCGCCGGCATCACCCGCGGCTTCGAGTGCTGGAAGCCCATGATCGCCGCCATAAACGGCTACTGCCTGGCCGGCGGGCTGGAGCTGGCCCTCTGCTGCGACATCCGCATCGCCGCCGAACACGCCACCTTCGGCCTGCCGGAGCCCAAGCGGGCCATCATCCCCGGCGCCGGTGGCACCCAGCGGCTGCCCCGCGCCATACCGCTGGCCTACGCCATGGAGCTCCTCCTGAGCGGCGAGCGCTTCGACGCCCAGTGGGCGCTGCGGGCCGGCCTCGTCTCACGGGTGGTGCCCAAGGAGCAGCTCATGCCCACCTGCGAGGAGGTGGCGGAGAAGATCCTGGAGTGCGGCCCGCTGGCGGTGCGGGCCGTCAAGCGGGCGGCCCTCCAGGGACTGGAGATGCCCCTCGTCCAGGGGCTGGAGCTGGAGGCCCGCCTCTCCGCGGAGGTCTTCCGCACCGAGGACGCCCGGGAGGGGCCGCTGGCCTTCGCCCAGAAGCGCAAACCGGAATACAAGGGCCGCTGAGGGCGGGACCTCGGCGCCCCGCCAGGAAGGGAGGGAACGGATGGACCCGGCGGCAGAGCTGCAGAGACAGACCAGGGGCCTCTTCCCGGAGCTGCTGGGGATACGCTTCCTGGAGGCCTCGCCGGAGGTGGTGCGGGCGGAGCTCTTCGTCCGCGGGGACGAGCTGTGCACGGTGCCGGGCATCATGCACGGCGGCGCCATCATGAGCTTCGCCGATACGCTGGGGGCGGCGGCCACCGTCCTGAACCTGCCGCCAGGGACCACCACCACTACCCTGGAGTCCAAGACCAACTTCTTCGCCCCCGCCACCACGGGCACCCGCCTGCTGGGGGAGTGCACCCCCCTCCACCGGGGCCGGCGGACCATGGTCTGGCAGACCAGGGTGACGCGGGAGGACGGGAGGCTCGTCGCCCTGGTCATTCAGACCCAGATGGTGCTGGAGGCCCAGGGAGGGACGGGCTAGTTCTCG
Source organism: Dehalococcoidia bacterium (assembly GCA_034435615.1). Taxonomy (GTDB): domain Bacteria; phylum Chloroflexota; class Dehalococcoidia; order SM23-28-2; family HRBIN24; genus H17-190. The sequence goes on from DAOTWZ010000012.1 coordinate 5,399, forward strand.
CAGCGGTAGATGGGGTTGGTGGGCAGGCCGGCGTAGACCTCCATGCGGAAGTTCTCCACGTAGGGGAGCCAGGGGCGCCAGTCCCTGCGGCAGGCCTCCGCCGCCCGGCCCTCCCAGACGGTGGAGATGGCGGCGTCATTGGCCAGCACGTAGGCGGCGGACCAGTTGACGCCGGGGCGCCGGCAATCGGCCCTGTAGACGCGCAGCATCCCTGGCATGGCCAGGACGCGGGGCAAGTGCACCTTGCGGAACCAGCGCTCGAACTCCTGGCGGACGCTGGGATCGATATAGGCCTGTACGACGATCACTGGCAGCCAACGCATAAGCTACCCCGTCCCGTGTCACCGCAGGACACGGCGCCCCTCCGGCAAGACCACCGGCGCCCCGCTAGACCGAAGGCCCTGGCGGGATAGCCTCGCCCCTTATCGCCCGCACCACCTCTTCCAGAGCGGGCTCCATATCCTGGGAAGTATCCACCACCAGATGCGGCCCGTGGGGCCTCTCCACCCCCTGCCGCATCCGCTCGTACACCTCAGGGCCAGCATCGGACCAGTCCTGGCCACTGCGGCCCTGGCGTCGGGCCTCCAGGCGCAGGCGGGCCAGATGCGGCGGCGTCTCCACCCAGACCACCACCAGACGCGCCCCGTAGCGTCGCGCCATCTCGCACAGGGGCCTGCGATGGGCCTCCCGCAGGTTGGTAGCGTCCAGCAGGGCCGATACCCCCCGCGCCAGGAGGCGTTCCAGCACGGCGTGCAGGACCCGAAAGAGCCAGCGGCTCTCCTCGGCCGAGTAGACGGGCGCGGGGAAGAGGAGCTTGCGGAGGCGGTCGCTCTCCAGGACGGCCAGAGGCACCCGCTCCCGCAACCTCCTGGCCAGGGTGGACTTGCCGCTGCCCGGGAGCCCGGCCAGCACCACCAGGGCGGGGGGAGAGGAGGGCGGGGGGAGGGGGCCCAGGGCGGCCTCCACCCGCGCTATGTCCTCCGCCAGCTCCCGCGATGGCGCGGGGCCACCGCCGGCCAACGGCTCCGTGTAGAAGGCCACCCCCACGAAGCCCGGCCCCACATGCACGCCCATCACGGGCGTGAATTCGGTCACCAGCAGCTCCCGGGGGTGCAGCAACGCCTCCAGCCGCTCCGCCAGCTCGCGGGCCACCTCCGGGGCAGCGGCGTGCATCACTGCCAGGTGCAGAGGGCCACCGTCCCGCACCCGCTCCTGCGTCAGGGACACCAGCCTGTCCAGGGCCCGGCGGAAGGTGCGGACGCGCTCCACCGGACGCACCTCCTCACCCACCGCCTCTATGATGGGCTTCACCTGGAGGAGGGAGGCAGCCCAGTGGGCCACCCGGGGCACCCGCCCGCCCCGGGCCAGATAGCGGAGGGTGGAGAGCACTCCCAGGAGTTGCGCCCGCTCGCTCACCGCCCGCGCGGTCTCCCGGCACTCCGCCAGCCCCGCCCCGGCCGCCGCCGCCCGCGCCGCCGCCAGCACCGCCAGGCCGTGGGCCATGGCCAGGTTGCGGGAGTCCAGCACCTCCAGGGGGAAATCGGGCCGCTCCTCCTGGAAGAGGCGGGCGCCACTCAGGGCGGAATCGTAGGTGCTGCTGAAGCGGGCGGAGAAGGTGATGCAGAGGGCAGCAGCGCCCCGCGCCGCCGCCTCCCGGAAGGCCTCCAGAAAAGCCCCCGGTGGGGGAGACGTGGTGGTGGCATGCCCCCGTGCCTGCTCCAGCAAGGCATAGAAATCGCCCGGGGAGAGGGCGCCGTCCTCGTATGTCTGGCCGCCTAGATGCAGGCGGTGGGGGACGACGACGATGCCATACTCCCTCACTAGCTCCCCGGGCAGACAGGCCGAGCTATCCGTAATGATAACTGTATGGGACATGATCAACGATGATAAGTTATGAAGACCGTTACTTTTCCACACCACAGTATACCCGCCCCGCGAGCGTTTACAACCTTGAAACGAGAAAAAGTCTGCCGCCGGCGCCAGAGCGGCGGCGCGGCGGAGCGCTGCAGACCGTTGCCTCAAAGGAGAGGCGGTGCTATACTGTCGGCGAGACAGGGACAAAAGGCCCCGCGGTATGCTCAGCAAAGAGGAGAAGCAAGCCCTGATAAACGCTCACCGCGTCCACGACCAGGACACGGGCTCGCCCGATGTCCAGATAGCCCTCCTTACGGAGCGGATACGGCGTCTCACGGAGCACCTCCGGACCCACCGCAAGGACTTCCACTCCCGGCGAGGGCTCATGATGCTGGTCGGCCGCAGGCGGCGCCTCCTCCGCTACCTGCAGAGGGAGGACCCTGAGCGTTACCAGAAGACCATCTCCGCCCTGGGCCTGCGCAGGTAAACAGCGACACAGCTTGAGAGCCAGCGACAGAGCGAAGAGGTATCGCCTCCGGCGCCATACCGATGTGCGGCCGCCATCGCCCAGCCACAGCTAACAGAGAGGAGCGGGGAAAGGGATGAGGACCACCGTCCAGACCTTCCAGCGAGAGATCGGAGGGCGCACGCTGACCCTCCAGACCGGCCACCTGGCCCTCCAGGCCAACGGCGCCGTCACCGTCCGCTACGGCGACACGGTAGTGCTGGTGACCGCCTGTATGAGCAAGCCCCGGGAAGGGATAAACTTCTTCCCCCTCACCGTGGACTTCGAGGAGCGGCTCTACGCAGCGGGCAAGATACCGGGGAGCTGGTTCCGACGCGAAGGACGCCCCAGCACCCCGGCCATCCTCACCGCCCGCCTCACCGACCGCCCCCTCAGGCCCCTCTTCCCCAAAGGCTTCCGCAACGAGGTCCAGATCATCATCACCGCCCTGTCCGCCGACAAGGAGAACGATCACGACATCCTGGGCATCATCGGTGCCTCCACCGCTCTCGTCATCTCGGACATCCCCTTCAACGGCCCCGTAGGGGCCTGCCGCATCGGCTACATAGACGGGGAGTTCATCGTCAACCCCACCTTCGCCCAGCGCAAGGAGAGCCGCCTGGACCTGGTGGTGGCCGGCACCAAGGACGCCGTCCTCATGGTGGAGGCGGGCGCCAACGAGGTGCCGGAGGAGATCCTCCTGGAGGCCATCGAACGGGCCCAGGAGGTCAACCGCGAGGTCATCACCCTCCAGGAGGAGATGGCGGCCGTCCTGGGCCGCCCCAAGGCCGAATGGCAGGCCGCCCTGCCAGATCCCCAGGTGGCGGAGGCGGTGCGAGAGTTCGTCCGCAGCCGGAGCTGGGACCTGCTGGCCGCCGCCAAGGACGAGCGGGAGACGGAGCTGGAGCAACGGCGGCAAGAGCTCCTGGCCGCCCTGGGCGAGACCTACCCGGCCGACCAGCTCCTGGCCGCCCTGGAAGAGGAGCTGCGGCTCACCGTCCGCCGCAAGATACTGGACGAGGGCGTCCGCCCCGATGGCCGCCGGCCGGAGGAGATCCGGCCCATCTCCGCCGCCGTGGGCATACTGCCCCGCACCCACGGCTCCGGCCTCTTCACCCGCGGCCAGACCCAGGTGCTCACCATCGCCACCCTGGGCTCCCTGGGGGAGCGCCAGGAGCTGGACACCATAGAGCCCGAGGAGAGCAAGCGGTTCATCCACCACTACAACTTCCCCCCCTTCTCCACCGGCGAGGTGCGCCCCCTCCGGGGGCCCAGCCGGCGGGAGATCGGCCACGGCGCCCTGGCGGAGCGGGCGCTGGAGCCGGTGATCCCCAGCGAAGAGGAGTTCCCCTACACCATACGGCTCGTCTCGGAGGTGCTCTCCAGCAACGGCAGCACCTCCATGGCCTCCGTCTGCGGCAGCACCCTCTCCCTGATGGACGCCGGCGTCCCCATCAAGGCCCCGGTGGCCGGCATCGCCATGGGGCTGGTAACGGACGCCGAGGGGCGCTACGCCGTCCTGACGGACATCGCCGGCCTGGAGGACGCCTTCGGCGACATGGACTTCAAGGTGGCGGGCACCGCCGCCGGCGTCACCGCCCTCCAGCTAGACATCAAGCTCACCAGCGGCATCCCCATGCCCGTGCTGCGGGACGCCCTGCAGCGGGCGCGGGAGGCCCGCCTCTACATACTGGAGCGCATGCTGGAGACCATCCCCGAGGCGCGGGCCGAGCTCTCCCCCTACGCCCCCCGGATGTACCGCATCCAGATCCCGGTGGAGAAGATAGGCGCCGTCATCGGCCCCGGGGGGCGGGTCATCCGCTCCATCATCGACGAGACGAAGTGCAGCATCGACATATCGGACGACGGCACCGTCTTCGTGGGCTCCCCCAGCGAGGAGGCGGCCCGCCGGGCCATCGAGATCATCGAGGGGCTCACCAAGGACGTGCAGGTGGGGGAGATCTACACCGGCCGGGTCACCCGCCTGACCAGCTTCGGCGCCTTCGTAGAGATCCTGCCGGGCAAGGAGGGGCTGGTCCGCACCGAAGAGCTGGCCGACTACCGGGTGCACCGGCCGGACGAGGTGGTCCGCGTAGGCGACGAGGTCATGGTCATGGTGACGGAGGTGGACCAGTTCGGGCGGATAAACCTCTCCCGGCGGGCCGTCCTGGAGGGACGCCAGCCGGGGGAGTTGCCCCAGCGGCCCCAGCAACAGCAGCGCCCGGGGCAACGGCCGCCGGGACGCCCCCAGCAGGGCCGCCCCCGCGGCGATGGCCGCCCCCG
>DAOTWZ010000013.1:0-24994 GCA_034435615.1 Dehalococcoidia bacterium
GTCAAGTCCTCGGTGGGCTCCCGGACGTCCACATAGGGCCGACGGCTGATGCGGAAGATGCGAAAGACGCGGTCCAGATGGAGGTCCACGCTGGCCGGCTGGATGGCGTCCTCCCAGAGAGGCTCGATGAGGATGCGGCCGGCCGCCAGCTCCTCCCTGATGGAGCGGTCCGAGAGGACGCTCATAACCACATAGATGACCTGACGCCGCCTCACCGTCGGCCTCCCAGGTGACACGTTATGGAGGACTTCTCCACACCATTTTCACACAGAGGGGGCGGTGGGTCAGGCCCCCGGCGCCACAGGGGGTCGCCCCGCAGGCTCCTGGCCTCTCTCGGCGGGACGGCCGTAACCGGTCACCTTCCCGCTTCCCAGCGCGCCGCCTCGGGAAGATAATATCCGGCCAAAGAGCGAGGGCCCCGACCGCGTGACAGCCGGGCCTCGTTCCCCCCAGGAGGAACGGCCGTTGCCCAGAGGCAAACTGACGTTGCAGGCGCTGGCCCTTATAGCTCTCTCCCTGGCGGTGGCCCTGGTCGTGCAGGCCGGGCCGGCGCCCGTGGAGCTTGCTCTGTCGGGCGTAGCGCGGCAGCGCCAGCGCTGGCGCGTGGAAGGAGGGCTGGAGACCATCGTCTCCGTCCGGGACGCCCTCAACGGTCAGCCCATCGCCACGGCCGCCTTCGCCGCCATCCCGTCCACGGTGCGCCTGACAGTGGTGGGACGGGAGGACGGCACCTACGCGCTGCGTCCTTCGGCCGATGCGACGCTCCTGGTCCACGCGCCGGGCTACGAGCAGCAGGCGGTGCCGCTGGCCCGCGGACAGGGCTCGCTCGTCATCTCCCTCTCTCCCACGCCGCGGGCGGTGGCCGACCGCTTCCTGCGCACCCTGGCCGCTGGCTCCTACCAGGACGCCTGGAGCCTCCTCTCGGCTGAGGCGCGGGGCCTCTGGCCGGGCCCGGAGCCCTTCGCGGCCTTTCTGCAGGCCAAGCTGGCCGGCCACTCCCTCTCGTATGCTCTGGGGGAAGAGGAGGAGCGCCCCGCCTGGGCCGACCCCGACAGCGGCCGTCGCCGCGATGTCCACCTGGTCTACGCCGATGTGACGGCCGGCGAGGAGCCCAGCGCCCACTGGCCCCGTCTCCCCCTGGCCCTGGTGCGAGAGGACGGGGCCTGGAGGGTGCTCTGGCCCGGCCCGGCCGCCCGCCGCGGGCCCATCCTCCCCCCGCGCCAGCCGCCCCAGCGCTCACTGCGGGTGCCCATCTTCATCTACCACCACGTCCTCCCCTCTCTTCCGGCCGAGGGCCTGCGACGCTCCCTCAGCGTCAGCGTCTCTCAGCTCGAGGAGCAACTGGCCTACCTGCAGGCCAGGGGCTACCAGACCGTATCCCTGGTGGACCTGTTCAACGCCCTCTACTACGGTCTGCCGCTCCCGCCGCGGCCGGTGATCCTTACCTTCGACGATGGCTACGACGACGCCTACGCCCATGCCTTCCCTCTGCTGAAGCGCTACGGCTTCACCGCCACCTTCGCGGTGGTGACGGGCTTCCTGGGACAGCCCGGCTACCTGACCTGGGAGCAGGTGCGGGAGATGGCCGAGGCGGGGATGGAGATCGTCTCTCACACTGCCCACCACGTGGACCTGGCCGCCGCCCCTCCGGAGCAGGCCCGTCAGGAGCTGAGGGAGTCCCGTGCCGCCCTGGAGGAGGCGCTGGGGCGGCCGGTCCAGCTTCTGATTTACCCCTACGGGGAGCCCTTCACCCGGGCGGGCAGCGAGGCGCGGGAGCGAGTGGTCCGCCTGGTCCGGGAAGAAGGCTACGTAGGCGCCCTCGCCGCCCTGGGCGGCCTCTGGCCCCTGGAGCAGCGCCCCGACAACGTCTACCGTCTCTACCGCCTGGGCGTCTCCCCCGGCATGCCCCTGTCCCGCTTCGCCGCCCTCCTGGAAGGCCACGGAAGCTGACGTCTAGCCCCCGGCCGTGGCCGCTCCCGGCCTCAGCTCGGGCTGATGCTGTAGACCACTTCCACGCCGACCGTAACCCGCAGGGAGCCCTGCTCCAGGGGCACCGTCTGGGCTTCGGGGGATGCGGCCAGGGCCCGCTCCAGGGGATAGGGCACCGGCGGGTGCCCCACGGTCTCCCGCACGTTGAGGGGCGGACCCAGACGCACACCGGCCGCCGCCGCTAGCTGCTGGGCCCGCCGCTGAGCGTCGGCCATGGCCGCCTCGCGGGCCCGCCTCTCGTAGGGCGTCAGGTCGTCCACTGTCCAGTAGAGGCCGGAGATGGTAAGGGCGTTCCCTGCCTGCGCCACGGCCTGGTCCAGCAACTGGCCCGCCCGCGCCAGGTCTCGCAGTTTGGCCGCCACCGTCAGGCTGGCGTGGTAGGTCACGGGGCCCGTCTCCCCGTAGCGTCGCTCCGGCCAGAGGGAAAGAGAGGTGGTCTGCACGTCCTCCTGGGCCACTCCGTTCCCTCTGAGCAGGCCGACGAGGGCCGAGGCGGCACGGCTGGCCTCCCCCATAGCCTGGGCCACGGAGGCCGCCGCCACGGAGACGCCGAGCTGCACCTGCAACACGTCCGGCACGGCTATGGCCTCCCCCTGGCCGCTGACGGCGATCCACGACCCTGACCCCTCGGTGGGGGCCGGGCTGACCGGCTCCGGCGATGATGCCGGCAGAGCGGCGGCGCCGCTGCAAGCCGTGAAGAGCGATAGAGCGAGGAGAGAGAAGAAGGCCCGCATCGTTTTTCACCTCCCGTGCGTTCGACAGTAAGTCCGTCGCCGGGGTCGGCCGCGTGACGGCCAGGCAACGAAAGAGGACGGAGGCGCTATTCAGCGGCGCCGGGACGCTCCATAATGGACGTAAGAGGTCGGGGACAGACGGGATGCCGGAGCGTAGCGAGGAGAGGGAGGAGCCTCCTCCGCCCGAGAGGGCGGACGGGCCGCTGGCCGCCCCCGAGCAGACAGGAGAGACGCCTCCCCCTCACCAGCCATCCCCTCCACGCTTTCTACAGAGCGGGGAGGCCCAGACCGAGGCGCCAGCACGGGCTGCCAAGTCCGTAGGACGGTTCCTGTGGGAACTGGTGGAGACGCTCCTCCTCTTCGCCGTCATATTCCTGGGCATCCGTTTCTCCTTCCAGAACTTCCGCGTGGAGGGGATCAGCATGGAGCCCAGCCTGGAGGACGGAGAGTACCTCCTGGTCAATAAGCTGGCTTACCTGAAGATAGACCTCGCCGTCTTCGACTGGGTGCCCTTCTTCGACCCCCCCGACGACCCGGTACGCTACGTCTTCGGCCATCCCCACCGGGGCGACATCATCGTCTTCCGCGACCCGGCCAACCTGAACCGGGACTTCGTGAAGCGGGTCATCGGCCTGCCCGGGGACACGCTGGAGATAGACAACGTCCAGGGCGTGGTCTATCTCAACGGTCAGCCCATCCGAGAGCCCTATGCCCATGGCCGGACCTCCTGCGCCCCCGGCCCCCGGGGCTGCGGCCCCTGGACGGTGCCCGCCGGCTATTACTTCGTCCTGGGCGACAACCGTGAGAACAGCACCGACTCCCGTTTCTTCGGCTTCGTGCCGGAGGGGAACATCGTGGGGAAGGCCCTCTTCACCTACTGGCCCCTGGAACACTTCGGGCTGGCGCCCCACCACGCCCCCACCATAGCCAGCACCTCCTCCGTCGTCCCCGTTCCGATGGGCACGCTGGGGCCGTGGGCGCTCCCCCTCCTGGCGCCGTGAACCCACCATGCTCACCCCGGAGCAGGAGCGGTTCATCGCCATGCAGAGGGTGGCCCGCCTGGCCACCGCCGACGCCCGCGGCCAGCCCCACGTGGTGCCCGTCTGCTTCGTCTTTCTGGGCGGCGGTTTCTACATACCCGTGGACGAGAAGCCCAAGCGCACCCTTCGCCTGAAGCGCCTGCGCAATATCCAGCAGAACCCCCGCGTCGCCCTCCTGGTGGACACATACGACGAGGACTGGCGACGCCTCGCCTGGGTGATGGTGCAGGGAGAGGCGGAAGTCCTGGAAGGCGGCCCGGAGTGCCGGGAGGCGGTGGTCGCTCTAAGAGAGAAATACCCTCAGTACCGGGCCATGGCCCTGGAGGAGCGGCCGATGGTGCGCATACGGCCCCAGCGGGTCATCGCCTGGGCCTTCGCTGCCGCCGAGGGCCAGCCCTCCTAGCCGCCGCCCTGCGGCCGGCCGGCAGCCGCCACCAGGGGCACCGCTACCAGATTGGCGGCGCCCAGGAGCAGGAAGGCGGGGCGGTAGCTCTCTCCCCAGTCGTACATGGCGCCGGCCAGCACCGGCCCTGCCACCGCCCCCAGCGTCGCCACGGTGATGACCAGGCCCTGGATGGAGCCGAAGGAGCGCAGGCCGAAGTACTGGGCCTGGAAGGCGGGGCGAGCCGGTATCCCTCCCCCGAACCCGACGGCGAACAGGGGCAGCACCAGGAAGACCTGCCAGAGCTCCTCCAGCAGGGCGAAGAGCAGGATCCCCAGTGCCTGGACACCGTAGGCCGCCCCCAGCACCCACCGAGTGCCGATGTAATCGGTCAGGGAGCCGAAGCCTACCCGCCCCACCAGGCTGACGAATGTGGTGGCCGCCAGGAAGGCCGCGGCTGCGCTCTCGGAGAGGCCAAGGCTCCTCGTGAAGAAGGGAATCTGGTGGACGATGACCGCCGTGGCGCCCATCTGGGCCAGGGCCACCGCTATGGAGAGGCGCCAGAAGAGGGACGTGCGCACCGCCTGGGCTGTCGTCAGGCCCGCGGCGGGCATCTCCCCCTGCCCGGCGGGCAGGGGAGAGGGAGGAGCATCGTCACCGTCTGGCTGGAGGCCCATCTCCTGGGGGCGGTCACGCACGCTCAGGGCGAGGGGGAGGGCCACCGCCAGCTGGACCAGCCCCACCACTACCAGGGCGGAGCGCCAGCCGAAGCTGGAGATGAGGTACTCCAGCACCAGGACCATGATGCCGCTCACCCCTGCCCCCACCGTCAACATGCCCAGAGCGCGCCCTCGCCGTCGCCGGAACCAGTGGGCCACCACGGTGGCCGCCACCGGAGACCCTGTCGCAGCCATGCCGGCGGAGATAATGAGCACCGAGCCGTAGAACGACCACAGAGAGTTCATGCGGCTCAGCAGCACGAAGCCGATCACTACTAGGAGGACCCCCGCTACCAGGAGCCGCCTCGCTCCTATGCGGTCCAGCAGGAACCCTACCACCGGCGCCGCCACGCCCCCGATCTCGTTCCTCAGGGAAAAGGCGAAAGAGATGGCAGCATGGCTCCAGCCGAACTCCTGGACGATGGGATTGAACAGAGCGCCGAAGCCGTAGAAAAACGTGCCGCCGCAGAGGAATATGATGCCCGCGGTGGCGAAGACCACCCACCAGCCGTAGAAGAAGCGCGTGCGGGCGGCGATAACGGTAGCTATGTCCATAGTCGGCGACGATGGCGAGGCGCGGGCCTTTTTGTCTGGCTATATCATGGCCCAAAAGGCGCCCCCTAGGGAACCACCAGGGCGATGGCCCAACGACAGACGTTTTGACAGCGCCGCATCCGTTCCCGATACTTTAAATCGGGCCCGTAGCTCAGCGGCAGAGCGGGGGACTTTTAATCCCACGGCCGTGGGTTCGAATCCCACCGGGCCCTCCAGACCGGCCCCCGAGGCCCCTCCCCCCACTGTCTCCGGCACATCCCCTACCCTAACTATAGACGGAGCACATGAGCGAGCGCAGCCCACCAAGGAGGCCCCACCCTCAGCGAGCGTGTCCAGTCCGTCGGCGGCTTCACAACGGCAGCAACGGCCCGGCCACGCCACTCCGCCCCATGAACGTCCAGCTCGACGGCGGCGCCACAGCCCCCGGGCCGTCCGCTCTGGGGGACGAGCAGAGGGAGGCCACCTGCGCCTCCGGCTGCCATCTGTGGCGACGCCCGCTGCCGGGCCAACGAGCGGCCAGGCGCCGAGGGGGACGCGCCGCTCGCTCCCCAGAGGAGACCACCCCTCCTAGGCGGCCCGGCCCCTGGAGCGAAGAAGGGCGTAGAGGCCACAGACGGCGCCCACCAGGCCCAGGGCCAGGGCCGCCGCACTCAGGGGCAGGGCCAGGCCCTCGCCATCGCTGGCGCCCGGGGGGAACTGGAGCGCCGAGGGGTCCTGGACCGCCTCGGTGGGGAACAGCGCCTCTACTGGCTGCCCCCTGACCTGCCCGACGAGACGGAAGACATATTCGCCGGGCTGGCTGAGGATGAAGAGCTCGCTGGTGTAGCGCCCAGGCCCATCGGCGGCGGGGAGCAGGACCAGCTCTCTCCGCTGGGAGCCGTCGACGCTGAGCAGCTCCACGCGCAGCGTCCCCTCCAGGCCCGTCACCGGCTCGCCGCTGTCGGCGCGGGTCACCGTCATCTCCAGGGCATTGGGGTAGCGAGCGATGGCCGGCTCGTCCCGCAATCCCACCTCGATGGCGTAGCCTCCCACTACCCGGCGCTCGTGGGCCCGGGCGGCATCGGGCAGGAGGTGGCCCGCTCCCAGCAGGGCCAGAGCTACGGCGGCCCAGAGGAGGAGGCGGGGGGCCCGTCCCCTGGCACAGCGGTCAGTCATGGGGGATGTCTTCGGGAAGGCTGACCTCCAGGGGAGCATTGAAGTCGAAATATTCCCTGACGGTGTGGTAGCCCACTGATATCACTTCTTCTCGTCGCACCAGGCCGTCCCCTTCGCCGATCCACAGGGTCTGGCGAGTGCTTCCGGCGCTGTCGGTGAAGGTGACGACGACGCAGCGGACACCGTTCACCTCTTCGTGTCCCAGGACGGTCGGCTGGTAGGCCACGTCGGACCAGACGTAGTTGGGCCAGGTGAAGCGGTATACGGGGCTCCAGAAGCCCGTCTGCCAAGCCGTCTGGCCGCTCTTTCGGGTGAACATCAGGTTCCACCAGACGACCGTTTCGTCGCCGGCGCTGGTCTGGATGCGCATACTGGAGGGCGCCACCAGGACGTAGTCCGTCCAGCCAGCCGAATTGGAGCCGCCCGGCCGTTCCCTGGCCCGGGCTGACTTCAGAGCGTTCATACTCTGCTCGGCCTTCTCCAGGAAGGCGCGGGCCAGGGCCGCCCCCTGGCCCATCTCGCCAGGCGAGAGGGCGGCGGAGCGGTCGAAGCCGTAGCGGAGGGCCGGCGTGGTGACGAGCAGGGCCACGGAGAGCAGCAGGAGGAGGCCCAGACCGGCCTCCCACTGCACCAGCCTCTGCCAGATGCGGAGGGGCGTCGCCAGCTCCTCACGGTCGGCGCCCCCGGCCAGCAGGTCGCGCACCCGCCGACGATGCCTGAAGGAATGGATAGCGCCCACGCCCGCCATGAGGGCTACCAGGCAGAGCTTGGCCAGCAGGGCCTGACCGTATGCCGTCCCTGCGACGGCCCTCAGGGTCGACAGGGAGAGGGCGGGCAGGTGGACCTCCGCCCGCAGGAGGCCGGTGGCCGCCAGCACCAGCCCGGAGAGAAGGGCGTAAGGGGTGAACCTCCCCAGAAGGGCCACCCGCACGTGGGCCCGCTCCCCGACCTCCCACCTGGCGGTGGCGGGCAGAAGGACGGCGGCGAAGTAGAACACCCCGCCCACCCACACGGCCGCCGCCAGGTAGTGCAGCCAGGCAGCGGCCAGGGACGAGTAGTAGGGGCCGGAGACCACAGCGGCGTGGCCGGTGGCTGCCAACCCCAGCATGGCCAGCGCCGCCAGGGCTACATGGCCGCGGGCGGCCTGGACCTCGGCCGGCAGGCCGTGCCGAGGGGCAGGACGAGCGGTCGCCACCTCGGCCCCGCCAGCCACCAAGAGCAGAGGGCCGGTGCGCCGGGCCACCAGCACCGCCAGGACAGCCAGGGCCACGATCCCCCAGGAGACCAGGGAGAAGCGGCTGGTGAGGAGGGCCACAGTGGCGCCCCAGCCGCTGGAGACCGGGGACAGGCCAGCCGTAGCCACCATGGGCCACGCCACCTCCAGGGCGCGTCCCGCCAGGAGGAAGAGGACAGCCAGGAGGACGGCCCGCCTGTAACGTTGACTTACGCCCACGGCCAGGAAGGCCAGTCTGCCCGCTCCCCTCGCCAGCCAGGGGCCGGCCACGAAGGCGTGGGCGAAGGCGATGCCTCCCCACGCCAGCGCCCCTGCCAGGGTAATGTAGCGCAGCAGCACCGGCAGCCACCGCGGCACCGGCAGGCCAGCGCCGGCGCTGACCGCCTCCTCCACGCCGGGAGTGGTCGCCGCCACCCCCACGGCGAAGGGGAACGTCCCTACCAGGTAGTGTCCGTCCACTGGCGAGAGGGTGACCCAGCGCACCCGGTAGTTGCCCTGGGGCAGCGGCCCCAGGTCGACGCTCATGGCCGTGGGGGGGCTGCCGTGGTAGTAAGTGGTGCCCCGGTCCACCCGTCGGCCGGACACGTCGTAGACCTCCAGCCGGCTGCCCTGGGCGATGATAGGCTCCGAGAGCCAGACGGTAACGCGGGGCGGCGGCTGGGACAGGGAGGCGCCGGGCGCCGGGTCGGCGCGGACTAGCTGGGCATGGGCACGGACGGTGGCCGGGCTCCCCGCGAGGAGGACGAGGAGGACGGCCAGCCACCCCAGGAGCGCCGCCCGGCTCCTGGCCCTTCCCCTTCCCGCTCTCGGCACCGGTGGCCGGTCACTGGCCCGAAGCGGCCCCCAGATAAGCACGACGGATCACGTCTTCCTGCGACAGCTCCGCCTGCCCGCCTTCGTGGACGATACGCCCCGTCACCATCACGTAGAAACGGTGGCCCAGCTCGCGGGCCAGGTGCAGCGTCTGCTCCACCAGGAGGATGGTCGTCCCCTCGCTGCTCAGGCGGCGCAGGACGTGGTAGATCTCCTCGATGACCAGAGGGGCCAGCCCCAGCGATGGCTCGTCCAGCATGAGCAGCCGGGGGCGGGCCATCAGGGCGCGGCCGATGGCCAGCATCTGCTGCTCGCCGCCGCTCAGCGTTCCCGCCACCTGACGGAGCCGTTCCCTGAGGACGGGGAAGAGCTCCATGACCCAGGCGAGGTCCTCCTTGACCCCACCTTTGCGGAGGTGCGCCCCCGCCAGCAAGTTCTCCAGGACGGTCATCTCCGGGAAGAGGAGGCGGTTCTCCGGCACCAGCACGATCCCCGCCCGCACGATCCTCTCCGGGGAGGCGCCGGTGATGTCACGGCCCATGAACTCTACATGGCCCCGCCTGGGCCTGAGGATGCCCGCCAGGGCATAGAGGGTGGTGGTCTTGCCGGCCCCGTTGGGCCCCAGCAGGCAGGTGACGCGTCCCTCCGGCACCTCCAGGGTGATCCCCTTCACCGCCTCTATCTGCCCGTAGGCCACGGACAGGTCGCTCACCCGCAGGAGAGGCTCGTCTGTCCGTTCATGTCCTGGTGTCATCGGGCTCCACCGCCGGCTGGAAGCTGCGTTTCCCCAGGTAGGCCTCCTGGACGCGGGGGTCCTCCTGGACCTGGCTGGGGGTGCCTTCGGCTATCTTGTGGCCGAAGCTGAGCACGGCCACACGGTCGGTCACGTTCATCACCAGCTCCAGGACGTGCTCCACCAGCAGGATGGCCAGCCCCTGGGAGCGGAGTTGCTCCAGGAAACGGGTGAGGGACTCCAGCTCGCCGGCGCTGAGGCCGGCCGCCGGCTCGTCCAGGAGGAGCACCCGCGGCTCGGCGGCCAGGGCGCGGGCCAGCTCCAGGCGGCGCTGCTCGCCGAAGCTCAGGCTGCCCGCCAGATCACCGCGGCGCTCCCACAACCCCACCCAGGCTAGGGTCTCGGCCAGCCGACGCTCTCGCTGCCGGTCCGCACCGGGCCAGAACAGGAGGCGGCGACGGGGCTCGCCGACGATCCAGAGGTTCTCCCAGACGGTCAGCTTGGTCCAGAGCTTCACGTTCTGGAAGGTGCGGGCGATGCCCAACCGGACGCGCCGGTGGCCTGGCATACGGGTGATCTCCTGGTCTCCCAGATAGATGCGCCCGGCTGTGGGAGGGAAGACGCCGGTCACCGTGTTGATGAGGGTGGTCTTGCCGGAGCCGTTGGGGCCGATGAGCCCCACTATCTGTCCGGGCTCCAGGGCCAGATCCACGCCCGCCAGCGCCACCAGGCCGCCGAACTGCTTGGTCAGGTTCTCAACGCGTAGCATCGGTCGTCGCCTCCGGTCGGGCCTTGGCCCTGAGGGGGAGGAGGGCCGCCCACTGGCGCAGGCGGGCCAGCAGTTCGTGGTCGATGATGCCGTAGGGCCGGACGAGCATGGAGGCCACTATCAGGGCGCCGTAGGCCATGATGCGGTACTCACCCACGGGACGCAGCCCCTCGGCGATGACGGTGAAGAAGGCGACGCCCAGCAGGGGCCCCAGGACGTTGGCGGAGCCGCCCACCAGCACGTAGCCCGCCGCCAGCGTCCCCGTGAAGAGGGTGAACGTCTCGTGGGAGGCGAAGGTGAGGTAGTGGGCGTAGAGCCCGCCGGACAGGGCAGCGATGACGGCCCCCAGCCCGAAGGCCAGCGTGGTCAGCCCGGCCACGTTGATCCCCGCCATCTGGGCCGCCAGCTCCTCCTCCCCTATGGCCCGCAATCGTCGGCCCAGACGGGAGCGGTCCAGCAGCCAGACGGCCAGGGTAGCCACGGCCAGGATGCCCAGCACCAGCCCCATTACAGTCTCGCGCGTGAAACCGTGGTCATAGAGGTAGCTTATGTGACGGAACCCCTCCGGCCCCACGGGGCCCACCTTCCGCACCAGCCCCCCCACCGACTCCTCACGGTAGTAGTTCAGGTTCTGGGCCAGGTTGCGACAGATCTCGGCGAAGGCGATGGAGGCCACAGCCAGATAGACGCCGCGGATACGGAGGGCCGGGTAGCCCACCAGCACCCCCACCACCCCGGAGACGAGCATCCCCAAGAGCAGCGCCGGCACTATGTGCCAGCCCCATACCGCTGTGGCCACCCCCGCCATGTAGCCGCCGATGAGGGCAAAGCCGTGCTGGCCGAAGGAGACCCTCCCCGCCAGCACCAGCACGTAGACCGAGAGCCCCAGCAGGGCCTGGATGGCCGCCAGCGTTATCAAGCCGATGTAGTACTCCATGCTACTGGGCCAGCCTCGCTCCCATGATGCCGTGGGGCCTGAAGACCAGGACGGCCAGCAAGGCCAGATTGGTGAATACGTCCCGATAGCCGATGCCGAAGACCCGCAGGGCCTCCGCCTCGATGACGCCGAGGGCGAGTCCTCCCACGATGGCCCCGGGTATGCTCCCCAGCCCGCCGATGACCGCGGCGAAGAGCCCCCTCAGGGTGAAGGTGATGGCCAGGGCGGAGGACCCCGTCCCTATGGCCATCACCGCCAGGGCCCCCGCCGCTCCCGCCAGCATCCCCGTGAGCATGAAGGTGAGGGCGTTGGTGCGGTCCGGGTTCATCCCCATGAGCTGGGCAGCCACCACCTGCTGGGAGACGGCCCGGATGGTCAGCCCCAGCTTCGTGCGGAAGAGGAGGTAGTAGAGGGCACCCACCATCAGCAGGCAGATCCCGAAGATGACGATATGGTCCAGCCGCAGGAAGAGGGGCCCCAGGTGGAGGACGTTGGGCAGCATCTCCGGGAAGGACTGGGGGTAGCCGCGCGTGCGGAAGTTGATGGCCTCCTCGGCGATGATGAGGGCGCCCAGGGTGCTCATGAGGGGGGCCAGCTCGTACTCCCTGGGCAGCCAGCGGAAGCAGACCAGGTCCACCAGGAAGCCGATGACGATGCCGCTCCCCATGGCTGCCAGCACCAGGATGGCCGGGGTCAGGTCCGGCGCCAGACGGTAGACCCAGAGGCCGATGTAGGCGGCGCCCAGGGCGGCGGCCCCGTAGGCCAGGTTGAGACGGCGCATGACGCCCCACACCATCGTGAAGCCGATGGCTATCAGGGCGTAAGTGGCGCCGACGAGGAGGCCACTTATCCCCTGCTGGACCAGGTCAAGCCACATCCGGTCGCGTCCGTCGCTGTCGGCCTGCTGGGGCCGGGCCCGGGGCCCGGCCCCAGCTCTCACCCTCTCAGTTGGTCACGATGGCCTGCTGGTATTCGGGCGGTATGTGCTTGGGCTGGAACTTGCCGCCCCTGAACTCCACTATGAGCCAGGGCTTGTTGACCTCGCGCGGCTCGTCCGTCCGGAACTGGATCTTCCCCAGGAGGCCTTCGAACTCGGTGACCTGGGCCAGGGCGTCCCGGATCTTGCGGCGGTCCTGGAGGACGGTGTCGGGCCTGCCGTCGATGCCGGCCTTCTCGATGACCTGCTTGAGGAGCATCAGGTTCTCGTAGACCGGGGCGCTGTGCAGGTCGACGAAGCCGTTGTATTTGTCCGCCACCGTCTGGGAGACCTCGCTCGCCTTCTTGTTGATGGGAGCGAAGGAGGTGGGGCCTATGGCGCCCTCCAGCTCACGGCCGCAGCCCCGCGCCGTCTCCTCGGTGATACTGGAGGTGAGGATGACCACCACCTTGGGGCGGAAGCCCTGGCGGCTGGCCTCTCGCAGGAAGCCACAGGTAGTGAAGGGGTGGGAAGAGAGGGCCACCACGTCCGGGTTGGCCGCCCGCATCTTGGAGACCTGGGCGGAGAAGTCGGTGTCGGTCAGCTTCCAGCCCTCGTCGGCCACGATGGTGAAGCCGGCCTTCTGGGCGCCTGGCTTTATGGCGCCATCGGACGTGCTCTTGGAGTGGGCGAAGTCCACCTCCGTCCCCACGCCGATGGTGCTGTAGCCGGTGGTCTCCTTCAGCCACCTGAAGAGGGCCTCGTACATCTTGATCTCGCTGGGCACGTTGCGGAAGGCCCAGGGCGAAAGGGAGGCCAGGCCGGCCTTGATGGCCGTGTCGGTGAAGAAGGGGAGCTGGAGGCCCGGGTCGGAAGGGTCGTCCAGCCGCTTCTGGAGGATGCCGAAGACGGGCTCGGCTATGCTGGAGCAGGTGGGGCCTATCACCACCAGCACCGGGTCCGAGGCCGCCTTGCGGGCCGCCGCCAGCCCCTGCTCCACGTTGGGGCAGCCCTCGTCATAGATCACCGCCTCGAGCTTGGCCATCCGCCCGTCCCTGAGGCGGACGCCTCCCTGGGCGTTTATCTGGTCTATGGCGTAGCGCATGACGGCCGAGGAGTTGATGCCGAAGCTCTGCAGCAGCCCCGTCATGGCCCACATGCCACCTATCTTGATGGTCTCCTGGGGGGCCGCCGCCTCCTCCTCGGGAGCGCCCGCGGGCTGACACCCCACAGCGAGCAGGGCGAAGAGGAGAGAGCCTGCCAGTGCCCACATGAGCGTCCGCGTCCGCATGTCGTTCTCCCCCCGTCCACGTATCTTAGCTGGCTGTTACATAGCAAAGAGTGCAAAGTCTGTCAATAGGTTTTACTGGCTTTGATATCGTGAGATGAGCGGGGAAGACTGAGATATGGTCCTCTCTGCCCGCCCCCGGGGTGGGAGCCTTGCCCAGGCCGGACAGCTTCGGCGAGCCCTGACGAGCTCTGCCGCTTCACAAGGCCGCCCCTTCGCCTTAGAATGATAGGGTCTTCTTGCTATTTTCGTGCGGGGAGGGGGCGGCTTCGCTCTCCTCCTCTTTTGTCCGCAGGGCAGGGTGACAGGCGAGGGAAGGGCCTCATGGTGTACTACAAAGATCCGGGAGAGGAGCTGCACCGCCGCCTGCTGGCAGCCGACCCGACAGCGCCCTCCGAGGTGTTCCACCACTTCCACGGACCCCTCATCAGACGGCTGCGCGCCCGGTTTCCGCAGGCGGACGAGGATACGATCCACGACGCCGTCGTCGAGGCTATCATGAATTATGTCAAAAATCCGTCCCTGTTCGATCCCGGGCGGTCCAGCCTCCTCACCTACCTGACCATGGCCGCCCGGGGCGACCTGCTGAACGCCCTGGCCAAGGAGGCGCGGCGGCAACGCCGGCTCGTCAGCCTGGAGAGCGTCGCACAGGGAGGACAGCCAGGGAATATTATGGTGGACGCACCAGGAGACGGGCCGGAGGGGAGCTTGGAGGCGTCCCGGAGCTTGCGGTACCTGCTGGAGCACCTGCCAGACCCCACCGATCGCCAGGTCCTGGGCCTGATGTTGCGAGGCGAGAGGAGGACGGAGCCTTACGCCCGGGTCCTGGGGTTGGGCGACCTCAGCCTCCCCCAGCAGCGGGCCGCCGTGAAGCGCCACAAGGACCGTTTGAAGAAGCGGATGCGACGGCTGCTGGAGCGGCTCGATGGCGCAAAAGACGCCCCCTGACCGGCCCCTGGAGCGGGCGGTCCGGCGGGCAGCCGCCGACCCGTTCTTCCTGGCCAGCGCCCTCGAGGCCTACCGCTCGAGGACGGGCATGGACGAGTCCGAACTGGCCTCCTTCCTGGGCACCACCAGGGAAGGGCTGCGGCGAATGGCCCTCTGCCGACGGCCCCGAGGTGAGGGCGCCGGCTTCCGCTCCGATGTGGAGCGCATAGCTGCCTACGCCGGGGCATCGGCCAGGGCGCTGGCCCAGCTCCTGCGGGAGGTAGAGTGGTGGGAAGCGGTGGAGGCCGCCAGTGCCGGTGAGCAGGCGGCCGGAAGGGCCATCCTGGCTGCCCGAGAGCGGGAGGAGCAGGTAGAGGCGCAACGAGAGGAGGACGAGGCCGGCCGGGAGGCCGGGCAGTAGCCCGTGAACGAGGGCTGGGTGGCGGAGATAGCCCAGGAGTTCTGGCGCCGGGTGGGCGCCCAGGGCCCCCTCGACCTGCCCCTGGAAGAGGCGGTTCTCTACTCGCTGCCGCTCACGGTCCAGAGGACGCCTCGCCTCTCCTCCGCCCACGTCCGCTACTTCTTGCGCTCCTTGGGGCTCGCCCGAAGACTGGGGGACGACGACCGCCCCCTCCACGCCGCCCTGGTGGTCTGGAGCGGGCGGGGGCGCATCTTGCTGGACACTGCGGACCCTCCCGCGGAGCAGCTCTACAGCCTGGCCCACGAGGTGGCCCACTTCCTTCTGGAGTACCAGCGACCGCGCGAGCTGGCCGCTTCCCGCCTGGGGGACGCCATCTTGCAGGTGCTGGATGGCCAGCGGCCCGCTACCGTCACCGAGCGGCTGGACTCCCTGCTGGCCAGGGTCCCCCTGGGCCTCCATCTCCATCTGATGGAGCGCTACGGCCGGCTGCTGTGTCCCCGCCACATCCCCAGGGAGGAGCGGGCGGACCGCCTGGCTCTGGAGCTGCTGGCGCCGGCCGCCCAGGTCTGGTCCCTCCTGCGGGAGCGCGGCGGAAGACGCAGCCTGGCAGGGTCGCTCCGGGCAGTGGAGAGGCTCCTGGTGGACAGCTTTGGTCTGCCGGCCGGCCTGGCCCGCGAGTACGGAGAGTGGATAGTGCGCTGCCGACTCGGCGGCCCCTCCGTCCGGGAGTGGTTGGCCGACCGGGAGGAGCCATCGTGAGCGACGCGAGCAGGGGGGGGGAGGAGGCCGTGAGACGGCCCGGGCCGGTGCAGGACGACGGGGCGACAGGGGAGGCCCTGGGCCACCCCGAGCTGACGGACGAGGAGTTCGCTGCCGCCTTCGGCGAGCCGGTCTCCCGCGTCCTGGACCTGGACACCTGGCAGCCCGGCCTCGACCTCCTGGGACTCTACGGCCGCCTGGAGCGGGAGGTCAGGGAGGCGGTCCGGCTGGAGGAGGAGACGGTGGGCCAGGTGCGGCGCTCCCTGTTCCCCCGCATCCGGGAGCGACCGGGGGCGCCACCGGGGGCCGGCGTCTACCGCGCTGGCGTGGACGAGATCGCCCGGGTGCACGAGGGGCTGCTCCTCCGCGGCGCCGTGGAGGCCTGCCAGGGCATCAGCGCCGTCTACCACACCCTGCCCATATCCATCGTCCAGGTCGCTGTCTGCCTCGTCTCCTATCAGGGAGACCAGGGGGCCTGGGCCCAGCGCCTCTACCGCCGCGACCTGCGCCTGGAGAGCATCGCCACGGTGGACGAGGCGCTGGAGTTGCTGACGCGGCGGCAGGGGGCCTATGCCATCACCGGCCAGGGCCGCCGCGATGCCCTGAGCGAACTGGGGCGCCGCAGCATCATGGCCTACGCCGAGCGGGCCGCCCTCCTCCATCGCTCTCACGCCCGCTGGCGGCTGGGGCATGGCACCCCCGTCCCCCTGGAGATGGTCTCGGCGGCCGGGGTGCCGGGGCTGGTGGAGCGAGGGCTGGAGGTGCTGGAGGAGCTCATCTTTCGTCAGCGTCGCTTCGTCTTCGTGCCCAGCGCGGGGAGGCGCTGGCTCCTCACCATCGGCAACGCCCTGGCCCCCCTGGAGTATGCCATCTTGGACACCATCTCCGACGACCTGACCCAGGTCATCGCCGCCGGTCAGTACTGGGGGGCGCGAAGGGGCCTGGGGTCTCGCCTGCGGGAGTTCGCCCAGGAAGCGGGCCCCCAGGTGGTGGTGGGGCTCTACCGGGCCTCGGCCCTGGCGCCGGCCCAGCTTTTCTACGCCCACCGGGAGCATGCTCACCTGGCAGCGCTCATCGCCCTGGCCGACAGCGTGTTCCAGCCCCACCGCGGCTTCCCCATGCTGCTGGACCTGGCGGCCCTGGTCTGCCAGTCCAACTTCGGCGCCGAGACGCTGGCGGCGCCTGTCCAGCTCGCCTACATGGAGACAGAAGGGCCGTTCCGCTACCTGCGGACGGGAGCGGGCGGCCCTCGCAGATAGGTCAGGGGAGGAGGCGAGGCAGATGGACGATGACCACGACAGCCCAGTGGCGGCGGTGCCGGAGTCGGCCCTGCGCTCCCTGGAGGAAGAGATCCGGGAGACGACGGACGGCCGGCAGCCTCCCCTGGAAGGGGAGGCGGGGTGCGTCGGCTGGACCATGTTCGACACGGCCCAGAGCAACGATGGCACCGTTACCGTCCTCTTCCCCCGGGAGAGCCTGGAGGCGGTCACCAACCAGTCGCTCCTGCGCATCCACAGCAACGATGGCCGCCGCTACCTGGCGGCCATCGTCCGCGGCCCCTTCATGGAGCCGGACGGGCTGCGGGCGGACATGCCCCTGGTGGTGACGGCCACGGTGCGGGGCCGGGGGCGCATACTGCTGCCCAACTACCATGGCCGCGCCCAGGTGGAGCTGCTGGGGGAGGAGGTGGAGGGGGGAACGCTAGTGCCGCCCCGCCGCCGGCCCCTCCCCAACAGCCCTGTCTTCCTCCTGGAGCGTCCGGAGATGGCCCGCGTCCTGGGGAGCCGGGGCGAGATCGTCCTCGGCCTGGCCGACGGCCAGGAGGAGCTGGAGGTCAGGGTGCCCCTCAAGGGGCGGGAGGGGAAGGGCGTCTTCCCCCGCCACACCGGCGTCCTGGGCACCACCGGCGGCGGCAAGTCCACCACCATCGCCAGCCTCATAGCCCAGTTGCAGCGGCAGGGCGCCGCTGTCGTCCTCATCGATACCGAAGGGGAGTATACGGCCATCCACGAGCCCACCGACGACCCGCACATGGTCAGGGCCCTGGAGCGGCGAGGGCTACGGCCGGCCGGCGTGCCTGGCACCCACCTCTACCATCTGGTGGGGCGGAGCACCGCCAACCCCGCCCACCCTGAGCGGCGCCCCTTCTCGCTCCGCTTTTCGGCCCTCTCGCCCTACGCTGTCATGGAGGTGCTCGACCTCACCGACGCCCAGCAGGAGCGCTTCCTCAAGGCTTACGACGCCACCAAACTCCTGATGGAGCGGCTGAGCATCTTCCCCAGCGACGATGTGGACCGCGAACGGCTGCTGCGCCTGGACGAGTTCGAGGCCGGCTACCCAAACATGACGCTGGCCTACCTGTACGACGTGGTGAAGGCCATCGTCGCCCAGCTCGCCGATGGCCCGCCCCCTCGTCTGGAGACCCCTCTCTTCGCCCAGCAGCCGGCTGCCGTGGCGGAGGCCATACGAGCGGTAGCGCCCCCCGGGCACCTCATGAGCTGGCGCGCCCTGATGGGCCGGCTGGGCCGCCTGAAGCGGCTGGGCGTCTTCGACAGCCCCCATGCCCAGCCACTGGACTACAGCGAGATGCTGCGGCCCGGGCGTGTCTCCATCATCGACGTCAGCGATACCGACTCACCTCAGGTGAACAACCTGGTCATCGCTGAGCTGCTGCGGGGGCTGCAGCGGCAGCAGGACCGCAACTACCGGCTGGCCCAGCGCCGTGGCGAGGCGCCCACCCCGGTCATCCTCTTCATCGAGGAGGCCCACGAGTTCCTTTCCCGGGAGCGGATAGCCCGCATGCCGGTGCTCTTCCAGCAGGTGGCCCGCCTGGCCCGCCGCGGCCGCAAGCGCTGGCTGGGCCTGGTCTTCGTGACCCAGTTGCCCCAGCACCTGCCGGACGAGGTCCTGGGCCTGGTCAACAACTGGGTGCTGCACAAGGTGAACGACGCTGCCGTCGTGGCCAGGTTGCGGCGCTCCATCGGCGGCATCGATGACGCCCTGTGGGGACGGCTGCCCAATCTGGCGCCGGGGCAGGCCATCCTCTCCTTCACCAGCCTGGGCCGGCCCCTGCTGGCGGCCATAGACCCGGCCCCCTGCAAGCTCCGCATGACGGACTGACGAGGCGGAAGGGGGATGGAGCTCACCGCGCATCGCCTTCGCTTCTACTGTCGGGCCGTCAGCGCCATCAACGCCCCACCCTACAAGGGCTCCCTGGTGAGGGGCGCCCTCTTCGCCGCCCTCCGACAGGAGTTCTGCCTGGCCCCCCGGGAGATGGAGTGCAGCGCTTGGCCGGGGCGGCAGGGCTGCCCCGTGTGCGCTCTCCTGGCCCCGGCGGGGGAGGAGGCAGGGCGAGGCGCCCAGGTGGCCCGCCCATGCACCATCGAGCCGTCCCTGGAGGAGACGACCCTCTACAGGCCAGGCGACCTCATCTCCTTCGGCGTCACCCTCTTCGGCGATGCTGCCGCCCTGCTCCCCTACGTCATCATGGGCGTGCGCCGCATGGGCGAGATCGGGATCGGGGGCCGCGGCCGCCACCCGGGGCGCTTCCGTATCGCCCGCATCGAGACGGAGCATCCCCTCCTGGGCCGCCGCCAGGCCATCTGGGAGGAGGGCCAGGAGCTGGTCCGAATCTTCGCCGACCCCCTCACCCACGCCGACGTCCTGGCCTGCTGCCGCCTCCTGGGGCGGCCCCGCCAGGTCACCCTGCACTTGCTGACTCCCATGCGCCTGGTCAGCGCCGGCCGTCTGGTCAGGAGGCTGACCTTCCCCGTCTTTCTGCGCCGTCTCCTGCGCCGCCTCACCGACCTCTCCCTCACCGCTACCGGCCGCCCTCCCGCCTTCGACCATCGCCTCCTCCTGCGGCTGGCTGAGGGGGTAGCGGTAGCGTCGGACCAGACGCGCTGGCGGGACGTCCGCAGCTACTCCACGCGCCAGGGACGCTATACGCCCATCGGCGGACTGGTGGGGGAGATCACCTTCGCTGGCGAGCTGTCGCCCTTCCTCCCCTGGCTCCTCTGGGGAGAGGTAGCCCACGTGGGCCGGGACGCCACCAAAGGGGGCGGCTGGTACCGCCTGAGCTGGCCGGCCTGACGCCGCTGGGGCGTCGCTGCCACGGCAGCGGCCGGGATGCTAGACTAGTATAAAGGGAACGCTAGGCCCACCGCGGGCGGGCGATATTGCGCCAGGAGCGTATAGCGACGATGACGACCTCTAACGTCCCGGTCACCATAGACGACCCCATCAACGTGGCCATCCTCCAGGTCTCCGAGGACCGACTGGAGGGGTTCCAGCGCGACCCGCTGGGGGAGATCTCCCGCCGTTCCGGGGTGCCGTTGCCGGTGGTGGTTGAGCGGGTGCGGGCCATGCTGGAGGCGGGCACCATCCGCCGCGTCCGCCAGACCCTCCTATCCACCAACCTAGCGCAGGGGGCGCTGGTGGCCTGGCAGGTGCCCCAGGAGCGTCTCCACGCCGCCTTCGACTTCATGTTCCAGGAGGACCCCTTCACCGGGCACGTGGTCATCCGAACCACCGACGTGGCCAGCCCTGGCTCCCACTACCGCCTGTGGACCACGGTGAAGGTCCCCCAGGGCTACTCCCTGGAGAAGCACTGTCGTCTCCTGGCGGAGCGGACGGGGGCGGAGCGGTTCCGCATCATGCCGCCCAAGGCCCTCTTCGTCCTGGGCGTGGGACACACCCGGCGGAGGGGGCTGGAGCCGGGCAGCAAGTCCGACCAGCCAGCCGATGTGCAGTGGGTCCAGGACGAGGAGTTGAGCGAGCTGGAATGGCGCGTCCTCACCGCCCTCAAGCGCGAGTTCCGGCCGGAGGAGATCGTCCCCGACATCTGGCGGGCCAGGGCCGAGGAGGCCGGCGTCCCCCTGGAGACCTTCTACCAGGTGGCGGAGTCCCTGGACCGGAGAGGCATCATCGGCCGCTTCTCCACCTTCCTGGAGCATTACAAGCCCGTGGCCGGGGGCCAGCGAGTGACCCGCTACAACGCCCTCTTCCACTGGGCGGTGCCGCCGGGCCGGGAGATAGAGGCGGGGCGAGAGGTGGGGCGCCACCACATACTGACCCACTGCTACTGGCGGGAGGCCGGCCCGGAGTTCCACAACGTCAATATCATGGGCGTGGCCCACGGCCAGGACAAGGAGTGGCTCCTGGCCCACAAGGCGGCCATAGACCAGCACCTGGCCGCTATCGGCATCCCCGTCCTCTACACCAACGTCTTCTGGGGCGGCCGCAGCGAGATCAAGCCCTCCGAGATCTCTCCGCTCGCCTACCGCGAGTGGTGCTCCCGCATGGGAGTAGACCCGGACGAGATGCGCGAGGACGGCGCCTCGAGGTAGGCGCGGCGGCGGAAAAGTGGTAAAACATAGGGGACAGGTGGGGCGGCCCCGGAAGAGTCCGAGATGCTCGTCGGTGCCTTCGAGCTGGTAGAGCCACTCCCAGAGCTGCGGGAGCCCACGCTGCTCCTGGCCCTGCAGCCTTGGATAGACGTAGGCTCCGTGGGGAGCATGGCCCTCACCTACCTGGAGGAGGCATGGGGCGCCCGCCCGCTGGGACACCTGGCCCGCCCCGGCCGCTTCTACGACTTCACCCGCTACCGGCCCACCCTCTATCGTCGGGGCCGGCACCGGGAGATCTCCGTCCCCAACACCTATCTGCGCTACGTGCAGGGCCAGGGAGACACGGACTGGCTCTTGGTCCACGCCCTTGAGCCCCACAGCCACGGCGAGGACTTCGTGGACTCCCTGGTGAAGGTGATGCAGGAGCTGGGGGTGCGCCAATACTGCCTCATCGGCTCGTACTATGCACCCATACCCCACACCCGGCCCCTGCTGCTGACGGGGATGGCGGCCAGCGATAGCGCCACCGCCCGGCTGCGGGCAGTAGGCGTGCGGGAGAGCCAGTATGAAGGCCCCACCACCATCGTCGCCCTGACAACAGAGGAGGCACGGCTCCGCGGTATCGACGCCATGTCGGCCCTGGTCCAGCTCCCCGCCTACGCCCAGCTAGAGCGGGACTACCGCGGCCTATACACCCTCCTGACCTGCCTCTCTTCCCTCTTCGGCTTCTCCCTGGACCTGGAACGCCTGCGCCTGGAGGGGGAGCGTCAGTACGCCACCCTGGACGACCAAGTGAAGCGGGACCCACGGCTGCATAGCTGGGTGGAGGAGCTGGAGCGCATCTACGACGCCGAGGTCTCCTCCGGTGCCCCGGACGAGACGCCCCGCCTCTCGCCGGAGCTGGAGCGCTTCCTGGAAGAGATCGAGCGTCGCTGGGAAGGGCCCCAGGGGCCCGGCCCCGACGCCTGACCCAGCGTCACACCGCCGGGCTCTCCACACGTAACGCCTCCGCGCCCTCTCGGGGAATGTGCTCGCCCTAAGTGTTGACATTAGCTATAGCTTATTCTAAGGTTAAGATGACACTCATACCCGGAGGGAGGCCGATGCTACGTCTGCCTGTGCTCCTGATGGCGGGCCTCGTCCTGGGCCTGCTGGCGACGGCCTGCGGCGGTGGCGGCGACGGCGGTCAGCAGCGCCTGGTGGTGGCCGTGCAGCCCACCCAGGCCAGCAGCGAGATCCTCGAGAAGTCGCGGCCCCTGGAGCAGTTCCTGGAGAGCCGCCTGCCAGGCGTGGATGTTGAGATTTACGTTCCCACCAGCTACGCTGGGCTGGTGGAGGCCCTGCGCTTCGGTCAGGCCCAGGTGGCCTTCATGAGCGCCTGGCCCTCTTATCTGGCTGTCAGCCTGGCCGATGCGCAACTGGTCCTGGCAGAGGTCCGTGAGGTCATCCACGACGACCGCAAGGTGGAGGCGCCCTATTACTTCTCCTACTGGGTGGTCCGCAACGACAGCCCCTACCAGTCCCTTCAGGAGATGAGGGGGAAGAGGGCCTGCTTCCCCAGCCCCATCTCCACCTCGGGCTATGTGGCCCCCATGGGCCGCCTGGTGGAGCTGAACCTCCTCTCCCGGCCCGAGCGGGGCGAGGTGGATCCCAAGCAGTTCTTCTCCGAGGTCATCTTCGGCGGCGGCTACCAGCAGTGCTGGCAGGCCCTGCGGGCCGGCCAGGTGGACGTGACCGTCATCGCCGGTGACGTCTCGGAGAGCCTCTACCGCGAGGTGCTGGCCAACACCCGCATCCTGGAGCGGCAGGGGCCCGTCCCCTCCCACGGCGTGGTCTTCAGCAAGGATTTGCAGGACCCCCTGCGCACCCAGGTGCTGGAGGCCATAGAGGCGCTGGGCGCTCCCGAGCACCGTGACCTGATGCGACAGTTCATCTCTGCCATCTTCGTCGGCTTCCAGCGCACCACCGCCCAGGAGCACCTGGGCACCCTGCAGCAGTACCTGCGAGAGGCCGGCCTGCAGTACACGGAGCGGGTGACCGTAGGGGGCTAACGGTGGAGCACGATGCACCGGCGGTGAGGGCCAGAGACCTCTGGTTCGCCTATCGGGGCGACCACTGGGTGCTGCGAGGGGTGAACCTCACGGTGCCCAGGGGTGCCTTCCTCACCGTCATGGGGCCCTCCGGCGCAGGCAAGACCACCCTCCTGCGCCTCCTGGCGGGCCTCCTCCGCCCTCAGAGGGGGAGCGTGGAGCTGCTGGGGCACGAGACCAGCGATGGCGTGCCGCCTTCCCTGAGACGACAGATAGGTTACATACCCCAGCAACTGGGGCTGGTGCGCAACATGACCGCCCTGGAGAACGTCCTGATGGGGGCCCTGGGCCGCCTGCGAGGCCCGGGGCCCCTCATGGGCCTCTTCCCCAGGACAGAGGTGGAGCGGGCCCGGGAGTACCTGGAGCTGCTGGGGATAGGCCACAAGGCGGAGGAGAGGGTCTCCCACCTGAGCGGCGGCGAGCGCCAGCGAGTGGCCATCGCCCGGACGCTCCTGCAGGGGCCCAGCATCGTCTTCGCCGACGAGTTCGTCTCTGACCTGGACCTCCCGCGGGCCGCCGAGGTGCTGGAGCGAATGCAGGAGCTGGGGCGGCGACAGGAGCTCACCTTCGTCCTCAACCTGCACGAGCTCCCCCTGGTGCACGAGTACGGCGACCTGGTGCTGGTGGTGCGGGACGGGGGCGTGGTCTTCAGCGGCCAGGCGCGGGAGGTGACCTGGTCCACCCTCCAGGGGGCGCTGGCATGAGACGGGCCGTGGCCCTGGGCCTCCCCCTCAAGCGTGACCTCGTCTTCTGGGGGGCTGTGGCCGCCCTGGCCGGGCTCACCCTGCACCAGTTCGGCCTCTTCGACGCCTCGCGCATCTCGCAGGGTCTCAGCAACCTGGCGGTCTTCAGCCGGGACACCGTTCCCCCGGACGTGGGCATCCTGCCCCTGGCAGGGCGGGCCCTGTGGGAGACGGTGCAGATGGCCTTCGCCGGCACCTTCCTGGGCTTTCTCATCGCCCTGCCGCTGGGGTTCCTGGGGGCGCGCAGCCTGGCCCCCCTGCCGGTGGTCTGGCTCTCCCGTCTCATCGTCGCCGTGGCGAGGACGATACCCTCGCTCCTGTGGGCCGTCCTCTTCGTCATCGTGGTAGGGCTGGGCCCGCTGGCCGGTACGCTGGGGCTGACCTTCTACACCGTGGGCTATCTGGGGAAGCTCTACGCCGAGCTGTTCG
This sequence comes from Dehalococcoidia bacterium, assembly GCA_034435615.1. Lineage (GTDB taxonomy): Bacteria > Chloroflexota > Dehalococcoidia > SM23-28-2 > HRBIN24 > H17-190. Next base: position 23,982 of record DAOTWZ010000013.1, read on the forward strand.
AGGGGACGGACCCGGAGGTGGTGGAGGCGTTCCGGGGAGTGGGAGCCTCACGCCTGCAACTGGCCCGCTTCGTCGTCTGGCCGGAGAGCGCCAACGCCGCCATCAGCCAGCTACTGTTCATGCTGGAGTACAACATCCGCGCCTCCTCCATCCTGGGCTTCGCTGGCGCCGGCGGCATCGGCTTCTACATGAGCATCTACCTACAAACGCTGGAGTACCAGCGCCTGACGACGCTCCTCCTGCTCATCCTGGCCCTCATCCTGGTCATGGACCTGGTGAGCGCCTGGGTCCGCAACCGCTATCTGCTGGACAGCAGGTAGGGGACGCCCGCCGTCCTACATCAGGTCGCCCAGGGCGGACTTGACCTTCCCTTTCTCCTTGAAGGTCTCGATGACGTGACGGGCGATGTACTGCATGTGCACCTCGTCCGCCCCGTCGACGATGCGGGCCGCCCGGGCGTGGCGGAGCCAGCGCTCCAGCGGGGTGTCGGTGGAGTAGCCCAACGCCCCGTGCACCTGGATGGCCCGGTCCACCACCCGCCAGAGGGTGTTGGCCACGTGCACCTTGGCCATGGCCACCTCCTGGCGGAAAGGCAGCCCCCGCTCGATCTTGTAGGCAGCGTGCAGGACCATCAGCTTGGCCGTGTACAGCTCCATGGCCGACTCGGCGATCATCCACTGGATGGCCTGCTTCTCCGCCAGATAGGAGCCATGGGCGAAGCGGTTCAGGGCGCGGTCCACCAGCATCTCCAGGGCCACCTCCGCCTGGCCTATCCAGCGCATGCAGTGGGCTAGGCGGGCCGGGCCCAGCCGGTACTGCCCCAGGAGGTGCCCCTGGCCCCGCGGGCCCAGCATGTTGGAGGCGGGGACGCGCACGTTGTTGAGGCGGATCTCGCCGTGGTTGCCCTCCCCCGCCATAGTGGCGATGGTGCGCACTAGCTCCCACCCCTCGGTGGGGATGTCCACGATGAAGGCCGAGTTGCGGGCCTGGGGCGGGTCGGCGTCGGGGTCGGT
>DAOTWZ010000014.1:0-7828 GCA_034435615.1 Dehalococcoidia bacterium
TACTCTTATGTGGAGAAGCTGGCGGAGCCTCTGCCGCGGCTGCGCATCGCCTGGAGCCCCACCCTGGGCTACGCCAAGGTGCAGCGGGAGGTGCTGGAGCAGGCCCGCCGGGCGGCCGAAGCCTTCGCCGAGATGGGCCACGCCGTGGAGGAGGTGGACATCTCCCTACCCGATGCCGCCGTCGCCTGGCACACCATCATCGGCGCCGAGGTGCTGGCCCTGGTGGGCGACGCCCTGGACCGCCACCGGGAGCAGTTCCGCCGTGGCTTCCTGGCCATCGCCTTGCGGGCCCGCGAGACCACCCAGGCGGAGCTGGTGGAGGCCCAGATGGTGCGCTCCCGCTTGGTGCACGAGCTGTGGGCCCTCTTCGAGCGCTACGACCTACTGCTGACGCCTACGGTGGCCACGGAGGCGTTCGAGGTGCGGGACGGCCAGCTACCCCCGGAGATTGACGGCCAGCCGGTGACGCACCCCATGAACTTCATCGCCTACACCTATCCCTTCAACCTCACCGGGCACCCGGCCATCAGCGTGCGGGCTGGCTTCACCAGCGCCGGCCTGCCGGTGGGGCTGCAGATAGTGGGGCCACCCCACCGGGACGACCTGGTGCTCCAGGCCGCCCACGCCTTCGAGCAGGCGCGGCCCTGGAACCACCACTGGCCGCGGGAGGTCCCCCGCACCGCGTCCTCGCCGGGGGCCGGCGCGCCGGCCGATTGACAGGGGCCCGAGGCGTTTTATCATAGAGCTTGAGCCGGGGTGTGAAGCGTCCCGAGGGCAGCCATGCAGATAGACTGGCAGCACACCATCAACGAGATCCTGGCCCACAAGATCGCCTGTCCTCGCTGCGGCGCCCTGACGGACGAGGTGTACATCGGCTATCTGCGCCTGTCGGAGGCCGCCCACTGGGCCCCCCTGTGCGAGGGCTGCAACAAGCAGGAGTACTGCGACGCCCGCAAGCTGGTGACCCTGTGCGAGGGCTGCGCCCGCGCCGTCCGTCTACGCGGCCGCCGGGTCAACGAACTGGGCATGATGACCGCCCTCCTGGAAGAGTGCCGTCGGCAGCTAGAGGAGTGCGTGGAGTACCTGGCCGACTACTGGCGGGAGGACCTGGACGTAGACCCGGAGGAGATGGACAAGCGGCTGGAGGAGGTGGACCCGGAGCTCTTCCAGGAGGAGGACGCCTGGCGTCGCTACCTGGAGGAGCAGTACCTCAAGCTGCACCGCTGGTTCCGGGAGAACGGTTACCGCATACCTGACCCTGGCTGGCGCTCCGAGTACGTGGAAGAGATAGTCTCCCTCGGCTACACCACCCTCCTGGGCGACTGACCCCGCCCGAGTCTGGGCCAGGGGCCCTAAGGGGCCCGCCAGCGCGGTGGCAGGACGGTACGGGTTCGTCCCGAGCCTGTCCCCGCCAGTCCCGTGCCTCGTGGGCTCGTCTTGTGGTAAGATTCGGCTAACGAGGGAGATGCTAGGTACGGGGGTGCTGGCATGACGTCTGTCTACGAGTTCCGGGTCGTCAGCCCAGAGACGTGGGAACGGCCGTACGAGTTCTTCGCCGCCCTGAGGCGGGAGGCCCCTGTCTTCTACTCGCCGGAGCTGGACGCCTACATCATCAGCCGCTACGACGACATCGTCCAGGTGGAGATGCAGCCAGAGGTCTTCAGCTCCCACATCGCTACCACGGGCGCCCGTCGCAAGCCCACCCCCGAGATGCGAGAGGTCATCTCCCAGATGTGGCGCATGGTGCCCACCCTCCTCCACGCTGACCCGCCAGACCACACCCGTCAGCGGCAGGTGGCCCAGCGAGCCTTCGCCCGCCGTCTGGCCAGGATGGAGCCCAGGGTGCGGGCCCTGGTCAACGAGCTCATCGACTCCTTCATCGACCAGGGACAGGTAGAGTTCGTGGCCCGCTTCGCCATACCCCTTCCCGTCACCGTCATCACCGCCGTCTTCAACTTCCCGACGGAGATGATCCCCAAGGTGAAGGAGTGGACCGACGCCTCCCTGCAGCGTCTAGGGGCCCTGGTCAGCGAGGAGGAGGACGTGGCGATGCTGCGCAGCCTCCTGGAGATGCAGCGCTACCTCTTCGAGCGGATCCAGGAGCGGCGGGCCCGTCCGGTGGAGGGAGACCTGATAAGCGAGATCGTCCACGCCCAGCCGGATGGCCGCCCCTTCAGCGACGAGGAGCTCATCTTCATGCTCCAGCAGCTCCTGGTGGCCGGCAACGACACCACTACCCGCCTCCTCACCCATGCCATGCGCATCCTCATCGAGCACCCGCAAGAGATGGCGGCCCTCTACGCCGACCCCTCTCTCATCCCCAACTTCCTGGAGGAGGTGCTGCGGCTGGAGCCCTCCATCCGGGGCCTCTTCCGCGTCACCACCAGGGACACGGAGCTGCACGGGGTGAAGATACCGGCTGGCTCCAAGGTGTGGCTCTTATGGGCCGCCGCCAACCGCGACGAGAGCAAGTTCCCCGACCCCGACCGCTTCGACATGCACCGGCCCAACGCCAGGGAACACCTGGCCTTCGGCTACGGCATCCACCACTGCCTGGGGGCGCCCCTGGCCAGGCTGGAGGCCCGTGTGGCCTACGAGGAGTTGCTGAAGCGGCTGCGGAACCTGCGCTTCGCCGAGGGGAACGACTTCAGCCACGAGCCGAACATTCTGTTCAATGGCCTGAACGCCCTGTACATCGCCTTCGACGCCGCCTGAGGCGCCCCCCGAGGCCGCGGGCGTGCACCGAGACCTTCCGACGAGGGCAGGAGCCATGAGCGAACCGGTCAAGGTGGCCACGGTGGACGAGATCCCGCCGGGCGAGATGAAGCTGGTGGTGCTGGACGGCGAGGAGATAGTGGTGGCTAACGTGGACGGCGAGTTCTTCGCCTTCGGCAACCGCTGCACCCACGCCGACGGCGCCCTGTGCGAGGGTATCCTCATCCTGGACGTGGTGGAGTGCCCCCTCCACGCCGGCCAGTTCAACGTCCGCACCGGCGAGGTGGTCAGCCCTCCCCCCGCTGAGCCCATCCCTGTCTATCAGGTGCTGGTGGACGGCAACGATATCAAGATAGCCCGCGCTTAGGCAGGGCGAGAGGGCGGCCCCTCCTGCTGGCTGCCCTCGCCTAGGAGCCCTGGCGGGAGGGGAGGCGGGCCACGGCGTAGCCCCGGACGGTGACGATGCCGTCCTGATTGTGGGCCCAGATATCGCAGCGGACGCGGGGAATACCGCCCTCCATCTCCTTGGCGGCTACCCGGCCCTTGCACCAGGTGGTGTCCCCCATGATGTTGTGGTAGCGGATCTCCACGTACAGCTCCTCCAGGAAGCCGTCATCCCCGACCCAGTTGGTCATGAGGTGGCCCATCCAGGAGACCCGCTCGGGCCCGTAGTCGTAGGCAGCGGGGACGCCTACTAGGCGGGCCATTTCGCTGTCCCAGTGGACCCGCTCCGGGGGCTCCGGCACGTTCTGAGCGTTGGGGATGGCCAGGGCGGGGTGCCTGCGGTACTGCTCGAAGGCGAAGCGGTGGGCCCTCACGTAGAGCCCTCCCCACCCCAGCAGGAAGGCGATGGAGGTGGTAGGGCACATGGGGCCCTTCACCACCGGCGTCAGCTCCTCCCCCACCTGCACGTCCTCCCAGTAGCGCGGCTCGGCCCCCCGGACTACCTCCCGCTCGTAGTCCTCCATGATGGCCCGCAGTTCATCGTCGGTATAGACGTGGGGGGAAACGCTCTGGCCGTACTTGGCCCGCTCCCGTGCCGTGTCCCGCTCCGTGCGGAAGCACCAGGAGTCGGCCACGCAGAGGAGCTGTCCGTCCTGGTCGAAGAACTCCACCTCGTAAATCTGCTGCACCGATCGCCCGGCGAAGCGGGTCTCCCGCAGCACCAGGTCCTTGAGACGGGCGCGGGTGCTGACGCGCGTCCCCTCCCTTATGGGCTGCCGCCAGCGGAAGTGGCTGCCGCCGAACATGGCGTGCACCCCCGGGAGGCCCCCCACGTAGCCGCCGGCCACCCGGCTGGTGGCGTACAGGAAGGTAGGCGGCGCCAGCAGACTGCCCCAGCGGGTCCGCTCGGCATACTCACGGTCGTGCCAGAGGGGGTTGGGGTCGCCGATGCCCAGGGCGTAGTTGCGGATGGCGTCCTCCGTCGCCACCCGGACGAAGAAGTGGTCCTGGACCTCCATGCCGATCTGGCGCCGTAGCTCCTCCAGGGCCTCATCGGTGATGCGAGGGAACGCAGGGGTGGTCATGGGCAGCTCCTCCAAATCGAAGGCCTTCCCGGCGGCCCGCCGCCGGCACTCCCATGTTAGCCGGGCGTCCCCAGGGGTGGCAACGCCCGTATTGACCGGCGGGAAGGACGGCCCTAAGCTGGCCCCCAGGTGAGGCGAATGGCCCGGGTGCTGCTGCTCTTCGATTCCCGGGGCGGCCTGGTGGAGCAGTTGGCGGAGGCGGTGGCGGAAGGGGTGCGCTCTGTCCCCGGCGCCCGTCTCCTCTACCGTCGGCTGGACGAGGCACAGGTGGAGGAGCTGAGGGAGTGCCATGCCCTCATACTGGGCTCTCCCAACTGGAGCGGCATCACCGGCAAGCTGAAGGAGTGGTTCGATTACTCCGGCGACCTCTGGGAGACCGGCGAGCTTGCGGGGCGCGTGGGGGCCGCCTTCACCGCTGGCTACTCCCGCTCCGGCGGCATCGAGGCCACTCTGCTGCAGCTCCTGCACCTCCTCTTCGCCCACGGGATGGTGGTGGTAGGGCTCCCCTGGTCCGAGCGGATGCGCACCTCCGGCTCCTACTACGGCGCCACCGCCCACGGCCAGGTGACAGAGGAAGACCGGGAGCAGGCGCGGGCGCTGGGGCGCCGCGTCGCCGAGCTGGCGGTGCGTCTCTGGGGCGCCGAGGAAGGCGCCGCCGCCTGAGACCGCCCCCCTGGCCACCCGACCGGGAGCGGCCTCCTATCGAGTTGTCAGATTATTCCCGCTATCTTACAATGACTCTGGCTATGGTGCGGAAGCAGGCCCCAGTCGACATCACTCGCTTCTGTCCCCGCTACGAGAAGGCGGTGAGGGTGCTGGGGAAGCGGTGGACGCCCCTGGTGGTGCGGGCCCTCCTGGGCGGCCCGCGCCGCTTCACCGAGATCAGGGACTACGTGGGCAGCATCAGCGACCGCCTCCTCTCCCAGCGCCTCAAGGAGCTGGAGAGGGAGGGCATCGTCCAGAAGAGGGTCGTCTCCACCACCCCTGTCCGCATCGAGTACGCCCTGACGGACAAGGGCAAGGAGCTTCAGCAGGTGGTGGAGGCCATCCAGCGCTGGGCCGACCGCTGGGAGCCCGCCAAGGGCTAGGCGCGGCCCCGCGCCGCACTGGGCAGACGGCCTCTCGCCTGGAGGGCCGTCTCTATGGCTGCCAGCAGCTCCGGGATGCCCCAGCCCTTGAGGGCCGAGACCAGAAGGGCGCGTCCGCTCTCCGGCGCCTCCTCCGGTAGCAGGCCGGCCAGCTCCTCCAGCCCCTCTATGGGCCGACCATCGTGGCGGGAGAGCCGGTCCACCTTGTTCAGCACCTCAATGCGCGGGCGGTCGCTCAGGCCCAGCTCCGCCAGCGTCTCCTCCACCGTCTGGGCCTGTTCGGCGGCGTTGGGGTGCGTTATGTCGATGACGTGCAAGAGCAGGTCCGCCTCCTCCAGCTCCTCCAGGGTGGCGCGGAAGGCGGCCACTAGCTGGGGGGGCAGCTTCTGGATGAAGCCCACCGTGTCCGTCAGGAGGAAGAAGCTGCCGCTCGGCAGCCGGACGCGCCGGGTGAGCGGGTCCAGGGTGGCGAAGAGCTGGTCGGCGGTGAAAGCGTCGGCCCCGGAGAGGGCGGACATGAGGGTGCTCTTGCCGGCGTTGGTGTAGCCCACCAGGGAGACCACCGGCAGGCCCTCTCGCGCCCGCCGGCGCCGGTGGAGGGCGCGGTGGCGCCGCACCTCCTCCAGCTCCTGGCGCAGTCGCTGAATGCGGCGGTAGATGAGGCGGCGGTCTGTCTCCAATTGGGTCTCGCCCGGGCCTCGGGTGCCGATGCCGCCCCCCAGCCGCTCCAGGTGGGCCCAATGGCCCCGCAGCCGAGGGAGCAGATACTCGTGCTGGGCCAGCTCCACCTGCAGACGGCCCTCGCGGGTGCGGGCGTGCTGGGCGAAGATGTCCAGGATGAGGGCGGTGCGGTCTATGACCTTGACCTTGAGGGCCCGCTCCAGGTTCCGCTGCTGCGAGGGCGACAGCTCCTCGTCGAAGATGACCAGGTCATAGGGCTGGCGCTGTCGCAGGGCTATGATCTCCTGGAGCTTCCCCTGACCGATGTAGTAGGCCGGGTCTGGCCTTTCCAGCTTCTGGGATACGGTGCCCACTACCTGGGCGCCGGCGGTGCTGGCCAGGAGGGCCAGCTCCTCCAGCGAGCTCTCCCCGTTCCATCCCCGTCGGCCCCCGTTCTTGGCGAAGACGCCCACCAGCAGGGCACGCTCTGGCGGGCCCACCGTCTGGTGCAGTCTGCGGCCTATGTTTTCTCCCTCCTCGTCTGCTGGCGCTGGGAGCGCCCTCGTATACTAGTATAAAACAGTGTCGCTGGCCCCCGACGTAGACAGAAGGAGGGAGGAGGAAGGGGACGTGCTGGCCAGGGAGCTCTTCTCCGGCATCGCTGCCACCTATGACTGGCCGCCCCAGCTCATGAGCTACGGCCAGTACCGCCGCTGGCACCGACTCCTGCTGGCCCAGCTACGCCTGCCCACGCCGGCCCTGGTGCTGGACATGGCCACCGGCACCGGCGCCCTCGCCCTTCCCCTGACTCGCCGCCCCGGCGTGAGGGTGATAGCCGCCGACATCACCCGCCCGATGCTCCTCGAGGCTCAGAGACGGGCGCGACGGCAGGCCCTCCCCCTCGAGCTGGTGGAATGCACGGCCGAGGCGCCCCCCTTCGCTCCCGGCGTATTCGATGCCGTGGTCTTCACCTATTTGTTGCGTTATGTCAACGACGTGCCGGCCACCCTGCGGGCGCTGGCCCGGCTCGTCCGTCCCGGGGGCGTCATGGTCTCCCTGGACTTCGCCGTGCCGCGACGGCCCTTCTACTGGCCCTGGCGCCTCCATACCGATCTGCTGATGCCGGCCCTGGGACGCCTCATCTCTCCGGCCTGGCACCGGGTGGGCCGCTTCCTGGGAGAGAGCATCCGCCGCTTCTACGAACGCTGGCCGGAGGAGCGGCTCCTCGCTCTGTGGCGAGAGAACGGCTTCGCCGATGTCCGGGCGCGTCGCCTCTCTCTGGGCGGGGCGTTGCTGGTCTGGGGGAGCAAGGGGCCGCCATGACCTCGCAGCGGCCAGCGGCGGCACCGTCGCCGCAGCGTCTGCGGCCCGCCTTCTACGCACTGCCCGGCGGCGGCTGGCGGGACTACGTGACCCTCCTGCACCCTCCCTACACGGCCTGGCACCTCAGCTACGTGGTGCTGGGGGCGGGGCTGGCCCCGTCCCTCCACTGGGAGCGGCTGGCCGCCACTCTCCTGGCCTTCTTTCTGGCGGTGGGGATCAGCGCCCACGCCCTGGACGAGCTGAAGGGCCGGCCCCTGGGCACTGGTATCCCCAGGGCATCGCTATGGGGGCTGGCCGTGGTCTCCCTGGCGGGGGCCCTGGCGGTGGGTGCCCTGGGAGCGGTCACCGTGACGCCCTGGCTCTGGGCCTTCATCGTCTTCGGTGTCGTCATGGTGCCGGCCTACAACCTGGAGTGGCTGGGCGGACGCCTCCACGGCGACCTCTGGTTCGCCTTTTCCTGGGGAAGCTTCCCCCTCCTGGCCAGCTACTGGGCCAACGGCGAGTCGCTGGGGC
>DAOTWZ010000015.1:0-39055 GCA_034435615.1 Dehalococcoidia bacterium
GGCGCTGCGCGAGGCGGCCCGGCGTCGGCCCCTCGTCCTCCTGTGCGAGGGTACGCGGGCGGGGGACGACGCCTCCCCTCCGGTGAGCGAGGAAGACGTGGCCGCCCGCGCCCTGCAGTTCATGCGGGACGCCCGGGGCCTCATCATCGCCGATTTCGGCCCCCGCAACCTGGAGCGGCTCGTCATCTTCCACCGCCTGGCCCAAGAGCTGGGCCGCCAGCTGGTCATCATGGCCAAGGATGCCTACCTGCTGGACGCCGCCCGCCTGGCCGATCCCAGCCTGCCCGTCATCGGCCAGGGGTTCCAGGTGCTGGTCTACCGCCAGCCCAAGGCGGACCTCCGCAAGTGGGAGAAAGCGGTCTATGAGCGCTACGAGGGCTCACTGGTGACGCCGGAGGGCGTCCACCGTCGCCAGGACGAGCTGGTCCTCTGCTTCAGTTATTTCGACCTGAAGGACCTGCCCAGCATCCGCCCGCGCCCCGGCAGCCTCTACCTCTACTCCAGCCACGAGGCCTTCAACGAGGAGGTCCAGATGGACTTCCGCCGTCTGCGGGCCTGGCTGGACCACTTCCAGATGCGCTACGTGGGGCTGCCCCGGGAGGAGCTGGGCTGGCAGGTGCCGGAGGAGGAGCGAGGCCTCCACGCCTCCGGCCACGCCCCGGCGCGGGACCTCCTGGCCTTCGTGCAGGAGGTGGAGCCGGCCGTGCTGGTGCCCCTGCACACGCAGCGTCCCCTCTGGTTCGCCCAGGAGCTGAGGGACGGCCCGGTGCGGGTGGAGCTGCCCGAGTACGGCGTCGCCCTGGCGCTGGACGCCCTGGCCGCCAGCGCCAGCCGCTAGAAGTTGGGCTGACGCTTCTCCACGAAGGCCTGGATCCCCTCCTTGGGGTGGCTGGAGACGTGCAGGTACTGGGCGAAGGCGTTGACCTCCAGCCAGACGGCCTCCCGCAGGGGCAGCTCCAGGCCGCGGCGGACCGTCTCCTTGATGACGCCCATAGCCTCCCGGCTCTTGCCCCGGAGCTGGCCCAGCAGCTCCTCCAGCTCCTGGGAGAGCCGGTCCGCCGGCACGGCCTTGTAGACGAGGCCCCAGCTCTCCGCCTCCTTGCCGCTCAGCCAGCGGCCAGTGAGCATGAGGGCCATGGCCCGGGGGAGGCCGATCTTGCGGGGCAGGCGCTGGGTGTCGCCGCCGCCGGGCATCAGGGCGAAGTTGACGTGCTGGTCGCCGATGACGGCGTCCTCGGCCGCCAGGACGATGTCACAGGCCATGGCCAGCTCCAGGCCGCCGGCCAGGGCATACCCCTGGACGACGGCGATGACCGGCAGGGGCAGCTCCTCCAGGCCGAAGAGGAACTCGTTGAACTCCTTGACGTAGGTGAGAAGGGCGCCCAGGTCGCTCAGGCCCTTCTCCTGGAAGAACTTGAGGTCGGCGCCGGCGCAGAAGGCCTTGCCGGCCCCCTGGATGACCAGCGCCTTGAGGGAGGTATCGGCCCTCACCTCGGCCAGGGCCTGGCTGAGCTCCGCCACCAGGGCGGGGCTGAGGGAGTTGAGGGCCTGGGGGCGGTTCAGGGTGACGAAGGCCACCCGGTCCCTCTTCTCGAAGAGGATGTTCTCGTAGGCCATGCCGTTACCTCCTCGCCGTTGTTCAGTAGGGCAGGAACTCCCGCCCCAGCGTCTCTCTGACTATGACCAGCTTCATTATCTCCGGCGTGCCGTCGCCGATCTCCAAGCCCAGGACGTCCCGCAGCCGCTGCTCCAGGGGGAGGTCCTGGTTGTAGCCGTAGTGGCCGTGGAGGATGATGCAGGAGCGGATGGCGTCCACCGCCACCTGGGGAGCGAGCCACTTGGCCATGGCCATCTCCTTGGTGTGGGGCAGCCCCTGGTCCCGCAGCCACAGGGCCTTGTAGGAGAGGAGGCGGGCCGCTTCCAGCCGCGTCAGGTGCTCGGCGATCTGGAAGGAGACCCCCTCGTAGCGGCCCAGGGGCTGGCCGAAGGCCCGCCGCTCCTTGACGTAGGCTATCGTCTCCTCCAGGGACTGCTGGGCCGCCCCCACGCAGGCCAGGGCGATGATGGCACGGTTGAAGTCGAAGGCCTGCATCGCCTGGTAGAAGCCCGTCCCCTCCTCGCCGATGCGGTTGGCCACGGGGACGCGCACGCCGGAGAAATAGAGGGAGCCCCGCTGGGTGAGGCGCTCGCCCGGGCTGCGGTAGACGGCGCGGGAGACGCCCGGCAGGTCCAGGGGGACCACCACGGTAGAGATGCCCCGCGCCCCCTCCCCGCCGGTGCGGACGAAGACGGCGCAGACGTCGGCCAGGCCGGCGAAGGTGGTGCTGCTCTTCTCGCCGTCGATGACGTAGTAGTCGCCGTCACGGATGGCGCGGGTGCGGATGTGGGCGGCATCGGAGCCCGCCTCTGGCTCCGTCAGGGCGAAGGCGAAGACCAGGTCGCCGTTCACCAGGGGCGGGAACCACTGGCGCTGGGCCTCCGGGCCGGCCAGCTTCAGCAGCTCCGCCCAGATGTTATTGATCTGGAGGAAGAGGGTGCAGTTGAAGTCCCCCCGGCCCACCTCCTCGGCGGCGATGCCGCACTGGACGTAGGAGGCCTCCATCCCGCCATAGTCGGCGGGGGCCCGCAGCCCCAGGAGCCCCACCTCGGCCAGCGCCTTCACCTCCTCGCGGGGGAAGGGTTCGCCCCGGTCCCAGCGGGCGTAGTTGGGCAGGAGGCGGCGCTCGGCGAAGCGGCGCAGCGTGGCCCGGTAGGTCTCCTCCTCCGGCGTGAAAGCGAACTCCATCTGTGACCTCCTTGGCATGGCCGCCCGGGCGATTCTAGAAGGGCGGCAGGAGCAGGCTGACGCCGCCGTCCACCACCAGCACCTGCCCCGTCACGTACTCAGAGGCGGGAGAGCAGAAGAAGAGGACCGTCTCCGCCACCTCCCGGGCGGTGGCGGCCCGTCCCTTCGGTATGCGCTCCCGCCACACCGGCGCCATCTCCTCCCAGTCCCGGCCCATCCGGCCGAAGTAGAAGCGAGAGGAGTCCGTGTCCACCACGCCGGGGCAGACGGCGTTGACGTTGATCCCCATGGGCGCCAGCTCCACCGCCCAGTAACGGACCAGCGCCTCCATGGCCGCCTTGGCGGAGGCCAGCAGCCCGTGTCGGGGGAGAAAGCGCAGCGTATCGAAGCCGGAGACGGCCACGATGCGCCCTCCCTCCCGCATGAGGGGGACGGAGCGCTGCACGCAGAGGAGGAAAGCGTCCACGGAGATGGCGTAGGTGCGCCGCACGTTGTGAAGCCCCACCTCCAGCAGCGGCTTGAAGGCGGAGGCGGCGGCGTTGGCTACCAGGATGTCCAGCCGTCCCCAGGCGTCCGCCACCTGGCGGAACATCTCCTCTATCTGTGCCGGCTCCTCCAGGTCTGCCCGGCAGAGGAGGGCTTCCCCGCCCGCCTCCCGCACCCGGCGCGCCGTCTCTTCCGCCTCCTCGGGCTGACGGCGGAAGTTCACCGCCACGCGGGCGCCCTGGGCGGCCAGCAGGACGGCCACCTCCCGGCCGATGCCCCGGGACGCCCCTGTGACCAGCGCTACCTTGCCCTGCAGCCCTTCCACGGCCGGCCGCCTACACGACGCCGTCCGCCCGCAGGGCGGCTATGCGCTCGTCGTCGTAGCCCAGCTCCCGCAGCACCTCCTCCGTGTGCTGCCCCAGGCAGGGGGCGAAGGAGCGCACCTCCCCCGGCGTCTCCGAGAGCTTGATGGCGATCCCCGGCTGGACCACCCGCCCGGCCTTGGGGTGCTCCAGCTCCAGGAACATGCGGCGGTGGCGCACCTGGGGGTCTTGCAGCACCTCCGGCACGTCGTAGACGCTGCCCACACAGACGTCCGCCTGGCTGAGGAGCTGGAACCACTCGTCCCGCGTCCGGGTGCGGAAGAGGGCGGCCAGCTCCTCCCGCGCCCGCTGGTGCTCCTCGCCGGCGTAGCTGGAGGCGTCGCCTGGCTTCAGGGCCAGCGCCTTCAGGTCCGGCCGGCCGATGGCGTCGCAGAAGTTGTGCCACAGCCAGGGCTCCACGCAACCGATGCTGATGTATTTGTCGTCCTTGGTCTCGTAGACGGCATAGAAGGCGTAGCGGCCGCTGAAGAGCCCCTTCCCCCGGGCGGGTGGTATCCCCTTGCTCAGGAACTGGGCCACCGTGGGAACGGCCGTGGTGAGGGCTATGGTGGTGTCCAGGTAGGAGACGTCCACCAGCTGGCCACGGCCGGTGCGCTCCCGGGCGTAGAGGGCCAGCAGGATGCCGACGACGGCGTGCATGGCCGCCCCTGCCAGGTCGGCCACGATGTTGAGGGGGATGACGGGCGGCCCCTCCGGCTCGCCGATGAGGCCCAGCAGCCCCGCCAGGGCGATGTAGTTGACATCGTGGCCCGGGTAGTCCCGGTAGGGGCCGTCCTGGCCGTAGCCGGAGAGGGAGCAGTAGACCAGGCGGGGGTTGAGGCGGGCGAGGGTCTGGTAATCGCCCCCCAGCCGGGCCATGACGCCGGGGCGGAAGCCCTCCACCAAGACGTCGGCGGTGCGGGCCAGCTCTTGGAGCACCTGCTGGCCGGCCGGGCGTTTCAGGTCCAGGGTGAGGGACTTCTTGTTGCGGTTCAGGAAGAGGGCGGCCGCCCGCTGCTCCTCCCCCGGCGGGGGCGAGTTGGCGGTGCCGGGCTCCCGTCCGGCGCTGGGGGGCTCTATCTTCAGCACCTCGGCCCCCATATCGGCCAGCATCATGGTGGCGAAGGCGGCCGGCCCCACCCGCGTCAGCTCCAGCACCCGGATCCCGTCCAGCGGCCTCATGGCTCCCTCCCGGCGTCCCCGGCGCGGCCGGGGCATCGCCCACGCAAATCTGGCTAGATGTTATAGACCGGCCCTCCCCCGGGTCAAGCCGGCGGCCGCCCTCTCCCTACGTTGACGTGAAGGGTTGACCGCCACGGCCAGGAGTGATAGAAAGGTCTCATAAGGGAGGCGCCCGGCCGCGGCCAGCGGGCACAGTGGCGCACAGGTGCGGGCACCCGGACCGGGGCCCGACACTCAAAGAAAGGGAGGAGAGCTCAACCATGCACGTAGGGATGGCCGTCATCTTCCAGAACCCCTACAACCGCCGCAGCGACACGGAGGTCTACCAGGACGACCTGAAGCTGGCCGACCTGGCCGAGCCCCTGGGCTTCCAGTCCATCTGGAGCGTGGAGCACCACTTCACCGACTACACTATGGTACCCGACGTCCTCCTCTTCCTGGCCTATGCGGCCGGGCGGACGCAGCGGGTGCAGCTCGGCTCCATGGTGGTGGTGCTCCCCTGGCACGACCCCCTGCGGGTGGCGGAGCAGGTGGCCATGCTGGACCAGCTCTCCGGCGGCCGCGTCATCCTGGGCATCGGCCGCGGCGCTGGCCGGGTGGAGTTCGAGGGCTTCCGCGTCCCCATGGGCGAGTCTCGCGACCGCTTCCTGGAGTACGCCGAGATGATCCTGCAGGGGCTGGAGCAGGGCTACTGCGAGTACCAGGGCCAGTTCGTCCAGCAGCCCCGCAAGGACATCCGCCCGCGCCCCGTGCGGAGCTTCCGCGGCCGCACCTACGGCGCCGCCGTCTCCCCGGAGTCGGCGGAGATCATGGCCCGGCTGGGGCTGGGCATCCTCATGATCCCCCAGAAGCCCTGGGACGCCGTCGCCCAGGAGCTGGAGGTCTACCGCAAGGCATACCGCGAGTACCACGGCGTGGAGGCGCCGGCCCCCATCGCCGGCGGCTGGGTCTACTGCCACGAAGACCCGGTCAAGGCCCAGGAGGGGGCGCACCGCTGGATCGGCGCCTACTGGGACAGCGTCATCCGGCACTACGAGTTCGGCAGCGAGCACTTCGCCCAGACCCGCGGCTACGAGTACTACGGCAAGATGTCCGAGAAGGTCCAGCGCTACGGCGCTGACAGGGCCACCGAGTTCTTCCTGAGCCTCCAGGTCTGGGGCACGCCGGAGCAGTGCCTGGAGAAGATCCTGGACATCCGTAGCAAGACCGGCGCCGAGTCCTTCGTCGGCGTCTTCAGCTACGGTGGCATGCCCCACGAGGAGGCGGAGCGGAGCATGCGCCTCTTCGCCGAGAGGGTGATGCCCCAGCTCCAGCGGCTGGGCGAGGCCACCCCCGCCCGCAGCTAAGACCGTACGCCCTCGGGTGCGGGCCAGCAGGCCACAGCACAGGTCTGCTGGCCCGCTCGCGTCCGCGGCAGGGCAGGTGAAAAAGGACGGTCCCCCTGCGTATACTGGTGTCACCGTGACCGG
This sequence comes from Dehalococcoidia bacterium, assembly GCA_034435615.1. GTDB lineage: Bacteria > Chloroflexota > Dehalococcoidia > SM23-28-2 > HRBIN24 > H17-190. Next base: position 6,285 of record DAOTWZ010000015.1, read on the forward strand.
GCCGCCGTCTGGCGGCGAGACCTCGCCAGGAAGGAGGGACACAACCATGACGTGGGAGACGATCCAGTACGAGAAGCGGGACCGGGTGGCCATCATCACCTTCAACCGCCCCCAGGTGCTCAACGCCTTCAACGAGACCATGGGCCAGGAGGTCTCCCGGGCCCTGGCGGAGGCCCAGGAGGACCGCGACGTGGGCTGCGTCGTCCTGACGGGGGCCGGGCGCGCCTTCTGCTCCGGCGCCGACGTGCGCGTCTTCCGCCAGCGGATCGAGGAGTCACGGCGGGGCGGCATCGTGGGCGAGGCGCTGATGCGGCAGATCTATGACCTGCCCAAGCCGGTCATCGCCGCCATCAACGGCCCCGCCGTGGGGCTGGGGGCCACCATAACCCTCCCCTGCGACATCCGTCTCGCCTCGGACCAGGCCCGTATCGGCTTCATCTTCGCCCGCGTGGGGCTCATCCTGGAGTTCGGCAGCACCTTCCTGCTACCCCGCATCGTCGGCATGGCCAAGGCGCTGGAGCTGGGGATGACGGCCCGCATCATCGACGCCCAGGAGGCCCTGGCGATCGGCCTGGTGAGCCGGGTCATCCCCCATGAGCGCTTCCAGGACGAGGTGATGGCCCTGGCCAGCGAGATAGCCAACGGCCCCACCCGCGTCCTGGGCTGGCTGAAGGAGGCGGTCCACAAGGGCGTCCAGTCCGACCTGGAGACGGCCCTGCGCACGGAGAACGAGATCCTGGACCGCTGCCGTCGCTCGCCGGAGCACCGGGAGGGGGTCATGGCCTTCCTGGAGAAGCGACAGCCCCGCTGGGCGGAGATAGCCCAGGAAGGCTGAGCGTTCCCACACCCTGGGCAGGGAGGGAAGCCCATGTTCAAGCAGAAGCCGCGCCGCAGCATCTGGATGTATGGCTTCCAGCACGAGGAGCCCACGGAGGAGCAGCGCCGGGAGTACGCCGCCCGTCTCTCCGCCCGCTGGGGCGTCACCATAGAGCCGCCCCCCATCCCGCGGGCGGAGGAGCTGCAGCTACGGCCGCCCCGCATCCGCCCCCCCGACGCCATCGCCGAGTTCTGCTTCACCGATAACTACGAGCGGGCCCTCCATTCCTACGGGGCGGAGCGCTCCCGCGCTGTCTGGGAGGGCTTCCCCAACCCGCCCGATGTAGTCGCCCACCCCCGCAATGAGCAGGAGCTGGAGGCGGTGTTGGAGTGGTGCATCAACAGGGGCTACGCCGTCATCCCCTACGGCGGCGGCACCTCAGTGGTGGAGGGTGTGACGCCTCCGGAGGGCTGGGACGGCGTGGTCACCATCGATCTGGACCAGTTCGACCAGGTCCTGGAGGTAGACCCCGTCTCCCGGGCGGCCCGTATCCAGGCGGGGGCGCTGGGGCCGGAGCTGGAGGCGCAGCTACGGCCCCACGGCCTCACCCTGCGCCACTTCCCTCAGAGCTTCACCTGCTCCACGCTGGGGGGCTGGATCGCCACCCGCTCCGGGGGCCACTACGCCACCAAGGACACCCACATCGATGACTTCGTGGAGTCGGTGCGGATGCTCACCCCCAAGGGATGGTGGGAGAGCCGTCGGCTGCCCGGGAGCGGCGCCGGTCCCAGTCCGGACCGCCTGGTGCTGGGGAGCGAGGGCATACTGGGGATCATCACCGAGGCCTGGATGCGCGTCCAGGCGCGGCCCCGCTACCGGGCCACTGCAGGCGTCACCTTCCCCTCCTGGGAACAGGGCTACGAGGCGACGCGCCAGATAGTCCAGGCCAAGTTGTGGCCGGCCAACCTCCGCCTCCTCGACCCGGAGCTGGCCCAGGAGGCGGCCGGCCTGGACGGGACGCGGGCCCTCCTCATCATCGGCTTCGAGTCGGCAGAGCTGCCCCAGGAGTGGCCCATGCGCATGGCGCTGGACATCGCCCGCTCCTGCGGCGGCGAGGTTGACGAGGAGTCCGTCCTCATCTCGGACTCGGGCGAGCCCACCGGCCGCCAGGGCGCCGTGGGCGCCTGGCGCAACGCCTTCATCAACGTATCGGAGGGGCTGACGGCCGGCCTGGGGCTCCTCATGGACACGGTGGAGAGCGCCATCACCTGGGACCGCTGGCCGGAGTTCGATCACCAGGTGCGGGAGGCCATAGGCCGCGCCCTGCGGGAGGTCTGCAAGGGGGGCAGCCTCAACTGCCGCTTCACCCATGTGTACACGGATGGCCCCGCCCCTTACTACACCTACAAGGGCTTCGTGGCCAGGGGCGGCCTGCGGGAGGCCTACCAGGCCCTGAAGCAGGCCGCCTCCGACGCCATCATGAAGGCTGGTGGCACCATCACCCATCATCATGCCGTGGGGCGGCTGCACCGCCCCTGGTACGATCAGGAGCGTCCGGAGCCCTTCGCCATCGCCCTCAGGGCAGCCAAGCGGGCCCTGGACCCCCAGGGCCTCCTCAACCCCGGCGTCCTGATAGACCCCTAGGCCGGGGTCCCATCGCTGGCCAGCGCGGCTGCGGGGCGGGGGCTACCCGCCCCGCAGCCTCCCTTTTTACCTCGGTGGCGTCCGCCTTCCGGCGGGCGCCGCCGGCCGACCACGACGCTCCGCCCCTAACCCGCCGCCTTATCCTCTCACCACCCGCGGCCTGAGTGGCTAGTCAGTCCCCGGTCCCCTCCAGAAGAGGGAGTCATGTGGGAGGTGGCCTCGGAGAGCGTCCTTGCGAGCTATCCTGGAACGGGACGCCGTTCACGAGCACTGAATCCGCCACACTGGCGCCCGTCCCTTCGACGCTTCCCAGGGGGTGGGATTACGCAGCGGGGCCAGCGTTCATTGCAGTTCGACGGTCGGGGCGTCGGCGCCGGACGAAGCGGCCTGGTTATGGGACGGAACGGAACTGGTCGGGGCGGCCGGATTTGAACCGGCGACCTCCACAACCCCATTGTGACGCAAAACTTCCACCGTGGCCCGTGGATGTCCATTTCGTATCTGGGATGGGCCAAAAACTGACCACTTTGTGTCACTGTCTTCCACGGTTGTCCGCCCGTTTTGCTGTCAATTTTGCTGTCAGACGGGCGCACGTGAACGGAGGTCGGGCCGTCTCTCCTCGTCGGCCATCGAGTCGTCCTTGACCGGGGCCAGCAGCGAGTCCAGGGCGAGGGCGGCCTGGCGGTGCATCGCCGGCGTGCTGTGGGAGTAGAGGTCAAGGGTAACGCTGGTCGTGGAATGGCCCAGCATATCCGCCACCACCTTGGGGTGGACGCCCTGGCCCAGCAACAGAGTGGCGGCCGTATGGCACAGGTCGTGAAAGCGCAGGCGGGGCAGCCCGGCCCGCTTCAGGATCCGCTCGAAGGAGCGGTGGGAGACGTTAGTCCTGTCCAGGGGGCGGCCTATCTCGTTGGGGAACACGAGGTCGTGGTCTTCCCATGCGTCACCCAGCCGCAGGCGCTCCTCCAGGAGCCGCAGGCGGTGCTCTCGCAGGGCCTCGATGGCCGAGGGTGACAGGACCACCTGGCGGCGGCTGCGCTCCGTCTTGGGCTCGGCGAAGAGGTAGCCGTCTCGGGTCTTCTGGAGGGTGGCCGTCACCCTGAGGACGCCCCGCTCCAGGTCCACGTCCCGCCACCTGAGGGCTAGCAGCTCCCCCAGCCTCATGCCGGTGGTGATGGCCAGCACGTAGAGGGCATACAGGCGCTCGCCCTGAGACACCTCGAGGAAGCGACGGGCCTCCTCGGGCGAGAGGGTCTTCATCTCCTGCCTGGCGGCCCTGGGGGCGTCATCAGGTCGGCGATGTTACGAGGCACAAGGCCCATCTTTTCAGCCTGCGCGAGGGCGGGGTGCAAGACAGCGTGCAAATGGCACGCAAGGCCTTGTGCAGCTTCTTGAGGACTTCGGCCTGGGTGCGGCCGAAAAAATAGCGCCTGCAGCCGTCAATAGTCAAGTAGGCGCGCCAGCCCCTATCCTTGGCCTGGTAGATGCTCCCATCTCGATTCGGACGACGCTTCCCCACGCTCACCACACCTCTTGCCGCCGCTGCTTCCCCCATTAGTCAGGATACCCTCGCAGCCAAGGTATCGGTAGTCTCACGGCCCTACGACCTTGAGTGTGGATAGTGTCGTGGGGGTTTGCGAAAGTGCGTGCTCCTGTAACCTACAGATAGGGTACAGAGCCGGGTCGAAAAGGCGCAGGGCCGTCTCATCAGGGTCGGCCTGAACTACGCCGGCTCGGTAGCATTAGGGGAAAGGCGGGAGCCACAGAGATGGTGGGCCACCACCGGGATGGGTGGAGGCCTGCCCCAAGTGCTCCCGCACCACCTATCGGGTGCGCCAGTAGCACCGCCAGGTGAAGCGAAACGCCAAGATGTGGGTCAGGGGATGTTCGTAGTCATCACGGGGGGCGGCGCTTCCGCTGCCGGGCCTGTGGCAAGGTGTTCATGGAGCCGGCCCCTGCCTGCGGGCCCAGGGGGCGCACCATCTGGAGGCTGAGGCGGTTCTTGGCCAGGTGGACCAATGAGGCCACGGTGCGGGCAGCAGCTCGCTTGGAGGGGTGAGCAAGGAGCTGGCCGAGAGGAGTTGGCGGGGAATTCTGTGCCCGCCGCCTGCCCGGGCAGCCCCACTCCCTCCTGGGGCTAGACGGCTTCTCCTATCTGCAGTGACAGATGTGGGCTGAGCTGTGGGATCTGGAGAGCGTCCAGCCGGTGGCCTTCGTCTGTGGGGAGGGCGAGGGCAGGTGGAGCTGCTACTCGATCGCTGTGGCTCTGCCAGGACGGTGGAGGCAGTGGTCATGGCGGACAAGCTCCACGTCCTGACCCTGGCGGCAAGGGCCTGGGGCGAGGTGTGCAGGGAGGGACGCCGGCCCAGGTGCCTATGCTGGCTCCTCCAGCGGCGGGGGCTCGGGCCAGCGGAGGGGAGGAGGCTTGCCGCCACCCTCCTCGCCGACGGAAGGCTTGCCTGGGCCTGGGGAATGAAGGAGTCCCTACGCTCTCTCTGCCGGCTGCCCAGCCTCGAGCAGGCAGAGGCGACCCTGCGCCGCTGGCTCCAGGAGGCGAAGAGTAGCTTCCTGGAGCCCTTCCAGTGGACAGCCCGCACCCTCGAGTGCTGGCAGCGGGAGGTGCTCAATTGCTGGCGCTATCCTATCAGGGGTGCCCTGGTGGGGGGCAAGCACAACCGCGTCAAGGCCCTCAAAGGGGGGTTATGACTAGAGGAACGAAGGAAGGTTCCTGCTAAGAATCCTCAGCCAAATCCACGCTAATTTACGCAGCGCCTTCGGGGACTTGTCAAGCGTTAGCTGATTCCTCATAGTCTATGTTGACGACATGAGCCCTACGCCACTACTGGAAGAGCCCGAGCACCCGGCAGGCCGATCCTTCTCTAAAGGGCCCAAGCACAACACGCATGGAGGTAAAACATGCTGACTAAAAAATCGATGCTTAAGGTGCGATGGCAAGGGCCTTTCGGTTGGCCTGGTTATGAGGGAGTCAATGGTCTGCCGCCAGTGCCGAAGGTGCCTGGTGTCTATTTGCTCACCTTCGAATACGAAAACGGCTATATCATTTACTGTGCTGGCTTCAGCGGCCGCTCGGTTCCGGACCGCCTTCGCGAGCACACACGGGAGTTCATGAACGGCCGTTACAATGTCCTGGATGTGGAAGCGCTGCGCCAAGGATCGCGAGTAGAGGTCTGGCATGGTTGGGGCTACGCCCGTCAGCATCGCGACGAGTTCGAACGCCGCAAGCAGGAAATACTCGAGGCTGTTCGCAAGGAGCTGGCAGCGTTTCGCGTCTTTGTCGCTGCTTTGCCGTGCAACAAGCGGCTGTTGGAGCGGCTAGAGGCGGCGATAATGGATGCTCTGTACGAGCAGTTGCCCCCTATCAGTATCATCCCTGACCAGGGGATGCATCTGAGCCGGCGTAAGGACGGGGAGGAGCCTATCATTGTCGAAAACGTCAGTCCGGCTCGGCTTTATGGGCTGCCTTCGCTGCTCCAGATATAATGCATGGGAGGTTGGGGCGGCGCACGACGAGGATACAGCTCACGTTTGTATAGCAATTCTACAAAGATCCACCATGGATGGACAAACTGCGTCCTAGGGAACGCCCTGCCCACGGCGCCAGGCGGGTGCGCCTATTCGGCTCCCTGGCCCGGGGTGAAGAGCGGGAAGAGAGCGACGTGGACCTGCTGGTGGAGATGGAGGAGGGGCGCAGCCTCCTGGACCTGGGGGGCTGCAGCAGGCATTGGAGGATCTGCTGGGCCTGCCGGTGGACGTGGTCACCGAGGGCTCCCTCCCTCCACGGTTGCGTCAGCGGGTGCTGGCGGAGGCTGTCCCCCCTGTGAGGGGCCCCGAGGAACGGCTGCAGGACATGCTGGAGGCCATAGCGGCCATCGAACGCTACCGTCATCTGGGCCGGGACGAGTTGGAAAGGAGCGAGCTGCTGCAGGTCTGGTTCCTGCACCACCTGCGCATCGTCGGCGAAGCGGCAAGGGCCATGCCCGAGGAGGTGCGTCGACTCGCCCCCGACGTGCCCTGGCGGCAGCTGGTGGGGATGCGCCACGTGCTCGTGCATGGCTACTTCCACATTGACACCGGCCTGGTGTAGGAGACGGTCCAGCGCGACGTCCCCGCCCCCAGGTCCAGCCCGGAGGCCCTGCTGCGGCGCCTGCAGGTGGGCGATGCCTCCTAGGGCGAGAAGGGGGCCAGGAGCCAGCGCCGCTCGGGCAAGGCCTCCCACGGCCTGGCCTCCACTGGCCGGAACACCTGCGGCGACCCGTAGCGCTGGGCCAGCTCCCGGCAGGCAACAGCGAGCCCCTCCTGCCCCGCCGAGGAGCCCCTCCTGCCCCCCCACTCTCTCACCAGCCCCAGGAGCACGATCTGCGCCCGCAGGAGGGGCCCTGGCGGCGGCTGGGCGATGAGCCTGCGGGCGAGGGCCCTCGCCGCCTCCTCGGCCGAGGCCACGGGCTCGGCGAAGCGGCAGGAGAGGCGGTAGGGCTGGCCGGTGGCGGTATCGGCCAGGAGCTCCAGCCCTCTGCAGGCCCTCCCCTCCGCCTGGGCGAAGGCCTCCCTAGCCAGGGCGAGAAGGAGGGCCGACAGCGCCTCGGGCGAGAGCTCTGGGCAGGACAGCTCCATCTCTGCTCCCACCTCCTCGGGCTTCTGGAGGGCGACGGGGAAGGGCCTGGGGTCCAGGCCCCTGGCCCAGCGCCAGGCCAGCTCACCCATGCCGCCCAGCAGTTCCCAGAGGAGGCCCGGGGACAGGAGCTGGAGCCGGCCCAGGATCGTGAGCCCCAGCAGCTCCAGCCTGCGCCGGGCCCAGGCGGGCAGGGGCAGGAGGGAGACGGGCAGGTGGGCGATGGCCCCCATGCGCTCGCCCTCGTCCTGGGGGAGGAAGAACGGCTCTCCGTCCCTGGCCAGGTGGGTGGCGAGGACGGCGGGGACGATGCCCCTGCCCACCCCTGCCCGCGCCGGGAGGGCAGCGGACACGGTGCCAAGGGCCTGCCAGGCCGCCTCCCTCTCTCTGCCCCGCTGCCAGGAGAGGTCCAGGAGGAGGACGCTCGCTCCCTGGACCAGCACCCTGGGGGAGAGGGCCGAGAGCATCCGGGCCGCCCGCCGCAGCTCCCAAGGAGGGATAGGGGCGCCTGTCCTCAGGGCGAGGACTGGGGGTGCCCGGTAGCAGAACATTTGTTTCATCGCTCGAGAAGGTATCGGTTGTAAAGGGGGACGCAAAGGCGCTTCTGTCACTGAGCTGGGGCCGCTTCCCTCGCAGATTCTGACGGCTGTTGTCAGCTCCAGCGTCTATCAACTTCCCAACGAGGCTCCCCAGCGCTGGTAGTAAGGCGGGCGAGTAGTCCCTCTTGAAACGTCTGCGAGCGGAGGCTAAATTGTTGGCGAACTCTGGGCGAGGACAGGCCGAGTGGACGTCTTTTCCCTGCGTGACCGCCTCATTCAGGAGTACCGCGGCTACATTGAGGGCTTCCTCAACATCGCCGACGAACGCGTCAGGGACTTTGTGCGCCAGCAACTCGCCCAGGGTAGGCTCTGGCCCGATCCTCTCGTCCAGCTCAACCCCGCCTATGAGATGGGCCATAAGGTGTCCGATCTCGTGCAAGAGGGCGTCCTGCATCCCCTGTGCGCCAGGCTGTTCCCAGAGATCTGCCTGTATCGCCATCAGGAGGAAGCGATACGGAGAATTCTTGATGGCCGACATGTGGTGGTGTCTACCGGCACCGGTTCCGGCAAGAGCCTGGTCTACTGGCTGCCCATTTTCAACTACATCCTGCGCAATTCGCCTAAAGAGGAGGGGGTTAGGGCAGTCATCGTGTACCCGATGAACGCCCTAGCTAACTCACAACTTGCCAACGTGCAGGACAGACTAGCGCGTGATCCTGAGGTGAAGGAGCTTATTAAGGTCGGGCGCTTTACCGGCCAAGAGACGTGGGAGGAGAAGGAGGAGATACGGGAGCACCCGCCTCATATCTTGCTAACTAACTACGTCATGCTGGAATTTATGCTCACCCGGCCCGAGGACAGGCGCTTCCTGCAGCGGACTCTTACGAGCCAGGTGGCCTTCCTCGTGGTGGACGAGCTCCACAGCTACCGCGGGCGGCAAGGGGCTGACGTTGCACTCCTTCTTCGACGGGTGCGGGAGCGGTGTGGCAACCCGGATCTTGTGTTCGTCGGCACCAGCGCCACTATCGCTAGCGGCAGTACTGGTGAGGAACGGAGGGCCCGCATTGCCGATGCCGCCTCAAAGCTGTTCGGCGTGGAAGTCGGCCCCGAGGATGTGATAGAAGAGTTCCTCAACAAGCTCACTGAGGGGCCCACGCCCACGCGAGCGGAGTTAAAGCAGGCGTTGCGGGAGCCCCTCCCACATCCGGAGCACGTTGAGGAGGTAATCCGCCATCCGCTTATACGCTGGGTTGAAGAAACCTTCGGTTTAGGCCGAGATGCCTCAGGCATGTTGCGACGGGCTAAGCCGATTACGGTCAGCGAGGGGGCGCGCCGACTGTCTGAGGCTACGGGACAGCCGCTGGACCTGTGCGAGCGGCGTTTGAGGGAGGCGCTGAGCCTTGGGGCGGCCACCTGGGTGGATGGGCCCGAAGGGAGACAACGCCTCTTCCCCATCAAACTCCATCAGTTCATTTCACAGACTGGCTCGGTGCACGCCAGCTTTGCGCCACCAAAAGAGAGGCGGCTCTCTCTCGACGGGCAATTGTATGCGGATCCAGATGCGCGGGAGCTGATGTTTCCGCTCCTTTTCTGCCGTATCTGCGGCCAGGACTATTACCATGCGCTGTGGGACCCGCACGACCAGAGGCTCCTGCCGCTGCACCCATTCGCCCCCTTAGACGAAGAGGGCGGTGGGCGCGTGCCCGGATACTTCGTCATCGATCACGACTACCAGCTCTGGTCCGGCGATATATCGGAGCTCCCAGAGACGTGGCTCGTCCAGACGCGGAAAGGACTACGGCTCAAGAGGGAATACGAGCCGTTCCGGCCCATTCGAATGACGGTCGCCAGCGATGGCAGAATCGTCCCTGAAGGTGGAGGCACTGGCGGATGGTTTCTCCCCAAGCCTTTCCTGTTCTGCCCAGCGTGCGGCGAGGTTTACACCCGTCGTCAGACGGACGATTGGCGGAAGTTGTCGCGCATAGCGAGTGAAGGCAGGAGTACCGCCACCACCGTGGCCTCGGTGGCCCTGGTCGACGGGCTGCGGCAGGAACAGTCTTTAGATCCTGGCGCCCAGAAGGTGCTCGCCTTCACCGACAACCGGCAAGACGCGGCGCTGCAAAGCGGACACGTGAATGACTTCGTGATGACAGTAAGGGTCAGGGCTGCCCTGTTGCGGGCCATTGAGGAGCATGATGAGCTGACGCACGATGTGCTGGCTGACGCCCTTTTCGACGCAATCGAGCTCGATCAGGACGAGTACGCGAAGGAGACAGCACCCGCAGGAGAGAGGAGGCGGCGGAACGAACAGGCCCTCAAGGAGGTTCTGGTCTATCGCGTCTACGAGGACCTAGAGCGGGGCTGGCGCATTACTCTGCCCAACCTGGAGCAGTGCGGCCTGGTGCGGGTAGACTACCGAGGTCTCGAAGAGGCCTGCACTCTGGACGAGCTGTGGACGGGCCATCCTTGGTTGCGAGACCTCCCTCCCCGTGAGCGAGAGGCACTAGTCCGTCCCATACTGGACTATATGCGGGAAAACCGGGCCGTGAACGCGGACGTGCTTCATCCTCATCACCAGCGACAAATGAGAGAGCGGGTGAAGGCCGCGCTCAAGCAGCCATGGGCATTCGATGACCGGGAAGTACTCGCCGAAGCGCGAGTTTTCCTCGACCCAGACCTCAAGGCCGAACGCGAAGGAGAGATGAGCCTGTCGGCGCGCAGCAACGTCGGCTTGTTCGTCCGGCGCGCTGAATGTTGGCCCACTCGAGGCAACTTGGCGTCTGACGAGTATGTGCCTCTCGCGCGCGCCCTCCTCGAGGCGCTCGTAAAAGGGGGGCTTCTTGTGCGTGTGGATGCAGAGGACGGGCGAGCCGGCTACCAAATTGGCGTTGACTGCCTCGCCTGGCGCCCAGCAGACGGTGAGGTGCCACCACCGAATCCTATCCGCTCCCGCCGCTTGCCGGGCCGTCAGCCAGTGGAGCGCGCCATCAACGCCTACTTTCGGGAGCTTTACGGGCGGGCCAAGGAACTACTCGGGGGCGTACGCGCGGCCGAACATACGGCCCAAGTGTCGTACGAGCGCCGCTTGGAACGAGAGGAGATGTTCCGCCGAGGAGTCCTCCCGCTACTTTATTGCTCGCCCACTATGGAGTTGGGAATAGACATAGCTGGTCTGGCAGCCATCTACCACCGGAACGTGCCCCCCTCTGCCACCAATTACGCCCAGCGGGCCGGCAGGGCAGGTCGCGCCGGCAGGCCAGCGTTGGTGGTGACTTTCTGCTCTGTGGGAAGTGGCCACGACCAATATTTCTTCCGGCACCCGGAGCTGATGGTGAGCGGAGCAGTGCAGCCGCCTACCCTGGACCTTGCTAACGAAGACCTGGTGCGCGACCACGTGCATGCCATCTGGCTGGGCCATACGCATTTAGCAACTAAGGCCAGGTCGCCCGCCGAGTTGCTTGATATCAGCTCTCTAGGCTATCCGCTAAAGGAGGAGGTTCGGAGCCAGATAGAGCTCTCTCCATACGAGATTGAAGCGGTACGGGACGAGTGCGAGCGAGTTCTAGCCAGCTGCCCGGAACTCAGGAAGACCAGCTGGTTCAACAAAGAGTGGCTCAGGCAGACCATCGAAAGAGCCGCGGAGAGCTTCGATCGTGCATGGGACAGGTGGCGGGAGATGTATGGCGCGGCGGACCGACAGTGGGAAGAGGCTAACGCAGCTCTTCGCCACCCCACGGGAGACAGGGATAGGCTGGAGCGCTACAGACGTCTGCGGGTCGAAGCGGAAAGGCAGAAGGCGATCCTCCTTTGCTCCGAAATCCGGCGGGAGGAGGCCGATTTCTACCCCTATCGTTATTTGGCGACGGAGGGCTTTTTGCCCGGCTACAACTTCCCGCGGTTGCCCCTCCGGGCCTACGTGCCTATCCACGAGGGTGAGTTCATCGCCAGGCCGCGCTCGCTTGCCATCAGCGAGTTCGGTCCCAGGAATATCGTCTACCACGAGGGTCACAAGTTCAGAGTCGTTAGGGCTATCCTTGGGAGCTCCGACGCTCAGAGGACGCTGATCGAGGCTCGCGTGTGCCGCAATTGCAGCTACTTCCACAGTGGACGGGACCTCGGCTGCGACCTCTGCCTGCGTTGCGGGGAATCGCTGGCCGACGGCGAAGGGTCGGACAGGCTCATGCAACTCTTCCGCATGACGGACGTGTCCTGCATCCGCTCCGACCGAATCTTCTGCGACGAGGAAGAGCGTCGTCGCTACGGCTATCGGGTGGAGCTGTACTATCGCTTTGCTCCTGGCACCGCTGGGCCCCGCATCGAAAGGGCCCAAATCATCGGTCCCGACGGGAAGGTGATCGGCGAGCTGACGTACGCGCCCACTGCCTCGCTCATCTGGGTCAATCACGGGTGGCGCCGCTCCCAGCAGAGCGGCTTCGCCCTGGACTTGGCCGACGGATACTGGTCCAGGCGTCCGGAGGACTTGACCGACGAGGATACAGGAGCGGATTCGACTCAGCGAGTTGAGATAGTGCTCCCCTATGTGGAGGACACCAAGAACGTGTGTTTCATTACGCTGTCGGGCCTGGAGCCGTCGGAGGCAGCGCTGGCGTCCCTGCAGTATGCGCTCCAAAAGGCTGTGGCGTCGCTGTTTCAGGCAGAGGATGACGAGATAGAGACCCGCCGCATGGGGAAAGGGCCCTGGGCTACCGTGCTATTCTGGGAGGCAGCCGAAGGAAGCTTGGGAGTGCTGCGCCACCTGGTGGAGGAAAGAGACTGCCTATCGAGGGTGGCGAGGCTAGCTCTCGAGATCTGCCACTTTGGCCCGCAGGGCGGGAGCGACCACGCCAATGCTTGCGCCCGTGCCTGCTACGAATGCCTCCTAAGCTATGCTAACCAGCCGGATCATCTTCTCTTGGATCGCCACGTGGCTCGTGGTCTCCTCGAAATCCTGGCCGCTTCGCAGGTAGTTGCCGTACGGCAAACTCGCGACAAGGCCTCACACTACAGGTGGCTACAGGAACAAACAGACTCGGACTTGGAGCGGGAGACGCTTGACCTCATCTACCGCCGCGGCCTCCGGCTGCCTGACCACGCCCAGCGGCGGCCCACCGGAGAAGTACCGTGCACACCCGACTTCCTCTACGACCCGAACGTCTGCCTGTTCGTGGATGGGCCGCACCACGACTCACCGGAGCAGCGGCGTGTGGATTCCGTCCTGCGCGCCAGACTGGAGGAGCTCGGTTATATTGTCCTGGTCGTGAGGTACGACCGTCCCTTGGACGAGCAGTTGACGGAGCTGGCTAAAAAGTACCCTACCGTGTTCGGTGAAGGGTGATGACTGCCGGCCTCATGCAACCCCGTCCGGGTAGCATTGTGCGCTGCCGCGGCCGTGACTGGACGGTCGTGCCCAGCGCCGACCCCGGCGTTATCCTACTACGGCCGCTGGGCGGCGGAGACGCGCTAACTGGGATTTACGCGCCGCTCGTCGCGCGGGACTTGGAGCGCCTTGAGCCGTCATCCTTCCCAAAACCCGTGCCGGAGTCGGCCGGAGACCATGTAGGCGGAACCCTTCTGCACGAGGCCGCCCGCCTGCTGCTCCGCGACGGGGCAGCGCCGTTACGCTGCCTGGGGAGGGTCTCCTTCCGACCGCGGGCCTACCAGTTCGTGCCCCTGCTCATGGCTCTCCGCCTCCATCCGGTGCGCCTGCTCATCGCCGATGACGTTGGGGTGGGCAAAACCATCGAGGCCCTTCTCATCGCCCGCGAGCTTCTCGACCGTGGCGAGATTCGGCGGCTCGCCGTCCTCTGTCCGCCATACCTGTGCGACCAGTGGCAGAGCGAGATGCGCGAGAAGTTCGGTCTGGACGCAGTCGTCGTGAGGCCGGGCACCCTCGGGCGGCTGGAGAGGGAGGTGCCTGCTGACCAGAGCGTCTACAGCTACTATCCCTACATCGTTGCCAGCATCGACTACGTGAAGTCGGAGCGACAGAGGCCCACCTTCCTGCAGCACTGCCCCGAGCTTGTCATCGTGGACGAGGCCCACGGTGCGGCTGAGCCGCCAGGCCAGCGACGGGAGCAGCAGATGCGCCACGACCTCCTAAAAGCCATCAGCTCCGTCCCGTCGCGGCACCTGATCCTCCTTACCGCCACGCCTCACAGTGGCATCGAGAGTTCCTTCCAGTCCCTGCTTGCCATATTGCGTCCAGAGTTCCGAGACCTCGATATCAGCTCTGCCAGCGAAGACCAGGTGGACATGCTAGCCCGTCATTTCCTGCAGCGCCGACGTGCGGACGTGGAACGGTGGATCGAGGACACGCGGTTCCCTCGGCGGGAGAGCGAGGAGGCCACTTATCGGCTTTCGCCGGCCTACCTCGACCTGTTCCAAGGCGTGTTCGAGCTCGCCCGCAAGTTGGTCAGAAGAGGGGACCAGCTGGGCGGAAGAGGGCGCCGCCTGTGCTACTGGTCAGCCCTGGCCCTGCTTCGCTCGGTCATGTCCAGCCCGGCCGCTGCGGCAGCAGCCCTGCAGGCCCGCATCAAGGAGGAGCAGGGAATCGGCGCTGATGTCGAGGCTCCCTCGGACGTCTTGGCGGATTCCGTCTTCGATCCCATTGAGCGGGAGGCGACGGAGGACGCTCCGCCCACGGCCGTGATCGAGGAGACATCGGCGGAAATCGGTGACGTTTTCCAGCACCGGGAACGGGAGCGGTTCCGCGAGTTTGCTCGCAAGGCAGCCGACATCAAGGATCAGGCCCTGAAGGGGATCGGCGCCGATGCCAAGGTGGACAGGCTGACCGAAGTGGTGGATAGTCTGCTGCAGCAGGGGCTTAATATTATCGTCTGGTGCCGCTACATTCCCACCGCAGACTATGCGGCCGAAGTGCTTAAGACCCGCCTCGGGTCCAGCTGGCCGGGCCTGGCGGTGGACTCGGTCACGGGCTCGCTGCCCGAGGAGGCCCGGCGCGAGCGCGTTGAGGCCCTTGGCTGGTCGCAGCAACGGGTGCTGGTGGCCACCGACTGCCTCAGCGAGGGCATCAACCTGCAGGATCACTTCCAGGCCGTCGTCCACTACGACCTGCCCTGGAACCCCAACCGCCTGGAGCAGCGGGAGGGCCGGGTAGACCGCTTCGGTCAGGACGCTCCCGCCGTCAAGGCCATTCTCCTCTACGGCAGCGACAACCCGGTGGACGGCGCTGTCCTGGAGGTACTGCTGCGCAAAGCGCGCCAGATCCGCCAGCAACTGGGGGTCTCGGTGCCGGTGCCCGAGGAGAGCGTCGCGGTGGTGGAGGCCATCCTCAGCTCCCTCTTCCAGCGCTGGCGCGAGCCCGCCCAACAGCTCCGTTTCGACCAGCCCGAGTTCCTGCCCGACGAGGCGCAGCGCTTCTTGCGTGAGTGGGACCGGGCCGTGCAGCGGGAAGGCCGCAGCCGGGCACGCTTCGCTCAGCGCAGCATAGATCCCCGCGAGGTGCAGCGGGAACTCGAAGAGACCGATAGCGTTCTGGGAGATCCCCAGGCCGTCCAGCGTTTTCTACGCCGAAGCCTCACCCGCCTCGGGGCTTCCTACCAAGAGAGCAGGGACCTCTGGACCATCCAGTTCGACAGCCTGCCGGCCCCCGTGCGGGATGCCGTCGGCGAGAGGCCCCAGAGCTGGCGCATCACCTTCCGCTCGCCGCTGCCCCGCGAGTTGGGATACGTGGAGCTTGTGGGCCGCAATCACCCCCTAGTAGTGGCCCTGGCTGAGCATGTGCTGGCCCGAGCCCTGGAGGGCACTTCGGCCGTAGCCTCCCGGTGCGGCGCCATCTTCACCCGTCAGGTGGAGCGGGTCACCACCCTCTATCTGTTGCGCCTGCGCTTCATCATGCACGAGGAAGGGAAGGACGCTCCCCAGCTGGCCGAGGAGGCGTTGGCATGGGGCATAGCAGGCAGCCCGAACGCGGGGCAGACGACTCCGGTGGATCCGCCTGCCGCCCTGGAGCTGCTGCAAACCGTCCAGCCGGCCGCCAACATGGCCCAGGACGAGCGGGTGCACTGGGTCCAGCGCGCGCTGGACTGGTGGGAGCGCCCCGATGTGCAGGCGCTGGCAGGGGTGGCCGTCGCGCGCCGGGCTCAGCGAGTAGCAGAGGCCCAGCATCGCGTGCGCCGACTCGCCCGTCAGGGGCAGGTGCAGGTAGAGACCTGCCTGCCGCCCGATCTCCTCGGGGTCTACGTGCTCGTTCCCGTGCCGGGGAGGTGATGCGCCGTGGCCTTCGCCTCCGTCCGCTCGGAAGGGCTTTTACCCCTGGACATCCTGCAAGAAGTCCTGAACGGGGAAGCCGAAGGCCAGCGGCCCCAGGACTTCGGCCTGCCCCGCGAGCGACGGGTGGTGGACGAGGCGGCCATGCTATGGCAGGCCGCCCTCTATCAATGGCGCGAGTTCCGGCGCCGCGTCGAGGCCCTGCCCGAATCCGACCGCGGCACCTCCCTCACTCGCAGCCACTGGATGGAACTCTTCCTGCGGCTCCTGGGCTACGAACTCCAGCACGCCCCTCGTGCCGCCCGCATCGACGGTGCCTCTTTCCCCATCTCGCACCGGGCGGTGCCGGAGCGGGGCTGGAGCGCCGAGCGACTGGAGGAGGCGCCGCCCGTCCATGTCGTCTCCTTCCGCCACTCCCTGGACCGCCGGGCTGAGGGCGAGCGCCTCTCCCCCCAGGCCATGCTCCAGGACTACCTCAACCGTAGCGACCACGTCTGGGGCATCGTTGCCAACGGCCTCTCGCTGCGGCTGCTGCGCCGCTCCGCTCACCTCGCCCGCCCCTCCTACCTGGAGTTCGACCTGGAGCGGATGCTGGAGGGAGAGCACTTCGCCGACTTCGTCCTCCTCTACCGTCTCCTCCATCGCAGTCGCCTGCCACCGGTGGCCGCCGAAAGCGACTCCTGCCTGCTGGAGCGCTACTACCAGCGGGCGCTGGAGCAGGGAGGCCGCGTCCGCGAGCGCCTACGGGAGGGCGTCGAGCGGGCCCTCAAGACGCTGGGGAGCGGATTCCTCCGTCACCCCGACAACGCCCGCCTGCGCGCCGCCCTTGAACAGGAGCTCCTCACCCCCGCCGGCCTCTACCAGCAGCTTTTGCGCCTGGTCTACCGCCTTCTCTTCCTGATGGTGGCCGAGGAGCGGGGCCTCCTCTGCGACCATCCCGTTTACCAGCAGCACTACAGCCTTCGCCGCCTGCGCGACCTCTGCGAGCGCCCTTTTGCCGACGACCGCCACCATGACCTCTACGAGTCTCTCAAGGTGGCCTTCGCCATCTTCCGTAACGGCGAGCTGGCCGCCCTCTTCGACGCCGCCCCTCTGGACGGCGAGCTGTTCGCCAAGGGCAGCGTGGAGCACCTGGAGGAGGCCCGCCTCTACAATGCTGACCTTCTGCGGGCCATGCGTCACCTGTCGCTCTTCCGCGAGCGGGAGGGAGCGACCCTGCGCCGGGTCAATTACGCCGCACTGGACGTGGAGGAGCTGGGCTCTGTCTACGAAAGCCTTCTGGAGCTGGAGCCCCTGGTGCGGCGGGAGGGCGGTCACCTCGTGTTCGATTTCGGCCAGGGCGGTGAGCGCAAGTCCACCGGCTCCTACTACACCCCGCCGGAGCTGGTGAAGGAGCTGGTGGAAAGCGCCCTGGTGCCGGTGCTGGAGGAGCGGCTGCGCGCCGCCCGCACCCGCAAGGAGCAGGAGCGGGCCATCCTGGAGATGAACGTATGCGACCCGGCCTGCGGCTCGGGCCATTTCCTCCTCGCCGCCGCCCGCCGCCTGGGCCGTGAGCTGGCCCGCGTCCGGACCGGCGAGGAGGAGCCGCCCGCCGACGAGTACCGCCGCGCCGTGCGCGATGTCATCGCTCGCTGCATCTACGGCGTGGACAAGAACCCCCTGGCCGTGGAGCTGTGCAGGGTCGCTCTCTGGATCGAGGGGCACAACCGTGGCCTCCCCCTGACGTTCCTCGACCACCGCATCCGCCTGGGCGACTCGCTGGTGGGTGTGGCCGACCTTAACGCCCTGGCGGACGGCATCCCCGACGAGGCCTACGACCGCGACGACCCCGCCCAGAAGCCCCTCGCCCGGGCCCTTAAGCAGCGCAACCGCCAGGAGCGCCGGGGCCAGCTGCGCCTGGAAGAGCCCCTCGATGACAGGGTACTGGGCCTGGGCCTCCAGTGGGAGGAGCTGGAGCGCATTCCCGACGACTCCCCCGAGGCGGTGGCAGGCAAGGCCCGCCACTACGACTCGCTGCGCGGCGAGGGGAGCGAGTGGTGGCGCCTCTCCACCGCCTGCCACCTGTGGACCATGCCCTTCTTCGCCGAGCTGGCGCCGGAGCGCCCTGTGCCCACCACCCACGACCTGCGCCGCTACCTGGGCGACGGGGCCACCGATGCCCGCCTGGTGGGTGAGGCGTGGGGGCTGGCCTTTCGGCACCGCTTCTTCCACTGGCCGCTGGAGTTTCCCGACGTCTTCGCTGGCGGCGGCTTCGACGTCATCCTCTGCAACCCGCCCTTTGGGGCAGCTCAGTCTAATTCAATAAGACGAACAGCGAAGCAGCTAGGATATCCGACGTCGAACACCAACACGGCTGTCTGGTTCATCTATCGCGCCATGCAGTTACTTCGAGCGTCCGGGCGAATGGGGCTCGTGAGCCCAAAGTCTCTCACGTATTCAGCCCGATGGGCTGAAGTGCGACAAATGTTAGCGCCGCACCTCGTGATGGTTCGTGATTGCGGAGAGGCGTGGAAAGAGGTGCGACTTGAGGAGGTAGTTTTTGTTGCCTGTAAAGGGGGAACTGGACCTCTTGTAGACGTAGGAGCGGTCGGTAAAGGTGTTCACGGTGAAAAAAGGAGCCTTCCTCGGTCCATGCTCAACAAAATGGACATCATACCGTGCGAGCTTGATGAACTGACCGTCTCTATTGTCGCGCGCTTAAATGAGCGGTCGCGATCCCTTGGCAGCATGTGTAAGACAGTTCGCGGTCTAGGAATCCAGCGCATGAGTGGCCATACCGCAGGCATCCCAGTCGTCGGCGGACAAAACCTTGCTAGGTACTGCCTGCGCGGAGTCGCCGGCTACATTCCAGACGGAGTGCGGCCAAAGATAAATATTCCGCCGGCCCTGCTTGCTCCTAAGGTCATGTATCAAAACATAGTCGCTTATGTGACGAAGCCGAAGCCACATATCAAGATTACAGCATGCTTTGATGATGCTGGCGTTATTCCCTTGGATACTGTGAATGTCCTTCTCCCCGTTGAGCCTGTCATCTTGCCGAATGCACTCGTTGCTCTGCTCAATTCGAAGGTGTTTAACTGGCTCGCTTGGCGCGTTGTGTTCAACAAAGCAGTGCGCACCATGCACCTCGACCAATACTTCTTGGATCGGCTGCCTGTTCCTCTCGAGTTCTTAGAGGCACAAGATAAACTTGCGTCAATGGTTACTTACGTGTTATCGGCTGTGGCTAAGTCCGATCCGGTAACCGGCGATGCCGCCGCGGTGATCCAGGAGATTGATGACTTCGTCGCTAGCCTTTACCGGCTTTCTGAAGCGGAGAGAAAGCTGGTTCTGTCCGATTTCCCGCAGGTGGAGCTATAACTTGGGGTTCAGCCATGGGTAGGAGTGGCGGTCAATACTTTTTGGTTGGCGGTCGCTATCGAAACCGGCGTGGCGAGTACGAGGTCTTGGAAATTATGGGAGACAAAATGAGAGTTCGCTATGACAGTGGCAAGGAGGAAGTTCTCGATGTCCACCGACAGAGAGTGATTGCCGAGAATATGGAAATAGAGGCCCATAGTCTAGCGCCTTACGATCCCTTAACTCAAGACGAACAAAACGAGCGATTTTTCTGGTCAGTCGGCTTCCTAGCACGGCGAGTTAAAAAACCTAGCACGGCGAGTTAAAAAATTAGAAGCAATAGTGCCGGCGCGAGCTGTTGATGGCTTTCTACAAACATACAAGAAAATGAAGGGCACCATGCCCCACGGGCTAGGTGGGCTGTACGTGCACGACCCGACGGCCGACAAGTGGGGTAGCGAGTTGAGAATCACGTTTGCAGCAGCGGAAGATGAATTGCGCCGGTTAGATTTCGGCGCAGACGTATCGATCGTAGCCGACCCAGCAGCACCAGGCAATTCTTGGCGCATAAACAACAACGCGTTTTGGTGGCATCTATTGCGATTAGGGTTCGATATCGGGTCCTCGCAGAACGTTGACCACATTCGAAGGCACATCCCGGCACGCTACCGGGCAGCGTTTGATGCCGGCCTGCAGGCCGGTGCCGAAAGTTTGCTGTAACTTTTGCCGTCCACATGTAAACGAAGGTTGGCACTCCCTTCGCCCCTGACGGGATGTACAAGGCACCGGCCGAGCATCGCACATGGGGTACCGATTTTTGGGACAATTTCCCATGGCCGGACCGCCTTGAACGGAGATTGCGGAGTCTCCAGTCTGTCTTTCCGGGCCAGCATGCCATCCGGAGCACGGCTAGTAATGTCCCGGGCTTTCGTGGCTGAGGTTTCTGGTGGCGGCGCGCAATCTCGACGTTCAACTTGGCGGATCTACTTGCACGGCCTGGTTCTGCTCGAGCTTGAGCCAAAGGCACAACTTATAGTCAACTTAGAAGTAGAGAGCCGGCTATAGAGCCACCCGGTTACGTAGCTGCCCTCATGGAGGGGCGCGTTCCGGAGGTTCCGGCGAGGCGGGCGATGCAGGGACTGATCGTCATCCAGCAAGGGGGCTAGCAGTGACCCCGGACGAGACCAGGGCGCTCATCGCCCAGGGCGAAGGTCAGACCGTCGAGTTCAAAGCCAGCCTCGCCGAAACCAGGCCGGGGATTGAGGCCCTTTGTGCCATGGCGAACAGTCAGGGTGGCGTTGTCCTGTTCGGGGTTGACCCCAACGGAAGAGTCATCGGCGTCACGGTAGGCAAGAACACCATCGAGAACCTTGTCGAGGAGGTCAGGAGGGCGACCAACCCAACGTTGCTTCCAGAAGTCTACGAGGTGGACGTTGACGGCAAACGGGTGGTGGCCCTCCGCGTCCCTGAGCCGGGGCCTGGCTTGCTCTACTATGCCTACAACAGACCTCTTCAGAGGGCGGGCCGGACTAACCAGCTGATGCCTCCAGAACTGCAGCGACAGCGCCTCATGGCGCGTTTCCAGCCGCAGGTGGTCGGTGGCCAGCAGCCAGTCGCAGGGGGCGCCCGCGGTTGGCAAGCGAGAGAAAACCACCGTGAAGCTATCTACCAACGAAACCGTGGGCTGTTTCTCATCCATCGTTGGCGTCCATCCACCACACCTGGACAGGTAGCCGATATTCAGATAGAGCTTCACCAACACCGTGAAGGGCCGTTGACATGGGGCACCGTCAGAGAAGTGCGGTATCACCTAGGCCCCAGGTTCACCAACAAGACTATTCGCAAAAAGAACCGCAAGGAGAACTTTCGTCTCGAGGTCTCAGCCTACGGCCCCTTCCTCTGTCTCGCGCGGGTTCTTTTCACAGACGGCAGCCCGCCGCTGGACTTGGAACGCTACATAGACTTCAGCTAGGCCACAGGTGCCGCGTTTAATCCCTCCGGAGAGGGCCGTGTGCGGGGAGGGAGCACACCACGACACATTCCGGGCCTGCTGCCTCTTAGTGGCCTCGTGCCGAGGCTATGGTCCTGGACACGAGGGGGTGCATCAGGGTCACCTCTGGTCCCTGGTCGGCCAGGGCGCCAGGGGCCCACTGCCAGACCGTGGTGGCCTCCATGGCCACCTTCAGCTCCGGCCTCAGGACCGAGAGGCCCAGGAGCAGTCCCTCGGGGGGTGCTCTCGGCCCTCCCCTGCCGCACAACCTTGCCCACCTCGTCCACCACCGTCACGTAGATGAAGCTCTCGCCAGGGTCCGTCGCGGTGTAGAATATCTCTCCGGGGCCTCCTTTTTTAGGATTTGTCTTTCACCCTCACTCTAGGGGAGGAGGACCACGCCCTCGTAACATTAGGCTGTTTCGGACTTGACCTAGCGTAACCGCTTGGTGGGCATTTAGTGAGTCTGGACGGCGTCATAATAAGGGGGGTCTCTCCGCAGCTCCCCGGCCGACCCTTCCGTCGGCGCTCAGTCCACAACCGCCCCTGTGTTTCGAAACCACCTGCAACACGCTGCGGTAGCCCCTCTCCCCTGTCGCTCCCGTCGAGTGGGGTGTCCGCTTATCTCGGCCTCAGGTAGGGGTGGACTAGCCAGAGCAAGCGCCTGGCTCGCGGGCGTCCTTATGGGCAGCGTCTGGCTAGGGCGGCCCTCGCAGGCCACAACCGCGGCACATTCTATCGGACGGCGGCATCTGCTTACCTGTTGTGCGGGCACCGCGAATGGGCTTCCAAGTCCCCCGCTAGTCTAAGGTGCCGGCCTGATCCTGCTGCACGGCTACGATCGGGGCATCGAGCGACTGTCGCGCACTGCGGCGAGCCGCGACCTCGCGAGCCTCGCTGAACTCTGGCCGCGCCCCGTGGAGACCCCGAGGCGCCGCGGGTGGCGCCGGCCCGGGCCGCCCCCGTGATTAGGAAGTTTCCGGCGAAACCAGATGGCAGACATATGCGCCCTTCTGGCCGCATACAAAGAGCATGCACGGTTGCTCAGCAGAACATTCCCCATTTGCCCCGGCAGAGGACAGAGTAGTCTCGCTCCTACCTAGGGCCATCATCAGCAGGTACTACCCAGAGCATGGTAAGGCGCAATGGGATGATCAAAATCGGGGCACCAGGTCATTGCCTGTCTGAAAGTCCGGGTAGAAAGCCGATCTGCGGTGGTCAATACATGCCATAATCGCGCCGCCGCCATGCCGTCGGGCTACTGGTGCAGGGTGTTGGGCACTGCCCTGCACGACCTGGGCAAGCTGCCCCTGCGCGCTGACCAGGAATGGGTCCATGACGCAGCGCGCCGCCACTGCCGGGCGGCCACTCCTCACGCGAGCTTTTCGTCCTGTCACAGCTGTCAGGCCGAGTTCGGTTACCTGGATGCGTTCCTGAGCTGGGCGCTGGTCAGCGAGCTTCTCCCTCCACCGTGGGCAGAGCGGGCGGCAGCTATCGCCGGGGTGCACCGCCGTCCTCAGGGCTGGGAGGCCAAGGTGGTGGCCCTGGCGGACCGGCTGTCAGCGCGAGAGCGAGAGCGAGAAGAAGACCAGCACGTCACCCTGTACCTCAGGTCGCTCCTGCCGGACCTGGCCCTGGGAGTCGAGACAACGACGCCCCTGTTCTTCCCTCTACGGCCTCTCTCGCGCAGAGTGTCGGAGCTGTATCCCCTTCCTGCTCATGCGCTCCCACCGGCGGAGGACGCCTATCGGCAGCTGTGGCGGGGGCTGGAGGAAGTCCTGCGACGCTTGCGGGACTGTAGCGCCTGGGAGGACGGCCAGGAGGAAGCTTACCTGGACGGGCTTCTGGCCTGTCTCCAGCTCTACCTGTGGTCGGTTCCGTCAGCCACCTATCAGGACCTCGGGGACATCTCGCTGTACGAGCACATGCGGCTGGCGGCGGCCATTGCGGCAGCCATCGCGCAGCAAGAGCCGTCGGAGGAGGCGCTGGACAGAGCTCTTGCCAACGTGGGGCTCGACGCCATAGCCTTCGACCTGGTAGCGGGGGACGTCTCGGGCGTCCAGGACTTCATCTACACCCTTACCTCCCGCGCCGTCGCCCGGGGTTTGCGCGGGCGCTCGTTCTATCTGGACGTAGCGAGCGAGCTGTGCGCCCGCTGGCTCCTGAAAGAAGTGGGGCTGCCCTCCTGCAACCTCATCTACTCGGGCGGGGGCAGGTTCTATGCCCTCTGTCACCCACTGGAGGACACTCTCTTCGATCGGCTTCGCCGGAAGCTGGCCGACGAGTTCCTGAACCGGTTCGAGGGGAAACTGTACGTGGCGTTGGCCAGGGCCCGCGTCGGCGCGGATGTTCTTGCAGCCGAGGGGGATGGACCAGGGCCATCCGGGGGCTGGATCCGGCGCTGGCCGAGGCCAAGGCCCGGCGCTTCAGCGAGCTCGGCCCGAAGGGACTGGCGGGCAAGGTGTTCGCCCCGGCCGGGGGAGATGCCCCAGGGCAGGTGTGCGCTGTCTGCGGTCGGGAGGGGCCGACGTACCCCTGGACGGGGAGCGCGTGCAGTGCGCGGCCTGCCACGAGCTGGCGGAGCTGGGGCGCCAGCTTGCCGACGCCAGAGCCGTAGCGGTGATGCGGGACAGCGGGCCCAGCGACGGCCTCTGGCCGCTGCTGGGCTATCGGGTGGAGCCCTTAGCCCACCTGGAGCGCCTCCCGGCCGGCACGACTCCCGTGTGGCTGTGGCTGGACGCCGACGGCGGCGAGCTGGAGCGCGCCGTAAACGCCCTGGGCCGCTGGCCCAGCCCCCCATCGCTGCTGCTCCGCTTTATGCGGCTGGTGACCCCGAGGCGCGGGGACTCAGGCCCGGGCATCGCCGACTTCGAGACGCTGGCCGAGGGAGCCTGCGGCGACTCCCTGCTGGGTGTGATCAAGATGGACGTGAACGACCTGGGGCGCGTATTCGGCCAGGACCTCGGTAGCAGGGGCAGCCCCAGCCGCTGGGCCACCCTGAGCTTCTTGCTGCGCCTCTTCTTTGAGGGGAGGGTAGCCGAGCTGGCACAGGAGCTGGAGTCGGGAGTAGTGGATGGCCCGCCTCTGCGGTTGGCCGTCGCCAGGGACAGGCGGTCCAGCGAGGATGTGCCCAGCCACCTGTACGTCATCTACTCCGGAGGGGATGACCTGCTGTGGTTGGCTCCTGGGACCTGGCGCTGGAGCTGGCGCTGCAGGTGCGAGCAGAGTTCGGCCGCTTCTCTGGCAACCCCTGGCTGACCGCCTCGGCAGGGGTCCATATCGCCGACTACGGGCTGCCTCTCTACCAGATGGTGCGCGACGCACACGAGGGGCTGGAGCGGGCGAAGGCGCGTCGCGACGAGGGGGGGCGCCAGATCAAGGACGGCGTCACCTTCCTGGGGGAGACCTTCTCCTGGCCCGAGTTGCGGGCAATCAAAGGAGTGGCCCGTGAGCTGCTGGCGCTCTTGCTCGAGAAGGAGGTGCCCCGTTCTCTTCTCCACCGCCTCATGTCCTGGTACGCCCTGGAGCGGAAAGACAGTGAGCGGCTGCGGAGGAGGGACGACCGCCCCCATTATGGGCGCTGGCTGTGGCTGTCTGCCTACTTCCTGGTGCGGCTCGCTGACCAGCACAGGGGCGCGGGGCAGCAGCTCCGGTCCATCGCCGAGAGGCTGGACGCCCAGCCAGAGGCGCTGGCCAGATACGCCTATGCCGCTCGCTGGGCGGAGCTTCTGACGCGGGAGCGAAGGGGGTAAAGAGATGGTGCAGCGACAGCAACAGCCCCGGCGAGAATCCGAGGGCGGATGGCAGCCGCCCCCGCGCGAGAAGCTGGAGCGCATCCTGAGCCAGGACGACTATGGCGAGGAGCTGGTCGCTGTAGCGAAGGAGGTCGGGCAGAGACTGGCGCAGCGGCTCAAGGCGGCGCAGGCGCGCAAGTTCTACAGCGAGATCCGCCGTATAGCCACAGATGTCCAGTACCGGCAAGGGGAGGCCGACAAGGCCAGGCCTTTACGGAGCTGACGCTGTTACGCCTTAAGCTCGCCTACCAGTCGGAGCGGGTACAGGGAGGACGGGAGCTGCACAGAGTGCTGGATCCGGCCATCGAGTTGGTGGGGAACGATGTAGAGCGGCTGCGGCGCCTGGCGGAGTTCTTCGAGGCGGTCCTAGCCTATCACAAGTTCTACGATGGACAGGACTAGGAGGTTGCCATGGTAGCGCAGCGGGACTCCATCAGGCTGTTGGGGCGGCTTTTCCTCCGGGGCGAGATCGAGGCCGTGACCGGCCTGCACATCGGCGCCGGCCCGGGGCGCTGGCCATCAGCGGGATGGACAACCCCGTGGTGCGGGATCCGATGACGCAGATGCCCTACATCCCTGGCTCCTCCCTCAAGGGGAAGATGCGCTCGCTACTCGAGAAGCGAGAGGGCAGGCCCCTGAACCAGCGCATTGGCGACGTGCGCATCCATATGTGCAACGATGGACAGGAGTACGAGAGGTGCGCCGTGTGCCACATCTTCGGCCTGCCCGGCCACGTCGACCACGCTCAGCCCACGCGGCTCCTGGTCAGGGACGTCCCGCTGAGCGAGGCCAGCGCCGAGCGCATGCGCGGTCTGGACCTGGACGCCCCCTACACCGAGGTCAAGTGGGAGGTGGCCATCGACCGTATCACCTCCGCCGCTAACCCGCGACAGACGTAGCGGGTGCCGGCGGGCGCCGTCTTCGCCCCCCTGGAGATGGTCTATTCCGTCTACGACGAGGCGGACGTGGGCCGCTTCCGGGTGCTCCTGGAGACCATGCAGCTGCTGAAAGACGACTACCTGGGCGGGCAGGGAAGCCGTGGCAGCGGACGTGTGCGCTTCCGCAACCTGCTTCTGTCCCTGCGCTCCGCCGGTCGCTACGGCGAGCTCAGGGACTACCCTCAAGCGTTTGCCGGGCTCCCGCAGCTCGTGGCCCAGGCCAGTGAGGTGGTGGACTGGGCCAGGGAGGCATTCCTGGCCGCCGGGAGATGACCGTCGAGAGTGCCTTCTACTTGCGGCCGTCGGGCCGGCTCCATTTGGGCGAGCGGGGCACCGGCCTGGAAGAGACAGCCGAGTTCGTTCGCTCGGACACGCTCTACGGCGCCCTGTGCTTCGCCTGGGGCGAGGCCTTCGGACGCGATGCTCTCTATGAGCTGACAGAAGCCCTGCGAGAGAGGCGGCCGCCCTTCGTACTTTCGTCCGCCTTCCCCGCCGTGCGGGGGGTACGGCTCTATCCCAGGCCCCATCTGGAGCTACGCCTGTCCGACGAAGCGAGGAGGAGGCTCAAGGACGTCCGCTGGGTATCGGAAGGGGTCCTGTGGCGCTGGCTAGCCGAAGACGGCTTGGAGGCCGAGGCCGCGTCCGTGCGCCCTCCCTTCGAGCACATCTGGATGACCGAGCAGGAAATCAGGGCCTTGCGCCGCCTCGCCGGCCCGCCATGGCGGCGGGAGTACGTTCCCAGAGTGGCTTTGGATCGAGTGACCAACCGCTCCAACCTGTACTACGTGGGGGAGGTAACCTTCGCCGAGGGCTGCGGCCTTTTCCTCCTGGCCAGGGCCCCGCGAGAGGAGGAGATGCGGAAACTGCGGGAGGGCCTTGCCGTCCTGGGCGAGATGGGCCTGGACGGCGAGCGGTCGGTAGGACTCGGCCGCTTCAGTGTCGAAGAGCTGAGGGACTGGAGGGCGCCTCAGGTCCAGGGCGGCCGGTTCATCACTCTGTCCCTTTACCTGCCGACAGCGGCTGAGCTAGAGGCGGGGGCGCTGGGCGAGGGCGCCCGCTACCGGCTGGTGCGGCGCGAGGGCTGGATAGCCTCCCCCGCCTGGCCGGGCAGGCGGCGCAAGTGGGTGAACATGGTGCAGGAGGGCTCCCTCATCTGCGGAGACCCCGACCAGCTCTATGGCCAGTCGGCCGACGTGACCCCCAGCGAGCGCCTGCCCGGCGCGCACCCTGTGCTGCGGGTGGGATTTGCCTTCCCCCTGGCCGCCCCTGCCACAGGAGGTGGGTAGGAGATGGCCGAGTACGAGGTGCGTCTGACCGCCCTCACCCCCCTACACATACGGCGACCGGAAGAAAGGCGGGCCGGCTGGGACTTCGTGGCCGAGGAGGGCAGGCTGCGGGTGCTGGACCTGGGCCGCCTCTATCAGGAGCTCTGGCCAGGGCGGGGCCCCGTGCCCGCGCCCCTCGACCTGCTGCGGGGGCGGCGGGCGGCCCCGTACGCGGCCTATTCCCTGCGCTTCCTGGGCCAGGCGCCGCAGAGCTACTGGCCTCTCGTGCGCGAGCCCATGCGCCAGCGGCCCTATGTCCCGGGCAGCAGCCTCAAAGGGCTGCTCCGCACTGCCCTCCTGTGGGGCCTCTTCGACGGCACATTGCGGGAGCTGGGCGGGACAGTCCGGACCGCTGCCGAGCCTCTGGAGCTGGAAGCCTTCGGGAAAGACCCTCGAGGGCGGCGACACCCCAACTACAGCCTCAGCCGCGTCATGCTGCCAGAAGACCTCTGGCCGACGGGCGATGTGGAGTGTTGGGTGACGCCGGCCTACGCCCACGCCCTCGATGCCTCCGGCAGGCTCGTGCGGCGCGTGCCTCTGGGGCACCTGGAGGTGGTCGCCCCCGGCGCGTCTTTCGAGGGGCGCCTGCGGGTGGACGACTGGCTCCTGGCGCGGGGAGAGCTGGGCTTCCCGGGCCGCGGGACCACAGCAGTCCGCCATCTCCCCGATGCCCTGCAAGAGTTCGGTGCCGCGCTCCTCTCGGTAGAGGTGCGGTTCTACCGCTCCGGCCGGGAGGACAGAGTGCCGAGAGGCTCCAGTCCCTCGCCGGCGGCCCGGGGGCAGTGGCGTGCCTGGGCTGGGGAGGTGGGTGGGCGTCCAAGACGGTGGGATGTAGGACTTCGCCAGGGCGGGATCTGGCCTGCAGGCCTCTGTAACATTGCCTGGCAACTTCTTGTCCCTACCGAGGAGGATAGGCACCCGTGAAGAGCAAGAGGTCTTCCATCCAACCATTGTTTTTCAGCTCTTGCGCCTCAGGCATATGCAGCAGAAACACGCGATGTGATAATCGGCTCAGGGAGGTAACAGAATAGGCTTGACATGCATGGGGACCCCGGACCAGGCAGACTGGCTCAATGCAGGCCCTGGGGGCGTCATCGAAGCAATGCTGGCCAAAGAGGTGAAAGCCCATGCCAACTGGTGGGGAGGTTGGCCAGGCAACGGGCCATTAGGACGGTTCTCTTCCGAGCTGCCGTGGAGGCCTGTCGGGCGAAGGTGGAGGGTTGGTATGACCTGTGGCTCAAGTCCAGAGGAGCGGCCCAGAAGATCCCGACCCCTGACGAGGAGCGGGCATGGCAGCAGTAGAAGGAGGAGTTCGAAGAGCGGATGGGGCTGGACCTGGACGATGTAGATAGGTGAGGAGTGAAGCGAAGTGACTGCCTTAAATCCTCTGCCGACCAATATGAGCGGGAACGGCGTCTATGTGGCCTTCGGCCTGTTGCTGGAAGAGATCGTGAGGGTGACCGGTGACATTAAGCAAGCGGCCGACACGGCTGCCCGCGCGGGCCGGATCGATGAAGCTAGGGAACTCCTTTCTCATGGGTCGCGGCTGGGCCAGTTCCGGCAGCGAGTGATGGACTTACAACAGCAATGGTAGCAACTGGCCTCTGGAGACCGCCGCGCCATCGGTCGAGAAGGCGAAACGGAGATGAGTCACAGTGTGTTCCCATTCTCGCCCAACGAGCGCCATCGCCTTCGTGAGTATATAGACAGGTTCAAAAGGTTTACCAGCACAGATACCTATCGTACCGACATCGCGGAGCGGAGCGAGCACCGACGCTTCTTCCAGGAAGAGCTGCCAACCCGGCTCGATCGATTGTCAGAGGAAGACGTCCTAGAGATAGTTCGCAGGCTGTGGGCTCACCAGGTGGTCAAGAATAAGGCCTACATAGCTCGGCAACTGGTAGTGGACAACGGCTTGGACAGGCTACGTCAGGCTATCCGCGCGCTCTACGACCTGAGGGACGATCCCGAGGAAGCCTACTCAAGTGTCATTTCCTCCATCAAAGGATGGAAGACCGCGTCCGCCACCGAGATGCTCGCCTACATCTATCCACACCGCTGTGGGATATGGAACGGGCCAGTCCGAAAGGCGCTGAAGAGGCTCGGACTGGCGGGCAAGGTACAGGCAGGACACGGCATCCTTTCTAAGGACGAGTACCGCTCGGCGAACGCCCTTCTGCGGGCCATCGCCGAGGAGTTGCGCCGGGCCTGGCCCGAGGGCCCCCTCGAGGAGGATCTGGCCCGGGCGGGGTTCAGCGGCGTCGACCTCCTCATCGTCGACCTTTTCTTGTTCCGGGCAGTGTACGAACAAGGACACCAGCATCCCGTGCTCCCCACAGGGTCATCGAGGGCGGACTCCCGGATGGGCGACCGGCCTGCCGCTGATCGCGGGCGATTCCAGAGGGCCGGCCCTAACCGGGCACGGCGACTTCCCCCCGCTAGCAGAGAGGGCCGAGAGGCCCTGTCGTTTTTCGCGCGGGACGTCAGCCCGCTGTTTCGCCAGAGACATCTCCGGCACTGGCAAGAAGCAGGTTACAAGTCGAGCTGGGCAGAGTCCCTGGCCCTGTTTCTCGGCTATTACGCTTTTGAGCGCAACTTTAATTCGAAACGCTATGCCCAGGTCGCGAGCGGACTGCTTCGCGAACTCGGTGAACGGGCTGACGCGGCTACCTTATCTCGAGAGTTCCATAGGCGCATGGTTGCGGGCGGGCTTCGCCCGATTCAGGTAAGCCACAACCCGCTTCATCATGTGGCGATGCAGCCATGCTCGTGTCTTCTATGCACATTTCACTGTGAAAACCTGGTCGAGTCTGTGAGAGCGGCGATTGAGGCGGGGCATGCTGTAGCGGCGCACAGCCGTCTGTGCGGCGTCCCCGGCATCGGGCCTAAGATAGCATCGCTTTTTCTCCGCGATCTTGCCGTCTGGTTCGGCGTCGCGGATAGGGTAACGAATGAGGGTCGCTATTACCTCCAGCCTGTAGACCGTTGGGTGGGAAGGACTATCCAGCGGCTCGTTGGAAGGAAGGACATGCGACAACGAGAGATCGCACGCTGGATCGTCACCTATGCCGATGCGCCGGAGCTGGCAAACCAGGGCATCTGGTATTTTTGGCAAAGAGGTCCTGGGATCATCCGAGTCGAGACTGGTTCACCTCATACCTGATGCCGGTCATGTCAATATCGCTGGCATGCGGCAACTGCTACTGAATCACCAGGCCCAATATCGGGACCACAGCTAGAGTTTAGGCCCGAAACAAGCTAAGACAAGCCCGATTGATCACTGGCCAAGGGACAGCGCTCAGAAAACCAGGACAAGGTGCCCTACAGTACTGAGTCCATCCTGCACATCATCCGTGGCACATCGTCTGTCCACAGCAGCCGTGGTGCCATCCTGTCGCGGCGTAATTTCGCCGGTTTTCTCTGCCTTTCCACGGCTTTATAACTCGGGGGCTAGGTGCCTAAAGCGCCCATTCCGGTTGACTGCTGCTGCGCGTCGACCATATTGGCGGATACGGCGATGCGGGCTCTGGCATCCGGTAGGGCACGGACCGGCATACGTTACTGCCATGCCAGTCACGTTTAGCACCGTCAGGCCTGCAATCTCCGGTGTGGCACGCAAGACCTCCGTCCACCACACCATCGTGCAAGCCCACCTGAGGGCATTCGCGGGGGCTGGTCAGGAGCGGCATACCGCCTGCTGCCCTTTAGAAAGTCAGCATGGCTTTGTCGTCTGTGGCGCCAAGGAGCCCTGCGCCTCCGCGAGCGGCTGCCACAGGGGCGGCTCGTTTCCGGACGCCTCCCACCCTACCGGTCCGATGCTGAAGGCCCCACACTCTGGCCCTCCCAGAAGAGGAGGGTGGGCCGAGGTGGCGGGCCCATCTCCATCATGTCTGTTCCCATGCTGCTCAGGGTCTCGGCCAGCATGGCCCACCTCGCAGTTCACCATTTTCACGCACCGTTGTCCTACGGATAGCTGGCATGGCCCTTCTGCGCCTGGCTCGTTTGCTCTGTGTGCCAGGCAGGAGTTATCATGAGTGATAGTAGGGCGGACTCAGCAGGGCGGCTAGGCCCATTTGAGACACGCTATAGCGCCTCCGGGACGCCACCACCCCCGGGCCGCACCTCCTGCCGCGCCGAGCAAGTGCCTGTGTCGTCAGCCTGTGCTGTAGGGCGCTCGGAGGCCATCGGCGCGGGGGACGGGTAACAGTGAACTGTCCATCGTGGGTCGAGCGCCATACTTCCTGAAGGCATCGGCAGACGTATCGGCTGGAAGGACCCGCTGCTGGTGATGCCGCAGGAGGCGGCCGCAGCAGGTGTTCCTGCCGAGGCGCCCGTCTGCGTCTCGTCCTTCGTGCAGCGAGCGTTATTGCCTCTGCCGGACGCATTATTCGCCCCTGGTCTACTATGCCCCCGCGCCGGTGCGGGCCTACCACTCTGCGAGAAGGGCGGCGGCATCTACGACCATCACTCCTCGCCCGAGGCGGTCCGCCGCTGGCTGGCGGGCAAGTTCAAGTTCAGGTAGATGAGCCGGTGTTGGTGGGCGTTCGGCCGCTGCTTGGGCACCTGCATCGAGATGCCGCCGCCGCTGCCCGAACTCGGCCCGGAGCCTTTCTCCCGGGCCGAGGCCATGGTGGTGGAGGCCATCGTGGGCATGTGCTGGCGGTGTCACCGGAGAGCCCCGGTCTAGGGTGCTGGTGAGGCGGGAGTCTCTCGCCATCAAGTGGCCTGACTGGACGCCCGTCTGCGACGAGTGCTCTGGCGGTGTCGAGGGAGCTTCGCCGGTAAGGCTCCGGAGTGCCGGCGGCCACATTTTTGTTCAGCCCGGGTGAGGAGACAACGACACTCCCCTCCGGGTAGCCATCAGCTGCAAAGGTGGTGCCTGGCAGGAGCCTCTCTCTGGACTACCGAGGAAGCAGCCGCTCCCGGGTTTTGACCAGCCGCTCGATGGACGGCTGCCAACGAAACAGTTGTAGTCGGGCCAGCGTAAGTATTCGTGCCACGCAGCTGCAGCCCTGCTGGGGGCAGATACACAAGGCACCGCCCACGCCTCAACTTGCCCCCTACGGATCTGGTCACGGACGGGGAAGGTCTTCCCGAAGACCTAATCAACGTCGCTACGATAGCAGGACTCTCCCTGTCGCGCCTGAGCTTTCCAGCCAGCGACCTAGACTTTACGGGACGCCCCGCTGGGCCCTGGTGTCAGACTTGCCCCATCAGCGGTGCTGGGTTACGCTCTTAGGAAAGGTGGGTGCCTGCCCTGACGGAACGCTCCCTGGGTTGGTGGCCGCAGAGGGCCGGGCAAGTGCGCTATGTCCCCGGATGCTTGACGCCGCCGCTTGAGATGCCTCGGTCCGGCGGCGGGACTTCAGTCCGACTGCTGCCAAAGTTGCTGCCAGATAGCTTCTTAGGGGCAACTCTGGTGATAGATTTGGCTGCACGTCGCACTTGAAAATCTGGTCGGGGCGGCCGGATTTGAACCGGCGACCTCCACAACCCCATTGTGGTGCGCTACCAGGCTGCGCTACG